>ONET01000053.1 GCA_900316905.1 uncultured Treponema sp.
CCACGGCGTTGGCGATGAGGCCCGAGATGCCCGTGTCGATCTCGTCGAAGATCAGTGTGCCGATAGCGTCCGCATGGGACAGGGCCGCTTTGAAGGACAGCATGACCCGGGAGATCTCACCGCCGGAGGCCACCCGCGCCAAAGGCTTTTCCGGCTCGCCCTTGTTGGCGATTCGAGGCGCCTGGTTTGTGGAAGACTTAAAGTGGATGTTTCCCCAGCCGCCTTTTCCGCCCTTTAAAAGCAGGAATTTTTCGTCCTCGCTCTGGGTGGTAAAATCGTGAATCAGCTCGCCGCTTTCGGCGTCCCTAAGCGTCGTTCCAGGCGGAACGGGAACCACCAAGTCCGCTCCGGCGGCGCCGTACTTTCCCCAGCTCATTCCGTCGCTTCCGTTCTTGGCCTTGACTATTGGACGGCGGCGCAACTTGGACAAAGTGCGCATGTTTCGCTTTACGACAAAATAAACGTCGCCGCCTCGGCCGCCGTCGCCGCCGGAAGGGCCTCCAAGCGGAATGTATTTTTCACGCCTAAAGGAAATGCAACCGTTTCCGCCCTTGCCTGAGGATACTGTTATTACCGCTTCATCAGCAAACTGAATCATGGCCTAAATGCCCCTAAAACAAAAAACGCCCGGCATTTGTCACCGGGCGGCTCTCGAAAATATTTTTCTTACGCAGTTACGATAGAAATATATTTTCTGTTGTTGCTTTCGTGGAAAACAACCTTTCCGTCAGCCGTGGCGAAAATGCTGTCGTCGCCGGCAAGCTTGGCGTTGTCGCCAGGAAAGAACTTTGTTCCGCGCTGCTTTACGATGATTGAGCCGGCTGTAACCTGCTCGCCCGCATATCTTTTAACGCCCAAGTGCTTGGGGTTTGACTGGCGGCCGTTTTTAGCGCCGCTTCCGCCTTTGCTTCTTCCCATTTTTTATTCCTCCAAATTGCATTCAAAGCGAATGTTTTGCGGAAACTCCTTGGAAAGGCTTTCAAAGCCAATTTTCAAAAAGTCCGCCGCGAACTTAAGTTCAGCCTTGGCCAAAACTTCGTCCGCCCTTGCCTCAAAGAAAAGTTCTCCCCTTTCAGGAGCGCCGCCTTTAAAGGCAATCCCCGGCCTGGAGCCGAGCGTCCGCGCCGCAGTCCTTAGCAAAACCGTGGCCGCGGAACAAACAATGTCCCGCCCTTTTTTGTCAAACATCGCGTGCCCTTCAGCCTTGCAAGACAAAAAGCCGCTCGAATTGACAAGCAGGACATTTATCATTACGCGATGATTTCGTCAACGCGAACGTTTGTGTAGTGCTGCCTGTGGCCAATCAAGCGGTGGTAGTCCTTCTTGCTCTTGTACTTGAAAACAAGAACTTTCTTGTCGCGGAAAGAATCTTCCACCGTTACCTTAACCTTGGCTCCGCTAACATAGGGAGCGCCAACCTTAACGTTGTCGCCGTCGCTAACGAGCAAAACCGAGTCGATGTCAATCTTGGCGCCCTTTTCAGCGTCAATCTTGTCAACTTGAAGCAAGGCGCCTTTTTCTGCCTTATACTGCTTGCCTTTGTATTCAACAAGAGCGTACATATTAAAACCTCAATCTAAAAAATTCCAAAAAATCGCCCCTGCGCAGCAAACGGGATTGCGCCCGAGCGTATTTATGTAATGGCCATTCTAACAAATTTATGCGGAATTAGTCAATAGATAACAAAGAATTTTCTTGCAATTTTTAGAATGCGCGCTATAATAGGAAGATATGAAAGTCACAAACTTGATGGAAGATTACGTCCGCGCCCACGTGGACGACATGTATGAAAGACTAAAAGCGGAAAAGGTCAGCTGGCTCAACTGCGACTGCGAAAACTGCCGCATGGACACCGAATGTTACGTGCTGAACCGAATTCCGCCAAAATACACGATTTCCGGCCGAGGCGTGAACCACGCCCAAAGCGAGCTTGAGACAGTCAAGCAAGTCATGGCCGACGTAGACACGCTGGTAATGGACGGAATCCGCCTTATAAGCGGCCAAAAGCGGCCCAACCACGGCTCGTCCTACACAAGCGACGCGGAAATCGTGAGCGGAAAATACCCATATTTTTTCTTCCCGATTTTTTCCGGCTCCGTTTACGACGGAACCACATTCGAATCTTTGACCAACGCGGAAATCACGATTCTTTTCAACGGAAAGCCGGCCAAAATGCTTGACTCGACTTGGCAAAACCCATGCAAGACTTTCAAGGCGACCGAAGGCTGCTACTCTTTTTGCGTGGAGCCGGAAAAGGCAAAGAAAGAAGGGCTTGCCAAAGACTTTAGCTTTGAGCTTTTGATAAAGGCTCCGGGCTACGACACGATAAACTACGCTTTTTCAGTTCCTGTGGTAAGCAAAATACTAAAGGGCTCCGGCGTGCGCCCCGACTATTCGCTAAAGATTCAAGACTTGTTTCTTTTTCCGCAAGGAATGGAAAACCCCATGGAGCGCTATCCTGTCACCGACGACAAGTCGGCAAGATAAAAGCCCGGCCAAAAGGCAAAAAAAAAGCTCCGCTTGATGAAGCGGAGTTTTTTTTGGACGATGAGGGGATCGAACCCCCGACATTCTGGGTGTAAACCAGACGCTCGTACCAGCTGAGCTAATCGTCCGTTAGGTAGACGTAATATTAACAAATTCCCCAAAATCTGTCAATAGTTTTGGGGAATCTTTTGAAAAAACTTTTCCGTCAAGAGGCAGACTGTCGGACAGCGGAGCGGGTCAACAAATACAGCTCCTTTCCGCAATCGGTCAACTTGTAAAAGTCCGCGCGGCTTATGTCGCTCCAAGACTTGGGCTCGAATTTTCCGCCTTCCCAAGGGTCCATTACAGTGAACGAATTTTTTTTGTAGTTTTTTTCGTCCACGCATGAAAGACTTTTAAGCAAGACTGAATGTTCGTCGTTCACGCGCAGGCAGGTGTAATAAACTTCGTCGGCGCTCTTTGAGTTGCTGATTATGCGGTCGCAAATGGCCTGGCGGTTGTCTTTTTTTTCATCTACGGCATTAACCTCTACGGCGCTAATTGAAAAATTTTTCCCGGCCGTCTCAAGGCAGTTCGCGCCGGCGATGGCGTTGACGGCCTTGACGTAGCCTTCGCCGCTGCAAATAAGATTCTTTTGGGTCACGCCGTTTTTGTCAGTTCCGTATGCATACAGGTCATTATCCTTTAGGATTTCGTTAGCCTCGGCAAGCGTCGTCAACTTTCCGGTGACGGAATAAGCGATGTAGGCGGCCGTCGCCAACACGCAGCCGTAGTTCTTTATGTCAAGGTTGTAGCTTTCAGGGTCATATCCATAGTCTTCGTTCGCCACCCCAAGGACAATCTCCCGCTCGGCTTTTTCGCGGGCGATTTTTGCCACTTGATTCGCGTCAATGCCATCGCCTAGTTTGGCCTTCTCATCCATCAAACATTGTTTCACATAGCGGTTGATCGCGTTTTCCCTAGCCTCTCTGTTGTATTCCTCCATCGTTTTGCTAAAGCCCAAGAGTTTTCCCCTGTTTTCGGCCACGTTTTGGAAAAAGGGCTGCTCAAGCAATTCGCCAAGTCCGCCGATTTTTTGTCCTGTCTTTTCAGCTTCTTTTTCCGCGTCCGCGTAAAGCGCGTAAACTCCGACCGCTCCGCCGGCCATGTAAGCGGCGACAAGGTTGGCGATGGCAATCGACTGGTAAGACGACACTTGGTCAACGCCAAGCGCGGCGGAGATGGCGGCCACGGCTTGGGCGGACTTGTTCATTTCTTCTATCGCTTGGGCGCCTTTTTCAAAGCCGGACAATTCGGGGCTTGGAGACGCTTCCATTTTTTTTCGCGCGGCGACGTTTTGCGTGAGCGCCAACTCTATTATTTCAGCCCTTCCGGCCTGGCCCCGGGCCAAAAGATTTTTGTCAAAGACAAAGGCGCCGTTTTCAAAGCTTCCGTTCACGTTGGCGGAATCGGAAAAGGCGAACGAAAGCTCCTTGTCGTACAATTTGGCGGCAAGCTCCTTTATTTCAGCGTCGTTGAATTTGGAATAGATGTTCACAGCGGACAAAAGGATTCGGTCTTCGTTTGAGCCAAATTGGCGCGACAAAAGTTTTTTGGCGGAAGAGGCGCCCTTAGCGATGTCGGAAACAGTTCCAATAGAAACGTCGGCGCCTCCCCTGCCGTAGCCGGCGGAAAATTTTCCGTCCTTAACGCCGACTTCCAAAAAGCCGACGCCGTTGACATTGGCTAGATTGACGGAAAAGTCGCCAGTGAAAAGCGCGTCCAAGGCGGCGCCCGACAAGGATCCGATTGTCGAATTCAATCCCGCGACGGCCTTTAGCGAATCGTTTCCAAAAAAGTTTCCGTTAAAAGCCTGGCCGTTCGCGTCAAAAAGGGAGCCTGAGTCCAGAACGCCGCCGGCAAGGATTCCGACCGCGCTGGCGACAGACGAGCTGGACAGCCAAGAATCAGCCGCCTTCTCCCAATCCACCTTGCCTCTAATAAAGTCAACAGCGTTGAGCGTTGACGAAAGGTTTGAGCAAACATAGCTTTCGGCGGCTTTTTGGGCCGCGTCAAACAAACGGCTCGCCGCGCCGCTTTCAAAGGCCTTGAACGAAGCCTTTATGGAGTCGCCAATAAGGCCGGCGACTTGGCCGATTCCCATTGAAATGACGGAACTCGCGCCCTGCCGCAAGAGGTCGTTCAAAACCTCGTCCCATCGCTTGAATCCCATGGACAAGTCCGCCGCGGCGAAAACGGCGTCGTCGATGAATTTAACGAAAAAGAACGGAGGAATGCTTCCGGCTATGTCAAAAGCCACGCCGACGACATCGCGGAAAGAAGGAACGGACAAGAAGTCAATTCCGCTTTCAAAAAAACTTTGGTCGTAAAGGGCCTTCGCAAGTTCTGAGTAGCCGTTGGAATTTTTTATCGCGTTCCACTGGTAGTCAAGCAATATCAGGCCCATTTGCCCTGAGCCAAGATTTTCGACATTGTCAAGCAAGGACGAATTGGGATCCGGCTTTTTCTTAAATTTAGGCGCGACGCCTATGTGCTCGCTGAATTTTCCGTCTTGGAGAGAACCGTCCTTTCCAAAAATTTCTTTTTCCCAATCCTGTCGGACGCGCTCAAGCTCTTGGGCTTTTTTCATGACGTAATGGCTTGAGCTTCCGGCAAAAGAATCAATGTCAAAATTCACTTCCGGCAGGCTGGGATAAAACCATTCGTAACGGTGGACCCATTGGGTTTGCCGCCTAGTGTTCGCAAGGCTTGAAGCGACGACAGCGTCCCGATGTATCAAAGGGTCAACCGTGTAGCCGCTGGAACGGACCATGTTCAGCTCCCAATTTTCAAGCTTTTTGTTTTGCTCCTCAACTAGCCCAAGGCTTGCTTCCACCCCCTTTTCAAAGCTGGCTCCCAAGGCTTGGAGCGCGCTTCTTGCGGCGGCGGCCTGCATTTGTTCCTGAAGCTGCATTTGAGAGGCAGAAGCCTTTAAGGCGCTGGAAAAAAGGGAATGGTCAAGGCTTTCGTCCAAGAAAAGGCTTGGAATGAAAGAAGCGTCGTCGGAAAATAAGGAAAGATTTTGCGCGGCCATAAGGACTCTGTCAAATTTTTGTGAATCGCACAGGCTGTCCAAATAGTCTTCCGCCAAAGTTTGGACAGCGGGAAATGAAAATTCGATTTTGGGAATGTCACAAGCCGCGCCGGCATATTGGTTGAAAATCCATTTTTCCTTTTCTTCCAAGAAGTCCGCGTAGCCCTTTTGCCATTCTTGGTCAGAGGCCCGATAGCGCTCGCTCCAGTCTTTTTGCCACAAGTTAAAATCGCCGGCGATTTTCTTTTCGGCCAAATCCCATTCTTTAGAGGCGGCGTTTAAGAGCGCGTCCATGTTTTGTTTCCAAGAGTCATGGTCGTCCGCCATATCCGCGGCTTCCGTAGAAAAAAGGGCTTGTTTTTTTTCAAGGCGAGCCTTTTGAGAATGCAAAAGAACCTTGTTCCTAAAGTCAAGCGCGTCCTTAAAGACTTGGGCTTGATAGCCTTCCATCGCGTCGCCATATATCACAGGCAAAGACTTTAGAATGTCGTTCGCGTAAAACGAAAGCATGCCTTTGCAATACAAGTCCATTGAAAAAGAAAGCTCGCTTTGCCGCTGGGCCACGGCCGATTCAAGCGCGGATTTTTTACGTTCCTTCTCTGTCTCCCACGAAAAGAACATTTTTTCCACGACTTCTCCAACAGAATAAAAAGTTTCATCGCGCGTCAGTTCCTCAAAAAAATTCTTCACTCCCTTTTGTCCGCCAAAAGGCCCGCTCAAACCGTAAAAGAAATTTCGCAGTTCCGAATCTTTTTCGTTTTCCAACATGCAGTCAAGCGCTTTTGAAAAATCGCTCCAAGTCACGGGCTTTTCTTGGGCAGAGCCGCGGCCTTGCAGCAAGTCCAGCCTGGCCGTCTCTTTTTGAACGCTTTCGCGCGCTGCCCGCAAATCCCCAAAAAGGCCCGCGTAGTTGTTCAACGCGTCCTGCAAATTGATCGCGCAACCAGCTTGTATCAAAACAATGTCGTTGCAAGTCTCGTAAAGCTTTGAGGCGATTATCCTTAACGGAACCGCTATGGCGCGGAACATGGCCGCAATCGGGGACGCCCAGGAACCGACAAAGGGAATGCAGGCTATGGCGGAAAAAGCGGCGGCCAAGCAAAAATTGACGTTAGCGGCGAGGTTCCAGCTGTCGGCGGAAGTTCTTGCCGCGTTTATTGGCTGGATCAAGGCAAGCGCTTTCAATGCGTTTTGCCTAATGTCGTCGCATCTTAAAGTGGATGAAAAATTCGTGTCGCAAAACAAAATGTATTTGGCGATGTCGTCCTCGCCGCCTGAAGCCGAGACACGCAAATACGCGTCGCGAATGACCGTCATTCTGCCGCAATTGTAGTTGGCCGCCAAATCCACAAAATGAACCGTGTCGGGCAAATCCCCAATGCAATAATAAGCGTCAACTTGCGGGTCTTCATTCGGAGCGAACCAAGCGGCGCGCGAAATTGGGTCGCCCATGCTCTCAAGGAACATGGCGGCCAACGCCAAATCAGACAAGGCGTAAGGCTTGGCGGACAGGGAATCCAAAAAATCCATCGCGTCATTCTTCGCGCGGCTAAGCTTGCGCTCGTTTCCGTACACGTCCGTCTCCACAAGCGACAATTCAGAATAGTAATCCTTTAACGCGACTTCCACAAAGCCAGGCGCAAGCTCCTTTGACCTTAAGCTTATCGTTAGTTTTCCGTCCGCCGACCGGGCCACGCGGACCAAATCGCGCGCCGCGGCAGGAATCAATGGATCCGCGCCTTCAGCGCAAGCCTCCCGAACGATTTTTTCAACGGCCATCCGTTCTTGGGCTTGCGCTTGGCAAAGGCGGTCCTTTTGCGCGGCGACTTCCCTTTCGTACCTATGCGCCAGGGCGCTGGCCGCGGCATATTGGGCGTAACTTTCTTTATATTCGTCGGCTTCATGGATGGCGCTTTCTTTTTGAATCTCGTCCAGGGCCTGCGCGTAAGACTTTACAAGGTTCAACTTTTCCCGCGCCGAAAGCAGCTTTCCATTGGCGTCATAGGCGGAACGCAAATATTCATTTTGCCCGTAAAAACAAATTTCTTGCGCCACACGGCAGCCAAAACGCGCGTCCTTGGCTTTTTTTCTAAGCTCGGAGGCTTGGTCTATAAGAGCGTTGTATTCGGCGCAAAGCCGCTCGTAATCCAAAAATATGGATTTTTCGTCGGAACAGTTGAATTCCGCCACCATGCGCTCAAAATTCTTTTGCGTGGCCTCCACCGCCGCTTTTTGCGCCGAAAGCTTTTCCTCAAGCGCTTGAATTTCCTTAGAAGGATCGTTTAGGAGCGCTACGGAATTCTTAAGCTCATTCAAAATTCCGTAGCGGCCGGATGCAATAAGCTCAAAGCGCTCTTGGTCAAAGCCTTCGTAAAAAGCGTCGCGCTTTTCATGCAAAAAACATCTTTCATAAACGCCGGCATAGTCGGCAAGCGCGGGAAGGCTTAAGTCCTCGCCGCCAAGAGCGCCCAAGGCCGCCCGCAAGCTTTCTTCCAAGCCCGCGTTCTTAGACCGCTCGGACAAGGCCGCCTTGTATAGGCCAAGGACTGCAAGGCTTCCCGAATCAAGGCCGATAGCCGCTTGGTCAAGCCGCTCAAAAAAATCTTCAAGATTGTCGCCTTCCCAGTCCTCAATGGCAAGCGCGACAAGACGCCGGGCGGCCTCTTGCCGTTCTTCCATTAGGGCGGCGGAATTTTCCTTATAACGCTCATAGACAGGCAAAAATCGCTCGTTTCCGTCAAAAAAATCATGGATTTCATCGTGAGTTCCGTCGATCAAAAGCAAGGCGGCCTCGCGCGTCTCCAACTCGTCGCTGGCGCGGGAAGACAAATCGACAAGAAGAGAACGAACGTCGTCCGAGCTTTCCCCGCCTTCGTCATAGGCTGGCAAGGCTTCCAACAGTTCAGCGACTTTTTGAGCGTCCAGCTTTTTCAAGTCGTCAATAAGCGGCTCCAGCGCGTCGCCGCCAAAGGAATCCAAGGACAAAATTTCTTCCAACGAATCCAACAGCGCCGAAAGGCCGGCCATAGACAAAGTTCCCATTCCCGACAAGTCCAAATTTCCAAGGCTTTCTTTTGCGTCGTCAAAGTCTTGGCCAAGCGAAAGGGAATCAAGCTGGGTGGGGTCGCAAGAAAGGTCTTTGGAACCGTTTTCAATCACGTCCCTTATTTCTTGAGCGCGAGCCAAAAATTCCTTCTTTTCTTCGTCGCGAAGCCGCGTCGAAAAAGCCAAAAGCAAGCTCTCAAATTCATCCGCCGGAACGTTTAGATTTTTCACCATGTCGCAAAGTTCCGACACCGCCGTAAAAAGCGATGAGGAGCGCAACGCCTCCCTTTGGTCAAACAAATCGTCATGCTTTTTCTTTTCGGCCTCCAAAGCGTCCATGGCGGCCCTTGTTTTTTGCAAGGCTTCCTCGCAATTTTTTTTGGCGCTTTCGACGGCGGCGTTTTTTTGCAAGGCCAAGTCCATGCAAGACAAGCAAGCGTTTCTAGCCTCGTTGTATTTTTCAATCGCTTGGTCTAAATTTCTTTGGCTTTCTTGCGCGCTCTCAATGTCGCTAAAGGGATTTTTTGAATAATCGTAAACCGCTTGGGCGATTTGGACGCGCTCTTCCCAGGATTTTACAAGCTCGGCCGCCTTGGCCTTCTCAATGTCAAGATTGTCGCAAACATCGACTTGCAAGAAATCCGTTTCGCAAAAAGCGGACAAAAAGTCATCCGCCTTCGCGCTAAATTTGTCAAACAAATCCAAGAATTCGCAAAGTTCCGACGAGGCGGCCCAAAAGCTTTGCGCGTTCAAAAGAATGTCCGAATACTCGCGCGGAAGGCTTCCAAAAATGCTTTCATAAACCGCTTTTTGCGAATAAAGCCAACGGCACACGCTTCCAATCTCTTGGGTGCCCGAAAGCTCCGAGCAAGAAGTGACTTCTTCCGCGCGGCTGTTAAAATCTTGGATTAGATAATAATTCCACAAAAAATAGTCTGCGTTCACAGAAGCGGCCGAAAGCATGGCGTCACGCGCGGAGCCGTAGACACGCTTCACGCTTTCCGCAAGGCCGCGCTTCCATGCCAAAATCGCGTCTCTAAAGTCCTCAGGAAAGACATTGGCGGCGTCAAGCTTTTGCCAAAATTCGGCGTCCTCGCTTTTCCAATAAGAATAAAGGCCCTTGTATTTTTCAGACCAGCGCGCGCTCCAACTCTCAATTCCGCCTCTTGCGCTATGCAAAATCGCGCGGCTTTGACTGTAGGCTTCGACATAAGACAGAGCAACTTGCTCCTTTTGCTCAAGTTCCCACGAAAGAGCTTTTTGAAAATCCTGCATGTACGCCGATATTTCTTCGTCAAGCTCTCCGATTTTTCTTTGCCATTCCCGCTCCCCTTCCTGCATTTGCTCATATATTTTTTCGCTCCAAATTTTTTTCCTGTCTTGCAGCTCATTGTATGCCTCCTGCCATTTTTGGCTGTCTTTTGCGTAAAGTTCCTCAGCGCTCCGCTCCCATTCCACGCGGGCGGTCAAAAAATTCGTCTCCGCGTCCTCCCATTTTTGCAAGCCCCTTTGGACTTCCCTTTCAAACTGCATGAGCCAATTTTCGCCCTTTGAAGAAACGTCCGCGCCATCGTCCTTTCCTCCGCCATCAACTTCATTCTCCATCGAAGCGAAGAGTTCTTCTATCGAGCGCCTTGTCTCAAGCTCTATTTGTCCGGCCAAAGCGTCCGCAAGCGTCATCGCCGCCCGAGCGTCGCTCTGGGCCTTCAAGGAGTTGTGGTCATACAAAAGCTGGTTCATCAAATCGTTGCCCGCTTTTTCTTCCGCAAAATAAAAGTCGATTTTCTGGCCGTCCGAGGAATTCTCATCCAAGTGTTTTTGAACGATTTTTACAGCAAGGCTTTCCCATTGGCTTTTTGCGTCCTGAATTTTTTCCTTGGGAACAATTCTAGTCTCGCCGCCGCTTTCGTCCAAATAAAAGAATTTTTCGGCGGCCTCTTGCAGCTCCGCGTAAAGGGCGCTCTTTTTTGCCGCCATGTCGGCCAAAGCTTTTTTATCCAAGAGCCAGCGCTCAAAGGCTTGGTCCGCCGCCTCGCCCGCCTCGCGCTCAAACGCTTGTCGTTGCGCCTTCCACCCTTCATAGTCGCAAAGGCGCAAGTCGGCGGCGCTTTGTTCCCAATCAAAAATGGCGGCGGCAATTCCTTCCCGCGCGATTTTTTCAAAGCGCTCGCGCTCGGTCTGAACCATCGCCCTTTCCAAATATCCGTCAAGACTTTTCCGGCCTTCCCGTAAAGCCGCGCCAAAGTCTGACGCGCCTGCAAGGCTTGGAACAAATCCGGCCAGCGCAAAAAACGCGGCCATTCTGCAAAAAAGATTTTTCAAGTCACACCTCCTATGCTAGAGATATAACTTTTTTTGTAAAAATGACCCAACTTTTTAAAAAATTTTAATTTTTTTTCGCGCGGCCTTTAGAAGGCAAAAAGAGGCGCGGCTCTTGCTTTTATTTTTAAAACGCGCTAAAATATTTTCGATTTTTAGGCCCTTTAGCTCAGCTGGATAGAGCACCTGCCTTCTAAGCAGGTTGTCGGCAGTTCGATTCTGCCATGGGTCATACTTGCGGTAGTAATACAACGGTAGTATGCGCGCTTCCCAAGCCCGATACGCGGGTCCGACTCCCGTCTACCGCTTAGAGACGCGCGCGACTGGAGGGGGTCCGACTCCCGTCTACCGCTTAGAGAATTACGCGCTGGCAAAGGAGCGACACGCCCTCCGCCGTTTTGCCGCTCAAAATCATTTCTTCGATTTTTTCTTTTGAATAAAAGTCAGGATAAAGCGCGACAATTGAATCGTCGCCCGACTGCAAAAAATTTTCCTTTCCAAAGGCGCTGTATCGAGTGGCGCCCACGCTGACAAATATTTTCCTAGGGAACTCGGCCTCGCGCAAATATTCATGGACATTTTCAGCCGGCCCCAAATCCTCTTGCATGTTGAACTTTTCCAAAAGCCAGTCGTTCAGCCTCTTTCCAAAATATGAATATCCGTTCACAGGGCTGTTCTCGCCGTATTCAAAAAGAGCGTTCCCCCGCCGCAAGTAGCTTGCGATTCTGTAGCGGTCAAAAATTCCGTCCTCAACCTTTATCGCGTTGTCGCTAAAGCCCTTGCTTGACGGCCCCCAATTTTTTTTCACGCTGATTTTAAGCTCTCCCTCCTTGCGGATTGAAACATCG
Organism: uncultured Treponema sp.; assembly: GCA_900316905.1. GTDB lineage: Bacteria > Spirochaetota > Spirochaetia > Treponematales > Treponemataceae > Treponema_D. The sequence continues at coordinate 11,773 of ONET01000053.1, forward strand.
TTGGACGCGCCAAAACAAAGCGGCTCAAGTCCAGCCAAAATTCCGTCGTTCCAACTTGCCTCAAAGACAACGCCAAGTTCAGGCTCAATTTGGATTTTCTCTTCGTTCTTTGGAAAGATTATTTTTTGCGAGTCAAAGGGAAAGACATTCAAAAAAGCGGGCGTCCTTTTATTTTCAACAAAAGAGGTTCCCTGCGGAATGTATGTAGGAAAAAGAGCCTTTGGAGCGGCCGCGTCACAAACCTTAAGCTCCTTAAAATTTTCAGCCTCCCCCGCCTGCTCCAAGTGTCCTGTAAAATTTCCCGCAACGCCAAAACACGCCGCGTCACGCAAATCGATTGTTTCCATAATTCTCCTTGCTTGCCCCGAAGGGATTGCATAGCGCTCGTGAGAGCGCGGTAAAATAAGCAAACCCGACTTGTCGGGAGCATCAGAGCGCGCGAGCGCTCACGTGGATAAACTTCCTTGCTTGCCCCGAAAAAAAAGGACTGCAGGATGCAGTCCTTTTTTTTCGGGATGACAGGATTTGAACCTGCGACATCTTGCTCCCAAAGCAAGCGCGCTACCAGCTGCGCTACATCCCGTAAACGTGAAAAAAAATGTAACAGAAATTCATCGCTCTGTCAAGGGCTAATTGTTTTCGGCGCTCGCGTCAATCGGAATCGAGCCTAAGTGCAGGACTTGGCTGTAGTATGTGGTGTAAGTCACGTCACGGCCGACCGCAACCGCGTACAAGTCAACATAATACTTGTTGTTCTCCACCGTGCCGCTTTCAAAGTCTTCGTCGCCAGAAACAGGCAAGGCATTCAGCTCGGGATTGGAGTATTTAGGGTTGTCATGGCGGCCAAAGTCAAAAGTCTTGGGAACGCCGCTCACGCTGACAGTCCTGCGCGGAATTTTGTCGATGTAGCCTATAAGGGCTCGGTATTCGTTGGAAGAATTCTTTTCGTCGCCGTAATTGCAAAGGCGTATGTAAACGTTGGCGCCCTGATCGCTTATCAAGGGCTGGGGGGTTCCGGCCGAAGTGTTCAACTGCTGGTAGCCGTAGCCTATCATTCTTAAGGCGGCGGCCGAATAGTCGCCGGACGTGTTGACCGCGCTTATGGAACTTTGTCGGCTCAACATGGTGGAGGCGCTTGCGTAGATTCTATAATAAACCGCCGTGCCCAAAAAATTGAAGCTTGAAGGCCCCGTATATATCGCCGAAATAAAATTAAAATAATTGGCGGAGAAGTCCGTGCTGGTGTAAACCGGCTCGTGAATGACGGTCGTAGGCGGATCAACAATGTAAAAAGTGTCCAGTCCGCAAGTAGTAAAAAAAAGAGCGGCCGCAAGGACAAAAGGAACAAAAAACGCTTTATTTTTTTTCATTCCAAGCCTCCGCGCGCCGCGTCTTTGCAAAAAGCAGCCTCCACAAAAGGCAGCTTGCAAGCGATTTTATTTTACCAAGCCCTTGTTCTTCAAGTCAAGCAAGCGAGTTTTCGCCATGTCGTTCCACTCGTCGTTGGAATATCCGTAAGAAGCTATTCCTTCATAAGCGGACGCGGCGCCTTCGTAGTCGCCCTTTGACTCCTTGACGCGGCCAACATTAAAGGCGGCTCGGCTGCGGTTGACAAAATCTTTGTCGGCCGAAACCTTTTCATAAAGGGCAAGGGCTTCGTCAGCCTGTCCCAATTCCTCGCAAGCGGCCGCCGCGTTAAAGTCGCTCAAAGAAACAATGTATGAGCCGCGTCCTTTAGAAGCGGCCTTAAGCCAAAATTCCTTTGACTTTTCCCATTCTTTCTTTTGGCCGTAGATGTCGGCGGCCAACATGTCGGCGCGGGCTCCAACAATTCCGCCCTTGCCCAAGTATGGATCCAAGTTTGACAAGGCCGTGTCTCGTCTTGAAGCCAAAGCGCTCTCGTCAAGAGCGGCCGCGTCCTTTGTGAGCGAATACTCAATTCTTTCTATTTTGTCTAAGTTCTTTTTTACGATAGAAGTTGAAACGTTAAAGAAAACTGCGTACGCGACGATGGCCGCCACAACGACAAGCAAAAAACAAACAAGCGCCTTGCGGTTCTTGCCCAAAAATTCGCCGAGCCTTTGCTCGCCAGAAAGATTTTTCTTTTCAGAGCTGCCGCCCATTTTAACTACATTTTCTGCCATAATATTCTCCCTATCTAATTCCCAATTCAAGCAAAAGGCGCGAAAGGTAGGTGCGCTGGATTCCCAAGGCAGCCGCAACCTCCGCTTGCGTGGAGCCAGCAGTTCGCAAGGCTTTCTCCACATAAAACTTTTTAAACCCGTTCACCGCGTCTTTTAGCGTCAGTCCGCTTTGGGGAACAAAGCCCTCCTCCAAGGACTGGCTTTCATTTTTGGCGGAACATAACGAAGGAAGCTGAAGGTCTTGAGCGCCGGCGAACGGGGGATTTCCCAAAACGCAAGAGCGCTCGACAGAATTCTTCAATTCCCTGACGTTTCCCGGCCATGAATATTCAAGCAAAGCTGTCCGAGCGTCGTCGGAAAAGCCCTCGAAATTCTTCTTTGTTTCGTCGGAAAACCTTTTCAAAAAACATTCCGCCAACGGCATTATGTCGTCCCGCCTTTCCCTTAACGGAGGAATTCTAAACGAAACCACATTCAGCCTTTGAAACAAAGCGCCAAGAAATTTGCCTTCCTTGACGCCCCGCTCCAAATCGCAGGCGCTGGAGCAAATCAGCCTAACGCCTTCATGTTTTTTTTCTTGAAGCGCCTTTAAAAGCGCCTCCTGCATGTCCAATGGAATGCCGCCGATTTCATCCAAAAAAAGGCTTCCGCCGCCTGCAAGTTCAAACGAAGGAAGCTTTTCCAAACGCGCGCAATTGACGCGGACAAAAGGCTTTTCCCGCCTTGGACTTTTTGAATGAAGCCGTTCGGCGAACAAGCGCTTTCCCACTCCCCGCTCTCCCAAAATCAAAACGCAGGAAGAGCCGGCGGCGGCGGAATCAGCGACGCGCGCCAAGTCTGCCATCGCCGCGCTTCTGGCTATAAAGACTTTCGCTTTGTCAAAGCCGGCAATAGCACACATCGACCGCACCGCCGTGTTTAGCGCTAGTTGTCCTTTTTGGCGTTGAGCGCGTCGCCCAAAGTAAAGGCGCCGTCATCGTCGTTTGAAGAAGAGCTCATGTACTGGCTGATTTCGTCGCGCTGCTGCTTCTTTTTGAATTCGCGAACGCTGAAAGCGACCTGTTCCTTGTCCTTCTTTACGTCGACAACGTAAACGTTTATTTTGTCGCCAACCTTGTATTTCTTAACCGCTTCCTCAAAGGGAGTCTCGCGGTCTTCGCTAAGGTTGGACTTATTGACCAAGCCTTCGATTCCAACAGGAGTCTTTACAAAGACGCCAAAGTCAGTGATTGAAGTGATTTCGCCTTCCAATGTAGAGCCGGGCTGGTACTCCTCGGCAAACTTCTGCCAAGGATCGTCGGTCAACTGCTTGAGGCCAACCTTGATGCGATGCTGCTCCGGATCGTTCTCCAAAACAACGGCGTCAACCTCTTGGTCAACCTTGAGCTCGCTGCCCGGATGCTTGACTTTCTTTGTCCAAGAAATGTCGTCTCCGTGCAAGAAGCCGTCGATTCCGTCTTCGATTGAAATGAAGGCGCCGGAATTGGTGATCTTGACGACCTTTCCGTGAATCTTAGTTCCGACAGGATATTTTTCGGCGATGGAATCCCAAGGATTCTCCGTCACTTGCTTGAGGCCCAAAGAAACGCGGCCGGCCTGAATGTCGTAGCCCAAAATCATGCACTGAATGTCGTCGCCGATTTTGAGAACGTCGGAAGGCTTGTTGACCTTCTTTGTCCAGCTGAATTCTGAAATGTGGGCCAAGCCTTCGATTCCTTCCTCCAACTCGATGAAGGCGCCGAAGTCGGTGAGCTTCGTGACCTTGCCGTTTACGATGTCG
>ONET01000059.1 GCA_900316905.1 uncultured Treponema sp.
TAGGCTTGAATTCTTACGGCGACTTGTTGACTTTGTTCCACAACCCGGAGACAAATCCGTCGCCTTTGTTTGACGCGTCCGACGCCAGGCGAAGCAACAGTTCCAAAAACGTGAGCACAAGAAAAACAGTCGACTATCCCTTTAACGCGCCGTCGCTTTTGGCGCTTGACTCAAGGCAGTATATGTATGTCGCGGAAACCCTTCCCAAGGAAAGACGGGAAAGCGCCGACAACAAGATTTTGCTGCAAGTGGTTTTGCGCTTTGACTCATCTTCTTTTGTGGACTACATCGGCCAGCAGGGAGTGGGCGGCGCTCCTTTTCCTTTTATACGAAACATTTACGTCACACAAGACGACGGACTTGTCGTTGTTTGCGTCGTTCATGACGGCTTTGAGGTCTTTTGCTACAACGCCGCCGGCCAGCCGCTTTCGGACACTCTTATAAAGTATTCCGACGCGCCGGAGTGGGGACGGGCCAAGCCAGGCATTTCTCGCTACGCGGAAATTGAAAACCTAGTTCCCGACTTGACAAGCCGCCGACTTTTTGTGAAGGCCGACTATTACGAAACGTCGCTGGATTCCGCCAGCAAGGTTCAAAACGGAATAACAGACCCCGTGAGCGTGGTCTTTCCTTATGATTTGCAAAGCGGAAAATTTGGCCAGGGAATTGAAATTCCGCCTTACGAAGAGACAGTTTCCGACGGCTTTGCAAAGCAGACATATAATTTGCCCTATGACTTGATTGGCGCGACGAAGAACGGCTGGCTTTTCTTTATGATTTCGCTTGACAGCGGCAGCATGATTCAGGCGCTTGACTTGGATTCCGGCCGCGTTGTCAGGCGGCACTTGCGTTACGACGCCAAGGACGTTGTTTACAGCGTTTTTTCTCTAAGCCCGTCAGGAATCATAAGCGCCATGCTCGCCGAGCGCGAGTCGGCGAAAATTGTTTGGTGGCGAACGGATTCGCTTGTTGACCAATAAGGCGCCGTTTTTTAAGCGTTTTTGTACAGAGGAGGGAAACGCATGGCCTTTTACGACAATATCCCGGAAACAAAAGCCCCAGGCGGAGACGAGAATTCCGAAAACCTTGTCTTTCGCTATAACCGCGAAGAGCGCGTAAAGAACGCGCCTAAAATTGTCCAAGACTACTACGCAGGCCGCCTTGAGCCGACGAGAGGCTTGTTCAAGGTTTTGGTCGCCAATAAATTCAACCGAATCATGTTGTTGACTGTAGGCCTTTGCTTTGCCGTGGTCATCATTGCAAAAAACTTTTCTTCAAGGCCTTCTTTGGCGGTGGCCTCCGGCTTTGAGCTGGAGCTTTCTTCTTTTTCTTATGACGAGAGCGTTTACGCTCAAGTGAAAATTCACGCCCTTAAAAAGAGCCTTGAGGACAAGGCTTTTGACATTGAAAAATATGTCAAGGACAAGGAAAAGGCGCTGGCTGTTTTTTCGTTTGTGGACGCGGAAGGCCAGGAAATTTCAAAACTTCCAGTGTCGGCGGAAATTCAAAAAAACGCTTTTTATATAAGGACAAACAGTCCAGATTATGATATAATCAAAGTCGCGGCGCAAGTGGACATTCTTGGCGAGAGAGCTTCTCTTGTTTCAAGCGTGGCGCGGCGTGAAAAGTGATAGGAGAGTCTATGGCGCAGTTTTATTGTTTGTCGGTCTTGCTCAGCTTGCTTTGCGGCTTGATTTTGATTTACGGACAAGATGAGGATTTTGGCGGTTCGCTTGAGGATGAAGGAAAAAAATCCATTCCGGGCGTTGGGAAAATTCAAGAGGGAATCGCCGGCGAGACGCTTTTTGAAAATGAATTGTTCCGCCTTGTGTGCGGCGCCCTTTGCTTTGTTACGGGCCTTGTGATTTTCTTGCTTCCGTATCATGGCGTTTCTGTTTTTGGCGATTTGATTCCTGCCGTGATTTGCCTTTTTGCCGGCGCTTGCGTTTTGTTGATTTGGCTTGAGGACAGGAACGACGAATTTGTTCCGCCTGAAATTTTGGACACTGTGTTGACTAGCAACAGGCTTTATATTGGAATCGCCGCCTTGGCCGCCGGCGTCTTGCACTTTATTTTGCCCGGAGCGCCTTTGCTATGAAGTCTTCGATTGCTTGCATCATTTTAGGAAAAAGCGAAGAGACTAGGAACAAGATTTTGATTGCCCGCCGCGTTCAAAAAGGCGACATGGGCGGCCGTTGGGAATTTCCCGGCGGAAAAGTTGACAAGGACGAAAACGACAAGGAGGCGATAGCCCGCGAAATGCTTGAGGAGTTTGGCGAAAGCGTTTTGGTTGGAGACTTTGTCGCAAGCTCGGACTTTGAGCATGACGGAAAAAAGAGCGCGCTTAGAGCGTACGAAGTTTTTTTTAGCAATGACGGTTTGGAAAAATCTTTTTCGTTGACGGAGCACACGGAAGTCAAGTGGGTTCGCTTTGAAGACATTCCTGTCGGCGATTTTGTCGATTCAGATTTAAAGCTTTTGCCCGCGGTAAAAAGTTATATTGAAAAAAATTATGGTCAAAAATAAAAAAGCCTTTTTTGCGGCGTTTGCCTTTTGTTTTTTGTTTTTCTCATGCGCGCGGAAGTCTGACTTGGAAATTCCTTTGGACAATTCGGATCCGTTGGCGCTGGCTCCCGACATCAAGTGGGCGCTTGTGGTGAACCCTTACGCGGCATTTAGAAACGAAACCTCTTGGGACGCGGAGGCCGTGGACTATTGCAGGCAAGGCGACCTTTATCCGATTTTGGCCAGCGCTTCGGTCATGGGCGAGCGCGGCGCCGAGACTTGGTATCTTATGGAGCGCGGCTGGCTTTCTGAAAGCGTGGTTTCTGTCTATCCAAATAAATTTCGCGCGGCCAAGGCTGCGGCAGCCCTGGAGGCAAAAAAATGAAGGCGGCGGAAAAAAACGCTCTTTATGAAATCTTAAAAAAAACTTCCGCCGCGCTTCTTGGTTATGAAAGCCAAGCCTTTATGGAAGAGCCGCGCTTTTTTGACGACGCGGAGGTCGCTCCAAGCGCGCCAATAGTTTCAAGCGCTTCGGCCGAGCCTGAGTCAAGCGGGAAAGCCGAGCCTGCTTCAATCCAGCAAGACGGCGCTCCGGCCGCGCTTGTGGAAAGCGGCGCCCTTGTGATTGAAGCCGGAGCCACTATTGATTCAATCTCAAAAAAAATCGCCGCTTGCTCCCGTTGTTCGCTTTCCCAAAAAAGAAAAAATGTTGTTCCGGGCGAGGGCGTTATAAATCCGGCTGTTTTGGTTGTCGGCGAAGGGCCTGGCGCGGACGAAGACGAGCAGGGCCGGCCTTTTGTCGGGCGGGCCGGACAATTGCTGGACAAAATGCTTGCGGCGATAAACTTGAGCCGGGAAAAAAATTGCTTTATCGCCAACATAGTGAAGTGCCGGCCTCCGATGAACCGCGACCCAGAGCCGCAGGAGGCGCAGGCTTGCCGTTCTTTTTTGGACGCGCAGATTCATGTTTTAAAGCCAAAAATGATTTTGGCTTTGGGCCGCGTGGCCATGCGCAATTTGCTGGACACGTCGATAGGAATCAACCAAATGCGCGGTCGATTCGTTGACTTTAAGGGAATTCCTTTTATGGCCACATACCATCCCAGCGCCTTGTTGCGCGACGAAAGCTTAAAGCGGCCGGCATGGGAGGACCTAAAAGCCTTCCGGCAAAAATTGCTTGAAATCTGTCCGGATTACGACAAATGAAGTATTTGCAAATCGCGCTGAACGTTCCCGCGAACCAAACCTTCACATACGCAAACATTCCGGCGGGAAAGCGCGAGAACAAAGAGGAAAAAGACCAGCGCGACTTGATTCCGCAAAAAGGAATTCGCAAGGTCCAGTCGCATCAAGCGCAAGTCGGCTCGCGCGCCGAAGTCATGTTCGGAAACAAAAAAATGACGGGAGTGATAACCGACATTTTTGACGAGCTTCCTAACGACCTTTCTTTTGACAAAGCGAAAATCAGAAAGATAATCCGCGTGTTGGACGAAAGTCCCTTGCTGCCCAAGGAGCTTCTTGACCTTGGCCGCTGGATAAGTTCTTTTTACCTGTGCCCGATAGGCGAGGCTCTTTGCTCGATGCTTCCTGGCGCCAAAAGGGAAAGCGAGGCCGGAAGCTCTTTGGCGATTGAGGACGAATCCTTTGAGGCGGAAAACGAGCTTTCTGACGAACAGGCTAGGGCGGCGGAAGGCATATTGTCCGATAAAATTCCTTCAAGCCCAAAAAGCGGCGCGAAACAAAATCTATTCCACTATCTTTATGGAGCGACCGGCAGCGGAAAGACCGAAGTTTTTTTGTCGGTCGCAAAAAAAGTTTTGGAGCAAGGCAAGGGCGTCCTTTATTTGGTTCCGGAAATCGGGCTTACGCCGCAAGTTGTCCAAGCCGTTTCGCGCCGCTTTGGAGACACCGTGGCCGTTTTGCATTCCGCGCTCACTGGCGCCCAAAAGCTTGGCGAATGGAAAAGAATTTTAAGGAAAGAGGCGCGGGTGGTGATTGGAGCGAGGAGCGCGGTGTTCGCGCCGCTTCCTGACCTTGGCCTTATAATCATTGACGAGGAGCACGATTCGTCGTACAAGTCCGGAAATTCTCCAAGATATCACGCCCGGCAAGTGGCTATGCGGCGCGCGTCGAGGCTTGGAATTCCTCTTGTTATGGGAAGCGCGACTCCGAGCGTTGAGTCGTGGAAGGCGATTGACGACGGGCTTTTTGCCGTCCACCGTTTGACAAAAAGGCTGAGCGGCGGAAAAATGCCTTTGATTTCTTTGGTTGACCTGAGCCGTGAAAAAATGACCGGTTCAATTTCAACTATCCTTGAAAATGAAATCAGGCAAACGTTAAAGGAAAAGCGCCAGTCGATTTTGTTTTTGAACAGGCGGGGCTTCAACCATATCTTTAGATGCTCAGTTTGCGGCTTTGAGCTCAAGTGCAAGAATTGCTCTGTTCCGATGACATACCACAAGGCGCAAAACCGCTTGGTCTGTCATTATTGCTCTTATTCGGTGGAACCCTTTGGCGTTTGTCCGCAATGCGGCTCTGTTGACATAGGTTACTTTGGTTTTGGAACTGAATTTATCGAAAGCGAGGTCAAGGCCAAATTTCCAAACGCAAGAACATTGCGCCTTGACACCGACGCTGTTTCAAAAAAGGATGAGCTTGAAGAAAAGATTGCCGCATTTAAAAGCGGACAGTTTGACATTTTGCTGGGAACTCAAATGATAGCGAAGGGCTTGAATTTTCCGTCGCTCAAATTGGTCGGAGTCATTTTGGCCGACACTTCGCTTCATTTGCCGGACTTTCGCGCCGCCGAAAAAACTTTTTCGCTTATCACGCAAGTGGCGGGCCGCGCCGGCCGCTTTTTTCCGGACGGAAAAGTCTTTGTCCAAACATATTCGCCGGGAAATTCTGCGATTTATTGCGCCTGCCATTCGCGCGTCGAGGAATTTTACAAGCAGGAATTGCAGACAAGAAAGCTCTTGAATTTTCCGCCATACGCCCGCCTCTTGCGCTTGGTTTTTAGAAGCATGTCGCAAATCGACGCGGAAAGCTTTGCCAACGACGCGGAACGAATACTGTCGGAAGAGTTGAAGGCGTTGCAAGAAAGCCATGCCGCCGGAACTGATTCCGTTGAAATCCTCGGCCCCAGCGAATGTCCGCTTTCAAAAATAAGCTCAAATTGGCGCTATCAAATTTTATTGAGAGCCCCCCATGTTCTTCTTTTGCAGAAACTTGCGGGAAAGTTGATTTATGGTTATAGGGCCAAGGAAGGCGTTTACATAGAAGTTGACGTGGATCCAGTGAGCTTGCTTTGATTTTTGCCGTCAAGGATGCCGGCGCGTTCCGTCAAATTTTACTTGCCACAAGAAAAGCCCTTGCGGCGGCGCGGTGGGGCCGGCTTTGGATCGGTCGCGCGATTCCAAGGCGCTCTTAAAGTCTTTTGCGTCTTTTTCGTTCCTGTCAAAATCAATTAAAGTTCCAACCAGTGAGCGGACCATTCTGTATAAAAAAGCGTTCGCTTCGATTTCAAACACAACATGCTTTTGTCCAAAATTGTCTTCCTGCTCAAAGAAAAAAGCGTTTTCCAAGTAGCGCTTTGTTGAAAGGCTTGCGTCGCCGGCCGCCGCGAAGGTCGCGCAGTCAAGCTCGCCCCGCAGACATTGCGCCATTTGGTTTAGCCGCCCGACGTTTGGAAGAAAATTTATCTGCCAGACGAATCGGTTTGTTGAGGCCAGCGGCGTTTGCTTTGGCAAAATAAAGTAACGGTAGACGCGGCTTGTGGCGTTGAAACGAGCCGAAAAACTGTCCTCAACGCTGGCGGCCTCGTGCGCTCGGACGTCGGGCGGCAAAAAATTGTTCAGCGCCTTGGGAATGTTTTTGTCTGGAATGGAATCAACGGGGCACAAGAAATTGGCGGCTTGCGCTTTTGCGTGCACGCCCGAATCTGTGCGGCCGGAGCCTTGCAGCGCGATGTCGGCGCCAAAGAGCTTTTTTAGAGCGGCCTCAAGCTCGCCTTGAACGCTTCGCTGTCCGTCCTGGCGCTGCCAGCCGCAAAAATCAGTTCCGTCGTAAGATACTGTAAGAAGAATGTTCTTTGCCATCTATTGTTCCGAGCGGCCGCTACTCAAGCGCTATGTCCGCGTCGCCCAAAACTTTGTTGAGGTTGTCGTAAAGATTTCGGGAGTGCTCCAAAAGCGGGCCGGGCTTTTCTTTTGTTGATTTTCCCAAGCCAAAGATGCGGGCGATGGCGATTTTGGATTCGTCAAGCTTTTTGAGGCGCGCCGCTTGGTCTTCCGTTTGGCCGTACTTGTATTCCAAGAGGCCGCAAAGGTAAATCACTCCGTCCCATCCGTAATTTTTGTCGGTGTCCGGCCCCATGTTTGCAAGCGTGGAGCTTTTTTCGATTCGTTGGCTTTCGTTTATGACCGCCTGCTGGTAAAAGAAAATTGCCTTTTGGTAGAAAATCTTTGCGGCCATGTCAAAGTTGTGGTCGGGAACTTCTTCGTTAAGGTCGTTGCAAAGCCACGCCAGCCTTAGCGTCAAAATGGCGCGCTTCATCGTGGGCAGGTACGCGAAGTCAACTTCGTCGTAAGTCAAAATGGCCAAAAAGTACATGGCCGCGCCGTCAAGCAAATTGCGGTTGCGCGTAAGGTTGTAGTAGGGGAAAATCATGTTGGTGAATTTTTTGCGCGCCTCCATCGTTTCGTAAATTCTGTCGAGCGACGGCTGGTCCTTTATTTCGTTGAAGTCGTTCCAAAAAAAAGCGGCGTGGCAGTTTGGGCAGGCGCCGATTGCGTAAATAAGCGGATTGATTTTTCCGTAGCGGGCGGTTGGAATGTATTGTCTGTGAAGCTCTTCCGTCAAGGCGCCGGCGTTGAGACGGCCGCTTCCGGTGAGCATTTCTTCGCGTTGAAATTCCTTGTGGCAAACAGGGCACTTGATTTTTGTCTTGGACCAATAGGAAACTGCGAGCGGCTTCTTGGGTCCGGTGTCCTTCTTGAATTTTGTATACATATCTTTAATATTTTAGCGCGCTTTTTTCTAAATTTCAATAAGAACTTGCGCGACCGCGTATTCTTTTTCGTGGCTTAAGGAAACAAAAATTTTAGCGTCCTGCCATTGGGGGCAGTTTTTCTTAAAAATTTCCAAGGCTGAATTTTGCAAGACCAATATGGGGCGGCCGCCCGCCTGATTTTGGACAAAGGCGTCCCTAAGGTCAAATGTCAAGCCCGTTCCAAGCGCCTTAGAAAAGGCTTCCTTTGCGGCGAAGCGGGCGGCGTAATGCTGGAGCGCCGCGCTTTTTTGGGCCGCCGTCATTTGGCTGGGGCTTGGAGAAAGTTCCGCCTGGTTAAAAAAACGCGCGAGCATTTTGGGGTCTTGAAGCCATTTTTCAAAACGCCCGCATTTTGCTATGTCAACGCCAAGCCCAAAAATCATTGCTTTTCCGCCTGCAAGGTTTCGTCGACAACTTCCGCCGGCGGCCGATTTTTTACGGTCACGCTTATGTTGTCAACGCTCACGCTTTCCAAATGAAATTCCTGAGGAATCAAGACAGAGACCGGCAAAAGATATTCGCCTTCCTCTTTGATTTCGCTCAAGTCAACGCTGAGTGTGTCCGGGTTTGGAGTCCAGTCGTTCATCAAAAGGCTTGGCCCGCGCAAGGTTATCGAGGCCCGCTTTTGCGTGTCGCATTCAAAGTTTGCGGAAAGGTTTCGCAAAAGAATTTTAAGGCTCTTGAATTCCTTTATTCCGTCCTCGTAGTCGATATTTGCCGTGACTTGAGCGCTTTCCGCGCCGTATATTTTCACAAGGCGGTTGGTGTTGGCCAAGCGGACCGTTTGCGTTGTGGAATCAGAAAGGCCGTCAACTGAGACTCCTTCGGTGGACACGCTTGCCATGCTTTGGACAATTGAGCGCGGGCCAAAGACAGAAACAAATTCAGGAATGGATTCAACGCTTTCAATCTTGTATCCTTCCGCAGGCTTTCCCGACAATAGCGGCTCAACCTTGACGGATTTCATCGCGTTCTTTTCAAGCCGAACTTTGACTTTTTCAGGATAGACCGTGACTTGCAGCGGATCAAGTTCCACAATGTTAGGCGGCAAGTCAATCACGACCGGAATTTCAAAAGTTCCTTCCTGAGTGATCCAGCTTAAGTCCAGCTGCGCGAAAATGTTGTCGCCGGAAACTTGGCTAAGGTTTTCCGCGGAAGTGCTTATCGTCACGCTTACGCTTGAGGGAATGTGGCTCGCGCAAACCATTTCGCCGTCTTGGACGACGTTCAGCGAAACCGGCATGCTCTTTTTTTCTAGCGACGCGTACCTGTTGAACAAGTAAAAGAGGCAGGCGACAATCACGCAAACGGCCTTTGCCGGCCAGTTGAACTTAAGCTTTTCCAATAAGGGCTTTGTTTTCATCCGCTGAATCCTCTATCTTGTATTGGTCGGGCGTTATGTTAAGAAGGTCAACCAAAGTTTTTGTCAATTCTTCCATTGACAAGTCGTAATGCAATTTTGAGTCGTACGAAAGGCTTATGGCGCCTGTCTCTTCCGACACCACCAAGACCACCGCGTCCGTTGTCTCCGCCAAGCCAAGTGAGGCGCGGTGGCGCGTTCCGAACGTTTTCTTGATGTCGTACTGTTCGCTTAACGGCAAAAAGCAGCCGGCCGCGATTATTTTGTCGCCTTGTATTATCACCGCGCCGTCGTGAAGCGGCGTGTCAAATTTGAATATTGTGACCAAAAGGCTGGACGAAAGGTCGGCGTTGATTCTTGTTCCGGTCTTGGCGATGTCGTCAAGCTTTGTGTGGCGCATGAAGACGGCCAACATTCCGCGCCTTTGCTTGGAAAGAAGTTCCGCTGCCATCAAGACAGAGTCCACGTAGGAATGTTTTGAGCGGCTTCCAAAGCTGAACCATTCCTTTTGGCCAAGCTTTAGGAATATTTTTCGCAATTCCGGCTGGAAGACTATGGCGAACACGACGACCAAGCCTGGAGCCAACGCTTGCAAAAGGCGCAAGATGGTGTCCAAGCGCAAGACGGCGGCGGCCGCGTAGGCCAGCGCAATGATGACCGCGCCGCGCAAAATCTGAATGGAGTTGGCGCTGACGACAATCTGGTAGGCCTTGTAAAGGATGAACGCCAAGATTCCTATGTCCAAAAACGGCCGCAGCAAATTGTATGCGGCCAACAATTTTTCAACTGCCAGCATGCAATAGTTCCCTTATAACTTTCACCGAATCAACCGCCGCGGCCGTGTCGTGGACGCGAATCATGGAGACTCCGTTTAAAATCGAATATACGTTGGCCGCCGCCGTTCCGAAAAGCCTGTCGTTGACGTCGCGGCCGCAGACTTCGCCAAAAAAGCGTTTCCTTGAAAGCGCCATCAAGACCATGAATCTTTTATCGCACAATTCGCCCGCGCGGCTAATCAAGACGGCGTTTTGGGCCGTGTTTTTTCCAAAGCCTATGCCTGGATCCACTATTATTTTATCGGAAGAAATTCCGTTTTGCAAAGCGATTTTGGCGCGATGGTCAAGGTATTCGTTGACTTCCTTAAAAACGTCCTTGTAGCTCGCCTGGCTTTGCATCGTGCTGGGAATGCCTTTTTTGTGCATCAATATCACAGGAATTTTTTCTTTGGCGGAAAATCTTGCAAGGCGCGGATCGTCTTCCAATGCGGAAATGTCGTTCAATATGTCGGCGCCGGCGTCAAAGGCCGCGCTCATGACGTCGTATTTTCGCGTGTCTACAGAAATCGGAATGTCCGAAATGCGGCGGATTTTTTTTATTACGGGAACGACCCGCCTTATCTCTTCCTTTGCGTCTATGTAGCGGCTTCCGGGCCTTGTGGACTCTCCGCCGATGTCAATGATGTCGGCGCCTTGCTCTATGTGCTTTTTGGCAAGCGAAAATCCGCCGCGGCTTTTTGCAAAGAAAGAGTCGTGGTCGGCGTTTACGATTGACATTACAAAGGCCGGCATGTCCGTAACTATCGTTCTGTTTGCAAGATTTAGGCTAGGCATTGTTCTTCCTTTCGTTTAAGAGTCCGAGCGCGGCGCGTTGTATGTCGTTGGACGACAAGAATGAATTTTCCAAAACTTGCTCGCGGCTTCCTTGTGCCGGAAAATTTTGGCCAAAGGCAAGTACTTGTACGGAAGAGCGGCCGCGCCTCAAGGCCTCGCACTCGATTTCCGCTCCAAAGCCGCCTTGCTTGATTCCGTCTTCAACAACTACAAGCGCGTCGTAATCTTTTGCGATTGAATGAAAATAATCTTGGTCAAGCGGCTTTATGAAGCGCAAGTTGTAAATGTCGCAATGAACTCCTTGCAGCAAAAGCGAGCGCGCGGCAACAAGACATTCTGAAAACATCGAGCCGCAAGAAGCCAGCAAGACGCGCTTTTTGTGTTCTCCGCTTTCATATGGCTCGTAGTCCAACGACGGCGCGAATTCTTCCGCCTTGACCAAAACGCCCCGGCCTTGCTCAAGCGGGAACGAAAAGGGCGGCAGTTCCGAAGGGCTGGATTTTTTAGGGTAGCGTATTACTGTGGCTCCGTCCGCGGCGGCCGCCCATTCCAAGCAGAGCTTCAGTTCCGCCGCGCTTGCCGGCGCCAAAATCTTTAGGTTGGGAACCGGCTTTAAAAGCGCGATGTCAAAAATTCCTTGGTGGGTCTCTCCGTCATTGGGAACGGCGCCGCTTCTGTCCAAGACAAAAACGGCCTTTAGGTTAGGAAGGCAAATGTCGTGGATTATTTGGTCAACGGAGCGCTGGATGAAGGTTGAGTAAATGCAAACGATAGGTGTCATGCCGCCTTTTGAAAGGCCGGCCGCGAATGTGACCGCGTGCTCTTCGGCGATTCCTACGTCAAAAAATCTGTCGGGGTAGCGGCGCGCGAAGGAGGCGAGTCCAGTTCCCTTTGACATAGCCGCCGTTATTGCAACGACCTTTGGATTTTTTTCGGCCAAGTCAACGATGGCTTTTGAAAAATGTTCGGTGAAGCTTTCCGCGTCAAATTTTTCAACCGAGCCGTCGGCGATGTTGAAAGGCCCGATTCCGTGAAAAAGCTCGGGGTTGTCTTCGGCGGGGGAGTAGCCCTTTCCTTTTTTTGTAAGCACATGGACCACGACAGGTTTCTTTAGCTTTTTTACGCGCTCAAAGACGCGGACCAGTTCCTTTGTGTCGTGGCCGTTGAGCGGGCCTACGTATTCAAAGCCAAAGTCAACGAACATGTTTTCGCTGAGCAAAAGGCCTTTTAGAGCGCGCTTGAACCTGAATACAAATTTTTGGAAAAAGCGGCTGGCCGGCATTTTGGAAACTATTTTGTCAATCGCGCTTCTGACCGACTGGTATTGTATTGACATCGTGAGGCTTGAAAGGTAGCGCGAAAGGCTTCCTTTGCTTGGCGAAATTGACATTTGGTTGTCGTTGAGGACGACGATTAAATTCTTTGCGTCCTTTCCGGCGTTTAAAAGGCCTTCGTATGCCAAGCCTCCTGTAAGCGCTCCGTCTCCGATTATGGCGATGACTTTTCCGTCAACGCCTTGAAGCTCCCGCGCCTTTAAAAGGCCCAGCGCTTGCGATATGGATGTCGAGGCGTGGCCGTTGTCAAAAAAATCGTGCGGGCTTTCAGATTCTTTTGTAAAGCCTGAAATTCCGCCGCGCTGGCGCAGCGTTGAAAAACCGTTCCCGCGGCCGGTCAAGAGCTTGTGGGCATAGCACTGGTGGCTCACGTCAAAGACAATCGCGTCCTTGGGGGAGTCGAAAACCTTGTGCAGGGCCAGCGTCAGTTCCACCACGCCAAGGTTTGACGCCAAGTGGCCGCCATTTTTTCCGACTGTGTCTATGATTTTCCGCCTGATTTCATTGGCCAGCTCTGAAAGCTCTTTGTGAGAAAGATTTTTTATGTCTTGGGGCGTTTGTATTTGCGAGAGCAAGTTTTCTCCTATTTGAACAGGCGGCCGGCTAAAAAAAAGACCGCCGTTAAGCGCGGCAGTCTTTTGCGGCATTACTTGCTCTTATGCCGATTTCTTCTAAGCATCTTCTTTCGCTTATGAGTCGCCATCTTCTGGCGCTTTCGCTTTTTACCACAAGGCATGCTTTGGCTCCTATTAAGATTAGTATCGATACAAAAAGCATTATGCGCTTTTTTTTAAATTTAGTCAATAGCCGCTCGTGTTTTTGAACGTAAAACAGCAATCGTTTGTTCGAGCGGTTTCACCGCGTCCTATGGACGCTGCCTGGGCCGCTCGTGTTTTTGAACGTAAAACAGTAATCGTTTGTTTACGTCGCCGAGCTCCGTTTTGCTTATGGAAGTTTATTCAACTGCCCGCTCGCGCGGGCTGGCAATCGAGCGGTTTCACCGCGTCCTGTGGACGCTGCCTGGGCCGCTTGTGTTTTTGAACGTAAAAACATGAGCGGTTATTTGGGAAAGCGCGCTGGAGCCGTCGTCGTTTTCGGACAGGCGGAATGTTTGCGCGCCGGGAATGCCGCGCATGAAGACGTATTGCTTTTTCGCGTATTTTTTTGAGTCGCGCTTGATTCTTGCCGTTATTTCTTCGACGGAAAGGGGCGAGCCGTCTTCATGCCTTTCAAAAAACTCGCGGTAGCCTATGGCTTGCATTCCGGGAGCGTCCGGGCCGTATTTTTGCGTAAGGCCGCGCGCCTCGGCTTCCAAGCCGGCCTCGAACATTTTGTCCACGCGACTGTCTATGCGCTTGTATAGCTCGTCGCGGTCGCGCTCCAAAATTATTGTCGTGAAATCGTAGCGGTCGCGAAGCTTGGGCGCTTGCAAAAAAACGGCGCGCGGCTTTCCGGTAAGCCTGTAGATTTCAAGCGCGCGCAAAAGCCTGTAATGGTCGCTCGGAGGAATTTTTTTCGCGGAGTCGGGGTCGCAGGAAAGCAGTTCCCGCCACATCTCATCTTCCCCGCGCTTTGAAAGTTCCGCCCGCAAGGCTTCTCTAAGCGCTTCGTCGCCCTCCGGCGTTTGGGGAAGGCCCAGCAAAAAGGAGCGGATGTAAAAGCCTGTTCCGCCGCAAACTATGGGAAGGATTCCTTCGCTAAAAAAGCTTTCGCAAAGGCTGTCGGCGCGCTCGACAAATTCCGCCACCGAAAACTGTTCGTCTGGATTTTTTATGTCGATTAGATGGTGGGCGAGTTTTTCCCGCTCCAGGGGGCTGGGCTTTGCGGTTCCTATGTCCATTCCCCGATAGACTTGCATGGAGTCCGCCGATATCACCCGCGCCGCTTTGTTTCCGCCAAAAAGCTTGAGCAAAAGCTCCGTCTTTCCCGTGGCGGTGGGCGCGAAGATGACAAGGGCGGGTATTTTTTGTGGAATTTTATTCCGCAATTCTGTATGTCACTTCTTGCTTGAAAAGCTGCTTGGCGGCCAAAGACACGACCCTGTCATGGTTCTCCTCGATCAAGGGGTCTTTTACCATTGACATCTGGTAGGCGCGGCGGTTGGCGGCCACTGTTATTTCGTAAATGTTGCCTGTGAATCGGACTAGCTGTTCCAAAGGAAAAATCATCTTTGTCTCCCAATATAAAGATAAAATATTTTATAGAATGTT
>ONET01000024.1 GCA_900316905.1 uncultured Treponema sp.
TCTTGTAGATGCAACACGACATAATAGTTTCATCAAGCTTGGAGTAAGTCCGAGAGGTTCGATAGCAATTTCAAAAATGGCATCAGCGAGTGCTTTTTTGCATAAGCGTGATTATGTTATTCCGGAGGATATTCGCGCATTTATGCATGATATTTTGCGGCACAGAATTCTGCTGACTTTCGAAGCTGCCGCAGACGGAATAACGGCCGATCGCGTAACGGATGCAGTCGTCAAAGCAGTTCCTGTTCCGTAAAAAAATCAAAAGAACGGAATTTGACATGTCAAAAAACGGCATAAATACCGCATTCGAACCGCCAGAGTCGTTCGCGGCGCAAAATTCGCAGACAGCAGCATATCCGGAAGATTTTTCTGATTCTGATTATGCAGGCTCCGATCTTTCAGGCTATGATCTTTCAGACTCCGGTTTCCCGAGCTCAGATTTCCCGAGCCTTGATTCTTCAAATTCCAAAAACAAGGATGTGCGGCGAATCATCGAACTTTTGGGTTCAAAACTGACTTTGCCCGCCGCAAAAAAATCGTGGTTCCGCCGTAAGTCACTCCCGACAAAAGCGCCAAAATGTTTCCGGCCATTTGTCCGCCGCCAAGGTCGCCCCACAAAAGCAAGACCATTCCGGCCAAGATTCCGGCCACGGCGGTGATGTCAACCCAGTCGCTTTTTTCGCCGGCCAAGAGAGGCCCAAAAATTATTATGTAAATCGGATTTGTGTATTGCAATAAAATCGCGTTGGCGGCGGTCGTCATTTTTGTCGCGGGAACGAATAGCAGCATTGTGGCCGCGTAAAAAAAGCCGCCGAGCAAAAGGTTTGTCGTGGCGCGCCAGTCGATTTTTGCGGGCCGCGCTTTTTGGTCTTGAACTGACTTTTCGTTTTCGCCCGCTTTTTGGTCTTGAACACAGTTCTGGTTGCCGCCCGCTTTTTGGTCTTGCAAACTATTTTCGTCGCGGCGGACAAAAAGTTTTGGCGGCCGCCTAAAGGCGATCGTCACCGTCAGCATTCCCAAAAGGCTTCGGACGCCGGCGATGGCAAGCGCGTCCCACTTTATAAGTTTTATGACAAGGCCGCCAAAGCTCCACAAGAGCGCGCACAGGGCAAGCGCGGCGATAGGGTTCAGTGGCGGTTTCTTGGTCAGTGAACTATTTCCGCCCACGGCGGCAGTTTTAGTCTTGCCAACATTTTCTGGCGCGCCCTTCTCAGTCAGTGACAGTTCCCCGCTGGTGGCGGCATTTTTGGTCTTGCCTACGCTCTCTGTCGCGCCGCCCGCAGTTTTAGGCTTGCTTACAATCCCAGTCGCGGCGGCAACAGTTTCAGGCTTGACATCACTTCCCGCCGCGCGCGTTATGGTCTTGCAACCGTTTTCTGTTTGGTCCATTCTATTCTTCTTTCGCGAACAGCGCCTGGATTTCAAGTTTTTTGTGCTTTCCCTGCAAGTCGCTGGGGAGCGCGTCAAGGAAGCGCCATTTTTTGGGAATGACGACGTTTTCAAAAAAGTCCATAAGGTAATCGTGGAAGAACATGTTTATGTCAAACTTCTTGGCGCCCTCAAACTTTTTCTTTCCTTCGTCGTTGAACTGAATCGCGGCTGCCAAGTACTGCCTTCTGTCGTTCATCGCCACTACGCAAACGTCGCGGACAAGGCCGGACTGCAAAAGGCGGTTTTCAACTTCCGCAAGCGAAACGCGCTTTTCTTCTATCTTGACGATTGAATCCGCGCGGCCCTTTAGAATAAAGCGGCCGTCTGAGTGAATGTCAACCAAGTCCGCGGTGGCAAAGCCGGCCGGGTCTTTTATGTAGGGCGACTTTATCACAAGGCAGCCGTCCTCGTTCTTCCAAATTTCGGCGTTGTCAAAAGGCGTCCACTCCAAGCCGTTTTTGCTTTGCCTGTAGGCGATGCCGCTCGTTTCGGTTGAGCCGTAAACTTCCACCGGCCAAAAGCCAAAGACTTCGTTTGTCCGCTTGGCCACTTCCGGCAAAAGGACGCCGCCGCTTGTAAAGATAAAGCAGTCGTTCAAGGGAAGCTTTTCTTCCGCTTCGTTGGTTCTTTTTAAAAAGGCTGGAACGGCGATAATCATGTAGCGCTCGTCGGAAAGCTTTTCAAACTCGTTTGGAATTTCTATTCTCTTCCTGCGGAACGGAACTCCGGCGGCAAAGGGGAGCGCGATAGTGAACAAAAAGCCGTAGATGTGGTGCTGGCTTACGGTTGCCACAAGCTTTCGTTTTTGGAATTCCGCTCCCCACTTGCTGAATACAAAGGCGTTGTCTTCGTTAAACTCGGTCATGCGCTGGATCACGTCCTTGGGCTTTCCCGTGCTTCCCGAAGTGAACATGTGGATGCGCGTGTCGTCCGCTACAATTTGCGGCGCGGTCCTTATTTCCTCCTCCGTCGCTTGCGGAGCGTTCTTCAGCAAGTCGGGAACATAGTCCGAGTCGGCCACGCCTTTCGAGTCGGTAAAAAAGGCGTAGCCCGGCTTTCGCATTTCCTTTAAAAATTCCGGCGTGATGTTGGCCGTAAGCATTACCTGCTTTTTGCATTGCAGGAGCGCTACAAAGGTGACCAAAAAAAGCCAGTAGTCGTTGCAGTGCAAGATGAACTCGTCGGCTCCTTTGGCGGCGATGACTTTTCGCATCCGCGCGCTGTCGGTCAAAAAGTCCAGCCAAGTCTTGTATTGGCCCTTGCTCCAAGTGTCGTCGTAGCAAAGAATGTAGTCGTCCGCGCGGCTGTCCGCCTTAAAATTTGTGATTGGAAAGTAGCCAGTCATTTTTTTGTTCACCTTCTTCCTTATTAAAAATTCAACGGCAAAAATCAGTCCCATTATTATATACGAAAGCCCGCCGTTGTAAACCGCCCAGGCCCGCTCGCTTCCGTAAAAGGCCGTCCACGCCGCCGCCAGGCTATTCAACACAAAAAAGCCGCACCAAACCAGCGTCACCTTTTTGCAATAGGCTTCCACGCGGCCCTTAAACGGCGAGCCTAAAATCGACTTGTCCTGCAGCGTGGCGAACCTAAAAATTATGTTTGGCGGCGAGGCCAGGCTCATCGCAAAGACAAAGAAAAAAGTTCCGCACACCGCCAGCGGATAAAGCTTTAAAAACAGCGACGAGTTTGTGGCAAAGCAGAGCGCGCCCGCCAGCAAAAAAAAGATAGAAGAAATTAAATTTTTGGGATTAAGTTTTCGCCTTCCGCCCCCGCCCTTGGAAGCGTTGCCCGTTGCGGACAAAAATAGTACAAGGGCCAGCGCGACGGCGCATAAAGAAACAATCCTGACCGGCGCTTTGAAAACCGCAAGGAGAACAAAGACCAGTACAGGATATAAGACGCCCGCTATGGCGAGCAAGATTTTCATGGTTACGCGATGAGCAAGTCGATCACGTTTTCGATGGTCTTGGCGTTCTTGAACATCTCCGGGTCAATCTGCTTTCCGGGCATGTACTGCTTGATTTTAGAAAGCAAGTCAACGGCGTCGATTGAATCCAAGTCCAAGTCCTCAAAAAGCTTTGAGTCCAACTTTACTTCGCTTTTGTCGATTTCAAAGTCGCTTTCAAGAACTTCCTGAATTTTTCCGAACAATTCTTCCTTTGTCATTTTTGTTTCCTCCAAATTTTATTTTCCGCTCTCGGAATTGATGAATTCCGCCAACGCGTTGACGCTCGCAAAGTGTTTTTTGCTGTCTTCGCTTTCGGCGGAAAGCTTTATGTTGAATTTTTTCTTTAACGCCACGCCAAGTTCCAGCGCGTCGATTGAATCCAATCCCAATCCGCTTCCAAACAAGGGCGCGTCGTCCTTGATGTCTTCCGGCGTGGTGTCTTCCAACTCCAAGGAACTAATGATCAATTCTTTCAGTTGTTTTTTCAACTCGTCCATTAACAAAAAATTATAAGGTCTTTTTTCCGCTTTGTCAATGCCGCTTTTGGCGGAACAAAAGCGCTTTTGCCGGAACAAATTCACGCCCGCGCGCGTCAAGGACAAAGTTAATTTTCATGCGAAAATCTTTCCAAAATTCGCGCTTGTTGCGCAAAAATAGTGAATATCGTTATATCTTTTTGGGAAAAATGCCTTTATAATCAAGAAAAAATGAAATATAGTTATGTTTTTTGCAACAAAACGGAATGACGGCAAGGCTAAGTTCCGCAAAAAAAAATGCAAAAAAAATTTGACAAAAGGCGAAAGCCGTGTAACAATGGAGAGTATGAACAACCGGTTGCGCAATTCCGACAAGCTGACTATGGACGTTATCGCCCATAATTTGCAGGTTTCCAAGACCACTGTTTCCCGAGCCATTTCCGGCAAGGGCAGGGTGGGGGCAGAAACGCGCGACAGGGTTTTAAAATACATAGAGAGCATGGGCTACAAGCCCAATTCCATGGCTCGCGCGCTTGCCGGGGCCAAGACATACAATATAGGCGTGGTTTTGCCGGACACGGATGAGCGCGGCGGCGCCCCCTTCTTTAAGGATTGTCTTGTCGGCGTTACGGAAGCCGCGGCGCGAAGGGATTACGACACGGTTTTGGCCGTCATTTCCTATGGCAACCTAAGCCGCTTGGAGCGCTTGGTCAACGGCCGCCGCGTAGACGGAATTGTGCTTACCCGCTGCGACGAAAAAGGCAAGATGGTTTCGCTCTTGCGCTCGCAGGAAATGCCCTTTGTCGTCATCGGCCGCGATTCTTCAAAAAGCGTCTACCAGATAGACAGCGACCAAAAGGACGGCTGCGCTGAGTTGACGGCAAAGATGTTGCGGGAAAGCCCCAATGGCGTGGCCTTGTTGGCCGGCTCAAAGGAAATGGACATTGAGCGCTTGCGCTACGAAGGCTATGAGCAGGCTTTTTCGCAGGCCGGCCGAAAGCTGGACAAAAGCTTGGTCTTTTGGAATTCGGAGGAAAAGCTTGAGGCCGACCTTGACGCGGTTTTGGCGAGCGGCGCGCGGGGAATCGTGTGCTCGGACGACTTGATTTGCCTTAAGGTGATGGAGTCGCTCAAGCAGCGCGGCGTTTCCGTTCCAGAGCAAATGGCGGTCGCTTCATTTTTTGACAGCGAGGATTTGGAAATGAATGAGATTCCAATCACCGCGCTTCACGTCGATACGAAAGTCCTAAGCCAAAAGGCCGGCGACTTGCTCATCGACATTCTTGACGGCAAAAATCCGGAAGTTCGCAATTACGCGAAGTGTTCGGTTTTGTATAGAAGTTCATTCCGCGACAGCGCGGGCTGAAAAAATTAGGCTTTAATTTTCATAAGGAGGATATTTATGAAAAAGTCAATGGTACCGGTATTGTTCGCTTTGATTCCGGCGTTGGTTCTCGCTGGCTGCTCAAAGAAAGCGGCTAAAAACGACGGCCCTGTGACTCTCAAAGTTTGGGAATCTGACAAAGGCCCCGACGAGTTCATCAAGAAAGCTGGAGAGGCTTACACAAAGGCTCACCCGAACGTCACAATCGAATACGTTCACGTTGAGCTTGGCGACGCCGCCGGCCAAATCGCGCTTGACGGACCTGCCGGAGTAGGACCGGATTTGTTCGCCGCTCCCCACGACAAGCTTGGCGAGTTGGTCAACTCAGGCCACGTAGCCGCCACTGTCAACCCCGCCGCCGTTAAGAACGAAGTTCTTGGCGCCTGCGCCCAGGCCTTGACCTACAACGGAACAATGTACGGCTATCCTGTTTCCGCCGAAACATACGCCTTGTTCTACAACAAGGACCTCATCAGCGAAAGCGACCTTCCCAAGACATGGGAAGACTTGGCCGCCTTCGCCAAGAAGTTCAACGCCGCCAACCCCGGAAAGCACGGATTTGTCATGGACGTTGGAAACGCCTACTACACAATCGTCTTCACTACAGCCAACGGAAACCGCTTGTTCGGACCTTCAGGAACCGACACGAGCGACACAAAGATCAACTCAGCCGATTCTGTAAAGGGAATGCAGTTCTTCCAGAAGACATTGCGCCCGGCCTTGAACGTTCCCGCCGCCGACCTTTCAACCTCAGTCGCCGACTCGGCCTTCGCTTCCGGCAACGCCGCCATGCACATCACAGGCCTTTGGAACGTAAAGCCCTTTGTTGACGCCGGCGTAAACTTTGGCGTTGCCGCGCTTCCTTCTCTCCCTGGCGACACAAAGCCCTGCGCCTCTTTCTCAGGCACTCGCGCGATGTTCGTTTCAGCCTACTCTGAGCACCCGGAAGCCGCCGCGGACTTCGCCGCCTTCTTGCTCACTCCCGAAATGCAGAAGCTTCGCTTTGACATCACAGGCTCTATGCCTTCAATCAACGTGAAGGTTGACAGCCCCTACATGCCCGGCTTCATCGCGCAGCTTGACTATGCCTTCCCGATGCCGTCTATCCCGCAGATGGGCGCCTACTGGGACGCCATGGGCAACGCTTCAAAGAACATTTGGGACGGAGCCGACGTTAAGAAAGAGCTTGACGCCGCCAACGCCGCCATCCTTGGACTATAAGGATTGACAAAAATCGCTACGAGCGATTTTTGTCAACCGTCGAGTTTCAAGCCGCTTTGCGCGGCTTGAAACTCGCGAACTTTTTTTTATTTGTTTAACTTTTGGAGGAACCATGGCGCAAGAATTGCCTACAGACGGAAGCGCGCTGAGAAAAATTAAAATCGCTTCCCGCTGTTTTATGGGCCTTAGCCACATACTTTATTTGCAAGAAAAGGCAAAAGGCGCTTTGTTTGCGGCGCTTGAAATTCTTTTCATTTGTCTGCTTCCAACTTCTATACGCAAAATCATTCAAATGATTACGCTTGGCGACCCTCATCCAGAGCTTCCCGTCAAGTTGAGGGACAATTCCGTTTTCATGCTGATTGACGGAATGTTGTTTTTGTCCATAATCGCGATTTTTGTCGTCGCATACATTCTTTCGGTCAAAAGCGCCGAAAAGTCTTATCAAAAATATTGCGCGTTAAAGCGCTTCTCAAACCAGAAGAACGCTCTTCAAGAGCTTGCCGGCAGCTCCTTCACCGTCTTGGGATTGGCGCCCGCCGTCATAATGCTCATCATATTCGTCGTGGTGCCGCTGGTTTTTTCTGTGGCGGTCGCCTTCACCAACTACTCCGCTCCCGACCACATCTCTCCGGGCAACACCGTTGACTGGGTCGGCTTTTCCAACTTCAAGACCCTGCTTTCGGGCGGAACCAACTGGTCGGTCGGCTTTGGCCGCGTGGCCTTGTGGACGGTCATTTGGGCTTTTGGCGCCACTTTCACTTGCTACTTTGGCGGCTTGATTATCGCCGTAATGCTCAACGAGGCCAAAATAAAATTCGGCTCTATCTTTAGAGTCATCTTCATTCTTCCTTACGCGGTTCCGGCCGTAATCACTATGATCACTTGGAAGAATTTGCTTAACGGAACTTTCGGAACCGTCAACAGAACTCTCATGTCCTTGGGCTTGATTTCGCAGCCGATTCCGTGGCTTGGCTCGCCGGTCCTGGCGCAAATAATGTGCATCGTCATAAACCTTTGGGCGGGCTTCGGCTACTTCATGATGCTTTCAATGGGCTCGATGACCGCGATTAGCGGAGACCTTTACGAAGCCGCCCGCATCGACGGCGCTTCCGGCGGACAGGTTTTGCGAAAAATCACTTTGCCGCTCGTCCTCTATCAGACGATGCCGCAAATCATCATGAGCTTCACGCACAACCTCAACAACTTTGGCATCATCTTCTTCCTTACCGGCGGCGCTCCCACTGCAAAGGATTCGTCAACAACTCTTGCCGGAGCGACGGACATTTTGGTCACTTGGATTTACAAGCTTACGATTACGCTGCTCAAATACCATTACGCTTCTGTAATCGCGGTTCTAATCTTTATCGTCATGGCGCCCTTTGCCATATTCTTGTTCCGCAACACGCGGTCATATAAGGAAGGTGAAATATGATGTCAGATTCAATCGAAGCGAAGGCAAAAAACTACAGGACAACCCAGTACATCATAAAAGTGATGATGGTGGCCTTTTTTATCTTGGTTTCCCTTTCGGTAATTTACCCGATGATTTACGTCGTGTCGGGCGCGGTCACTCCAGGAAATTCCATCGCCGACATGGAGCCCAAGCCGTTTTCCAAGGGCGTGACGTTTGAGCACTTCAAGTACTTGTTCTTTAAGAGCGACTACGGCCTTTGGTTTTTGAACACGCTAAAAATCGCCGTCGCGACTTCCGTCATCACAATGGTGATAACATCGCTTTCGGCCTACATTTTTTCGCGCTTTAGATTCACCATCAAGCAGCCGCTTTTGATGAGCCTCTTGATTTTGCAAGTCTTTCCTTCTTTTGTAGGAATGATCGCCATCTATGTAATCTTGCTTCGCATCGGCGGCCTTGACACCTTGTGGGGCTTGGTCTTGGTTTACGTAGCCGGAAACATTCCATACAACGTGTGGATGGTAAAAAGCTACATCGACACAATTCCCAGAAGCTTGGACGAAGCCGCCCGCATCGACGGCGCCAGCCACTTTAGGATTTGGGCAACGATCGTGATGCCGGTAGCCAAGCCCATCATCACCTTCTTGGGAATCACGACCTTTACAGGACCTTGGATGGACTTTGTCTTCCCAAAAATGGTTTTGCGCTCGGTCAACAAGCAGACGCTGGCCTTGGGCTTGTTCAGCTTTGTCACCGACAAAAAGAACGACTTCACGACCTTCGCGGCCGGCTCTTTGATAATCGCCATTCCCTTTGTAATCTTCTTCATCTTTGGACAAAAGGCCATGATGATGAGCATGGGCGGCGGAGCAGTCAAAGAATAAAATTGCAAGGCAATTTTATTCTTTGACTAACGAGAATTGAGACGCTGTCGCGACTCAATTCTCGCGGACGAATGGAAAAACTTGCGGGTGTAAATTTTTTTTACACTCGCAATGATGTCGTGTCATCGTCACGCGCGGCCGACATCGGTAGCGGTTTATATTTATATTTTTTTGGAGGAAAAATGAAAATGCAAACTGTCGCGGCGACAACGGCCGCTTTTATTTTGGCAATATGCGCAACAAGTTGCGCAAAAAAGGCCCGCGTATACACGGAAGTTCCGCAAGAAAATCCCGGAATCTTTTTGCCCAAGTCCGCCACGGCGCGGCCGGACTTTATCCGCGGCGTTGACGTTTCCACCGTAATAGCGCAAGAAGAAAGCGGCGTCGTTTACCGCGACCGCGCCGGAAATCCCCAGGACCTTTTCAAGACCCTGCGCCAAAACGGCGTCAACTACATCCGCGTCCGCGTGTGGAACAATCCTTGGACCGAAAGCGGCGCCTCCTTTGGCGGCGGGCACAACGACGTTGAAACGGCAGTCCAAATCGCAAAGCGCGCGGCCAAGTACGACTTGCCCTTGCTTGTAGACTTCCATTACTCGGACTTTTGGGCCGACCCCAACAAGCAAAAGGCGCCGCGCGCCTGGGCCAGCATGAATATGGAGCAAAAGCAAAAGGCGCTCCACGACTTTACCAAAGAAAGCCTAAAAAAAATTCTTAAAAGCGGCGCCGCCGTCGGCATGGTTCAAATCGGAAACGAAACGACAACCGGCATGGCCGGCGAAAAAAACTGGATGAATGTCTGCAAGCTTATGAACGCCGGCAGCCGCGCCGTCCGCGAAATTTCCAAAGACATAAAGGTCGTAGTCCACTTCACCAACCCGGAAAAGGCCGGCGAATACGAGCATATCGCGGACATACTGGCCCACAATAAGGTTGACTACGACGTCTTTGGCACCAGCGACTATCCCTACTGGCACTTGGGAACAAAAAACTTGGCCGCGCTCTTGGACAAAATCGCCGACAAGACCGGCAAAAAAGTGATGGTCTGCGAGTTTTCCGCGCCCTACACATACGCGGACGGCGACTCAAGCGGAAACTCGATTGGCGAAGACTCATACTTTTACGGCGAAAAGCGATACTCGGTCAGCGTCCAAGGCCAGGCCGACGTGATTTACGACTACATAAACGACATGAGCGCTCTTGGCCAAAAATGCCTTGGCGTCTTTTGGTGGGAGCCGGCCTGGATTCCGGTTCCTGGAAACAGCAGGGAAGAGCGGCAGGCGCTTTGGGAAAAACACGGATCCGGCTGGGCTTCAAGCTACGCCGCGGCCTACGACCCAGACGACGCCGGAAAATACTACGGCGGCTCGGCTTGGGACAACCAGGCGCTCTTTGACTTTGAAGGAAAGCCGCTCGCTTCTTTGGCGGCTTGGGGCTTGGTTTCCGTCGGCGCCCAAACTGACGTCCGCCCGGACTTCGCCCAGCCGATAGAAGTCCGCGCCCGCCTGGGAGAGCCGGTCGTTTTGCCCAAAGAGGTCGCGGTCACCAACAACGACGGAAGCGCGGCCACAGTCCCGGTCGTTTGGAACGACAAGAGCGACGACGGCGTTCCCGTTTTGGAACTCACTTCCCATGGGCCGCGCGACTATAAAGTTCACGGACAGGCGGGCGCTTCTTTGTCAGGAAACAGTTCCGGCGTTCCTGTCTTGGCGCGCGTCGCGGCGATAGAATTGAACTATATAGAAAATCCTTCGTTTGACGAGCGCGACCTTTCGATGTGGCAAATCCAAGACTTGAACGGAAACGCCAACGAGCTTTTGGTCGTGGAAAAGGCCGACGACGCCAAGACTGGAACAAAGGCCTTGCACTGGTGGTCTGAAAAGGAAGTTCATTTTACGGTCCAGCAAAAGGTCGCTGGCCTAAAGCCCGGCCGCTACAAGGCTTCGATGCAAATTCACGGCGGCGACAACGGCCCGCGCGACAAGCAAAAGATATTCCTTTTTGCCAAAAGCGGCGGCAAGGAATGGAAGGCGGCCACATTCACCGATGGCTGGAGAAGCTTTTTCAACCCGTCAATAAGCGACATTATAGTAGGAAATGACGGCGAATGTATTGTCGGGGCTGAAGTTTCCGGCTTGGCGGGCTCGTGGGGAAGCTTGGACGACTTTGTCTTGACCCCCGCGGAACGCTGAAAATACATTTGTAAAGCATAAAATTCCGCCCAACTCAAGGAAAAAAGACGCGGCAAGCGGTTTCCAAGCGCTCAAAACGGCAAAAAAATGTCGTTTTGAGCGCTTTTTTTAAATTTTTTTACGAATTTTGTTGACAAAGTTGAAAAACGGAGTGATAATGTTATAAGAAAAAGGGAAACCGATTGCCTTGACAGTCGCTCCCGGTTATTTTATTAAATCATATATCCTGGAGGAAATATGAAGAAAAGTCACGTTATTATTGCATCGGTTGCCGCCGCTGCAATGCTTCTTGTTACAAGCTGCGGAAAAGCCGGCGGAAGCAAAGAAGAAGCGAAGAAATTGGTTGTTTGGTCTTTCACAGACGAACTTCAGACAATGATTGACAAGTACTACAAAGTCGATCATCCGGACATCGAGGTTGAGTACTCACTCACACCGACCGATCAGTTCCCCAACAAGTTGGACCCCGTTTTGGCCTCAGGCAACGGCGCTCCCGACGTTTTCGCTTTGGAAGACGCTTTCGTTCGCAAGTATGTTGAGCAGGGCGACAAGTTGATGCTCGACATCACAGACGTTTACAACGAGATTAAGTCTAAGATGATCCCGTATCCTGCCGAAGTTGGAACATACAACGGAAAAGTTTACGGACTTTCTTGGCAGGCTTGTCCTGGCGCCTACTTCTATCGCCGCTCATTGGCCAAGAAGTACCTCGGATCTGACGATCCCGCCGCTGTTCAGAAGGCTTTCGCCAACTGGGACACATTCCTCAACACAGCCCGCGCCCTCAAGAAGGCTTCTGGCGGAAAGTGCGTTATCCTTTCTACAACTGGCGACTTGTTCAAGCCCTTCCAGGGCGCCCGCAAGGGACCGTGGATCCAGGGTGGAAAGTTGGTAGTTGACCCCGCCATGGAAGACTACATGGAAATGGCCAAGACTCTCAAGGACGAAGGACTTGAAGGACGCCAGGGACAGTGGTCAGAAGGCTGGTTCGCCGGATTCAAGGGCGAGCTCAAGGACGAAGCCGGAAAGCCGGTTGAAGTATTCGGAACATTCTTGCCCACATGGGGACTTCACTATGTTCTTAAGCCCAACGCTGGCAGCACAGCCGGTGACTGGGGCATGATCGCCGGACCCGCTCCCTACCGCTGGGGTGGCACTTGGGTTGGCGCCTACAAAGGAACAAAGGTTCCCAAGTTGGCCAAAGAGTTCATCAAGTACGTTGCCACAGACGACGGCTTCTTGACAAAGTGGGCCAAAGACACAGGCGACGTTGTTTCTAACAACAACGTTATCAACGCCATCAAAGACACATACAACGAGCCCTTCCTTAACGGACAGAACCACTACGCTGAGTTCGCCGCTATGGCCAACAACGTAGACGGAAAGCTCAACCAGGGAACTGACCAGGCTGTTGAAGGCTTCTGGGGCGAAGCGGTTGGCTCATATGTCAACGGCGAAAAGTCAAAGGCTGACGCCATCGCTGACTTCAAGAAGCACGTTGCCGACGAGCTTGGATTCTAATCCAACCTAAAACTTCGAACGTAATTCGCCTTTTGGCGGATTGCGTTTGCCAAAGGGCGCAGGAAGATTAATCAGCGCGATTTGTCGGACTGCGCCCTTTTTTTTCACCTGATTTTTTGCAAACAAAAACAAAATATTATTTTTGATTTTTTCTGTGATTCCCTTCAAGCGACGGATTCACAAAATGGGTTTTCTAGGAGAAACAAAGATGCCTATATTAAAAACTAAAAAAGCAAAAGGATCCGAAGCGCGTCTTGCAAAATACGGCGTGTTCTTTGTACTGCCATTCCTTTGCGTTTACGCAATATTCAATCTGTGGCCTACAGTGTACACAATTTTGCTTTCCTTCACAGACCTTAACAAGTTCGACACATTGAAGGACGCCAGCTTTGTTGGCGGAGCCAACTATGCCGCCCTTATAAAGGACTCAAACTTTTGGGGCTCAGTTATCAACACGTTCATCATGTGGGGCTTCAACTTCGCTCCGCAGTTGGGCATTGCCCTTATTTTCGCGGTTATCTTCACCGACCCGGGAATGAGCGGACTTAAAGGAAAGAACGCTTTCCGCGCGATTTTCTATCTTCCAAACTTGCTTACAGCGGCCTCGGTTGCGATTTTGTTCCGAAGCCTTTTTGCATATCCGATTGGACCTATCAACCAATTCTTCACAAAGATAGGCATTCAGCATGAATTCACGCAGGCTTCAGGCGAAGTCATTAAGGAAGGAATCAACTTCTTCCGCAGCCCCGCTTGGTCTCGGGGAATTGTTTCCTTCA
Source organism: uncultured Treponema sp. (assembly GCA_900316905.1). GTDB lineage: Bacteria > Spirochaetota > Spirochaetia > Treponematales > Treponemataceae > Treponema_D. The sequence continues at coordinate 13,254 of ONET01000024.1, forward strand.
TCCAGTGGTGGATGTGGTGCGGCCAGACCTTGATCATGTTGATGGCGGGAATCACTTCAATTTCACCGTCATTGTATGAATCGGCCGTAGTTGACGGAGCCACGCAGCGCCAGCAGACTTGGTACATCACGCTTCCGCTTTTGCGCCCGATGATGCTCTTCTTGCTCGTAACTTCAATCATCGGCGGCATGCAGCTCTTTGAAATTCCCTTCTTGCTTACCGACATGCGCGGCGGACCTGACTACAGAATCCGCACAATGGTTCTTTACATGTATAACACCGCCTTCCAGGGCGTAAACAAGTATGGTTACGCTTCGGCAATCGCCATGGGTGTATTTGTGATTACAATGTTCTTCTCTGCGTTGGTATTCTTCTTCATGCAAGACCGCTCAGAGCCCAAGGGCAGAAGGTAGGAGGTAAAAAATGGATTATAAAGCTGCAAAAACTGCCAAACAGAGCGTAGTTTACTTTTTCATGGTTTTGTTCATTTTGATCGCGGTCATTCCGGTATGGTTGATGCTTGTCAACGCCACCCGCACGACCGAAGAGATCAACGCCGGCGTAACCTTGCTTCCAAGCAAGAGCCTTATCAACAACTGGAACATTTTGATTACAACCGGTTCCGGCCTTAAAGTGGCCGCCGGCGGACGCTTGATTGACGAGCTTACAAAGCACGCCAAAGAGTATGCCGGAAAATTCGCCAAAATCGGCGATTGGATCATTTTCTTCAAGGCTGGTAAATTCCAGATTTGGCAGGGCTTCCTTAACTCGGCCATCATCGCGATTTGCTCAACCGGATTGAACGTGTACTTCTCTTCTTTGACAGCCTATGCCTTGCACGTATATCGCTTCAAGGGACGCGCCTTCATCTGGGCTTTCATCATGTTCGTTATGATGATTCCGGCTTCGATTTCATTCGTCGGTTTCTATCAGTTTATGTCGAGCATCCACTTGGTTGACAGCTTCATTCCGTTGATTGTTCCTGCGATAGCCAGCTCCGCCACGGTATTGTTCATGCGACAGTATATGGCGTCTGTCCTTTCGTTGGAATTGATTGACGCGGGCCGCATTGACGGAGCGGGCGAGTTTAGGATTTTCAACCAAATCGTTCTTCCGATCATGTCGCCGGCCTTGGCCACCCAGTCAATCTTTGGCTTTGTAGGCTCATGGAACAACTTTGTAACTCCTATGATTTTGCTCCAGACCGACAGCAAAAAGACTTTGCCGATTTTCGTTCAGTTGCTTCGCGGCGACATTTACAGAACGGAGTTCGGAGCCATCTACATGGGTATCGCCGTTTCTTTGATTCCGATTATCATCTTCTACTGCTTCATGTCACGCTTCATCATCTCGGGCGTTTCAATGGGCGGCGTAAAAGAGTAATGGCGCAAAAAAAACCGCGGCAGCGCGGTTTTTTTTAGGCTTGCGAGTTTGCCCGCCATTTTCTATGGCAGGCAAACATCGCGGTTTTTGTTTAAAATTCCCATTTTGAGGAAAAAAAAGTGTCCAAAGTATTCAATCCTATCTTGACCGGCTTTCACGCCGACCCTTCCATTTGTTATGTAAACGGCGAGTATTTTATAGCCAATTCAACTTTTGAATGGTATCCCGGAGTTGAGCTGCACAGGTCAAAGGATTTGGTTCACTGGACAAGCGTTCCTTCTCCATTGAGCGAGGAGCGCCTTTTGAATATGGCAGGAAACATTGAGTCCTGCGGAATTTGGGCGCCCTGCCTGTCATATTCTGAAGGAAAATTTTGGCTTATCTACACCAACGTCCGTTCTTGGAACTCCGGCCCTTGGAAGGACACTCCCAACTTTTTGACTACGGCGGAAAACATCGAAGGCCCTTGGTCGGATCCGGTTTTCTTGAACGCTTCGGGCTTTGACCCGTCAATGTTCCACGACGACGACGGCCGCCACTGGTACATCAACATGGAATGGGACTACCGCAAGACCACGACAAACCATATAGACGGCGCGCCGCAGTTTACCGGCATCGTTTTGCAGGAATACAGCGCCACAAAAAAGCGCCTTATCGGAAAGCCCAAAAAGATTTTTACCGGAAGCGACATTGGCTGCGTTGAAGGAACCCACCTTTACAAGAGAAACGGCTGGTATTACATAATTAGCGCGGAGGGCGGAACAAGCTACGAGCACGCGATAACAGTAGGCCGTTCGCGCAGCGTTTTTGGCCCTTACGAGCTGCATCCGACAAATCCCTTGATTAGCGCGTACGGCCACCCGGAACTAAAAATCCAAAAAGCCGGCCACGGCCAATGGGCTGAAGGCGCCGACGGAAAGACATACTTGTTTTACCTTTGCGGCCGTCCCTTGCCGGGAACAAAAAACTGCCCGCTAGGCCGCGAAACTTCCTTTGCCGAAATAAAGTGGCAGGACGACTGGCCGTGGGTAATGCAAGCGGACGGAAGCCTTAAAAACACTCCGCCCGATTATGTTGAAGTTCCTGCAAACGCGGAGCCCTTGCCCGGCGAAAAAGACCGCAATTTGGTGGGCAAGCGCGCCGACGAATATTGCCGCGTCACAAAATACACTTTTAACGACTTGGACTTTTTGGCCGACTTTAAGACCTTGCGGCTTCCGATTTTTGGAAAAAAGAGCAAGCGTTTTAGCATAAGCGCGCGAAAGGGCTTTTTGCGCATTGTCGGCGGCCAGTCGCCGGTTTCTACCTTTGAGCAGGGAATTTTGTGCCGCCGCCAGACCGATTTTGTCTTTGAGGCGGAGACCAAGCTTTACTTTGAGCCGACTTACTTTCAGCATTTGGCCGGATTGACTTACCGCTACAGCGAGACCACGCAATACAATTTGTGCGTGACCTATGACGAAGAGCTGGGAAAGGTGATTCAGTTCCAGTCGTTTATGTTGGGCGACTACAGGGAAGGACAAAAGATTGCGGTTCCCAAGGACGGCCCGCTTTGGCTTAAGGTAAGCGCCAACTACGACACGGCCGTGTTCTCCTATTCGCTTGACGGAAAGGCTTGGCGCAAAATCCGGCCCTTGCTTGACGTGAACAAGCTGACCGACGAATACGGCGGCATGGGCTTTACAGGCGCCTTTGTCGGAATGTTCTGCGTTGACATGGCCGAATATTCCAACTACGCGGACTTTGAATACTTTACCTACAGCAAAGCGCAATGATTACTATATATGATTTGGCGAAACAAACCGGTTTTTCCGCTCCGACAATTTCCAAGGCCTTGAACGGCAATGGAAAGCTAAGCGAAGAAACGCGCCAAACCATTCTTGAGGCCGCCAAAAAGGCCGGTTACACGGCCAACATGGCGGCAAAGTCTTTGTCAACCAAACATTCCCGCCTTATTGGTGTAATCTTGGAAGACGTGGCCATGAAGCGGGGCTTTGAACACCCTCTTTTTGGCGGCCTTTTGAACAAGTTCCGAAATGAGATAGAGATGGCCGGCTACGACCTTTTGTTCCTGTCCAAGCACTTTAACGAAGGCATGTCCTACATTGACCATTGCCGCTACCGCGACGTGGAAGGCATTTTGGTCGTGAACCCGATTGACGACGACGAGGAGATGAAGTCGCTTGGAGATTGCGGCATTCCTTGCGTGAGCACCAATGAGTTCATTCCCGGAGTTTGCACGGTCGTGAGCGACAACGAGACGGCGGGAAAAATGGCCGCGCAAGTTTTTTTTGAGGCCGGCCATTCCAAGATAGGCTTTTTGGGGGCGCCCTTTAGGGAAAATTCGCCGGCGGCCATCGAGCGCTTCAAGGGCTTTAAGGCGGAGTATGAGTCTTACGGCTTGGAATTTGACGAGCGTTATTTGGAAATTTGCAACGCCTGGTGGAACCAAGCCGGCTACGAGGGAATGAAAAAACTTTATGAGCGCTGCCCTGACATAACGGCTGTTTTTGTTGTTTGCGACGCGCTGGCTTTTGGCGCGATGAAGTATTTGCTTGAAATAGGAAAGTCAATTCCCGACGACATCAGCATAATAGGCTTTGACGACGACACGACCGTTTTGAGGGCCGCGCCAACGCTGAGCACCTTTAGGCAGGACCGCGACCGGATCGCGCAGCTGGCCAGCGAAGTTTTGTTGCAGGAAATCGCGGGAATGCCTGCCCCGCAAGTTGTGCGCGTTCCTGTCCAGTACATCAACCGGTCAAGCGTGCGCCGCTTTAACCGCGTTTCCGCAATGGCGTTTTAAAAAAGATTCCCGCGTCGTAGCGCGGGAATGACAGTAAGGCGCCGCGTCTGTCATGTTATGTCGCTTCGCTCCATTTTGATATAGGAAGCGATTCAACTGCGATCTTGCGAGCACGGTCAATCGGGCTTGACCCGGACATCTGTTATTCTACCTTAATCTGGCTAAACACTTTTCCGATTGAGTCATGGATAGCCAAGTCGGCCTTGACGTCCGCGGCGGTCTCTGACTTGTTTATCAAAACCAATTTGTTTCCTCTAAAGTAATTTATCAGGCCGGCGGCGGGATAGACCACAAGCGAGGTTCCGCCGATGATTAGGGTGTCGGCGGAGGCTATTGCTTGGACGGCTCCGTTTATGACGTTGTCGTCAAGGCCTTCTTCGTAAAGGACAACATCGGGCTTTACAAGGCCTCCGCACTTTGCGCAGCGGGGAAGGGAATCAGGCGAGCCGGCCGAGGCTGCGATGAAGTCTATGTCGTAAGGGGCGCCGCAGTCCATGCAAAAGTTCCGCAGGGTGGAACCGTGCAGCTCGTAGACTTTTTGGCTTCCGGCGGCTTGGTGCAGGCCGTCTATGTTTTGGGTTACGACGGCCAAAAGCTTTCCGGCCTTTTCCAGCTCGGCCAACTTTAAGTGCGCCGCGTTGGGTTGGACTCCCTTTATGATTAGCTTTTCGCGGTAAAAGCGGTCGGCTGATTATGGTCTCGGGCGGATACTTCCATTTTTGGCTGTAAAGGCCGTCTTGGCTTCTAAAGTCGGGAATGCCGCTTTCGGTGGAAACGCCGGCGCCGCCAAAAAAGACGATTTTGTTGGAATCGTCGATGATTTTTTGCAATTCTTTGATTTGATCTGCCATAAGAATAAAATACTATAAATTTGACAAAATTTCAACATGCATATAAAATAGAACAATGCGCAAGCTAATTTTTTCTGTGGCGTTTTTGTCCGCGCTTTTTGTTTCGTGCAAAGCGGGCAAAGACGGTGACAAGGCGATAACTCTTGTAATGTCGGAGGTCAACCCTCCTGAGACTATCGCCGGCCAAATGGACCAAGCCTTTAAGCGCGCGGTTGAAGACTTGAGCGGCGGAAAAATAAAGATTGACTTGCATTGTTCCGGTGAATTGGGCGACGTTGAATATGTGATGGAATTGATGACCAAGCCCGGAAGCAACATTCACATTCACCGAATGTCCGCAGTGAACATGGCCAGCTACGGCTGCAAAAAGACTTCGCTTTTGGGCATTCCCTACACCTTCACAAGCAAGGAGCATTTTTGGAATTTCGCCGCGTCCGACAAGGCCAAGGAATTGTTGAACGAGCCTGCTGAGCTGGGCTTGCGGGTGAAAGGCCTTTTTTTTGCGGAGGAAGGCTTTAGGCATTTTTTTTCAACGACAAAGATTGAAAAGGTGGAAGATTTTAAGGGTCTTAGGGTTCGCGGAACCAGCGACGCGGCGATGCAAGGGCTTTTGAATGATTTTGGCGCAGTGAGCGTTCAAGTAAACTACGCCGACCTTTACGACAGTCTCCAACGAGGAGTGATAGGAGCCGCGGAGCAGCCCATCGCCAACTATTTGGGCAAGCGCTTTTACGAGGTGGCCCCTTACATTGTATTGGACGGCCACACGCTTGGAGTGATGGAGCCTGTGATCACTTTGGAAGCATGGAATTCCCTGAGCGACCGCCAGCAAAAAATTTTGCTTGAGGCCGGAAGGTACGCCAGCGAAGTTTGCCGCCGCTTTTCCGCAAGCGAAGAAAACAGGATTAAAAGGGAATTGGTCAAGGAGAACGCCACGATCACCGAAGTGACGGACAAAGAGCCTTGGCAAAAGGCTTGCGAGCGCGTCATAAAGGACGCTTGCGCCGTAGATTCCGCCTTATATGAAAAAATTCAAAGCTACGCGCCAAGGCTATAGCGAAAGATATAGGCCGGCGAAAATTTCTTTCCTCTCTTAGTTTAAATAACAAATTTTTAATGAAAAAGCGAAATTCAACCGATATTTAAAGCGGAAAAGTGGAATTTAGACAAATTTTTGATGAATTTGTTTGACAAAATCTCAAATATGTCTAATACTATAATAGAGAAAATGGGTGTATTGTCGGCTGCATGCGGGTGAGAGGGCTGCAGGCGGTACATTTAAAAAAATAATAGGCAAAAAAAAATGAAGAAGACGCTGCTAAAATTTGGACTTTCTCTTTTGGTTTTCGCCGTCGCGACAAATTTGTCCGCGCGCGACGTGACCGAGCGGGCTGTTGAGAACATGAACAGCTGGCAGGAAAATTTTGACATCAACGACAAAAAAGGCAAGTACAACGTTATCGTTACCGCCAAGGACAAGGGCGGCAACACCACCTTTGGCGGACCATTCAACATTTTCATCGACCCAAAATCCGATTTGCCTATTATCGGAATCACAAACCCGGAGCCAAACTTGCGCGTTCCGGGCAACCTAAATATTGTAGGAACTTGTATCGACGACGACGCCGTTGACTACGTTGAGTTGATTCTTGACGGAGCCGAACCGGTGCGCGCCAAGGGAAAGGAATTCTGGTCGTATTTTGTGGACACGACCCAAATGGAAGAAGGCAACCACACCATCGAAGCGTACGGCGTTGACATCAACGGCGTCAAGGGAAACACCGTAAAGCATGTTTGGTGCCTTGACCGCAAGGAGCCGTTGACCAACGTCACCAACTACACGATGGGCACTTTGGTCAGCGGAACGATTCGCTTTGAAGGAATTGTGGAAGACGGAAACGGAATCACCGCGATGGACTTTTCGGTTGACGAAGGCGCGACTTTCCAAGACATAAAATTAAAGAAGGAAAAGAAGTCTCCGAAGGCGACGTTCAACTTTAGCCTTGACACCAAAAAGCTTCCGGACGGCCCGGCCGTCATGTGGTTCTTCGCGCACGACGGACAAGGCTCCATAGGCTTTTATCCGTTCCTGCTTTTTGTGGACAACACAAAGCCAAAAATCAACATTGCCTTCCCGCCCGAAAAGACTCCTGTAAAGGGCGCCTTTGCCGTGACAGGTTCCGCCAAGGACATCGTAGGCCTAAAGTCGCTTTCTTGGGAATATAATGGAAAGAAGGGCGACTTTGAGATAATCGCAGGAAACCCCTATTGGATCCAGGAATTCCCGGACGCAAAGGGAAACAAGAACGGAAAATTTGTAATCACGGCGGTGGACACGGCCGGAAACGTCAGCGTTGAAAGCCGGAACATAGAAATTGACTCCAACGGCGACAAGCCCCTTGTGACGATTGACTGGCCCAAGGCCGGAGGAAATTACGGCAAGCCCGAAGACCTGTATGTGCGCGGCTTGGCCACCGACGACGACAATGTAGCCGCCGTGCGCATAACTTTGGACGGAAACGAAATAGGCTTGGTTGAAACGCAGAGCGTTTTTTACAAGAGCTTGATTGAGACAAAGAGCTTGGGCGGCGGAAACCACAAAGTTTCCGTAAGCGCGATTGACATTTACGGCGTGGAAGGGCCCGCGACAACGGTTGAGTTTAAGGCTACGGGCGAAAAGCCGTATTTTGGCGGAATAAAGATTTCGGGAGGAGCCGGAGCGGGGCCGCTGTCTTATGGTCAGGAAATCAGTCCTGAGCAGGGCGGCAACATCGAGCTTGAGGCGGGAAGCAGCGCCGGATTTGCGCAAGCATGGTTTTTGGCAAAGAAAGCGGGAACTAAAGCCGAGCCCCAAACGCTTGCGGTCGGCGCCAATGACAGCAAGAAAGTTTTCTCGATACCGATAAGCGCGCTTCCTTGGGGCGTGGTTGAATTGTCGTTCCACATAGCGGACCAGCTTGGACGAGAGGCGGACTACAACACTTGCGTTTATGTTTCCAACCTTACCGACATAAAGCCGGTTGAAGGATTTACGATTGTTTCCGCGCTGGAAGACGAGCGCGTGACTGCAAAAATAGAAAGCGTCGCCGGAACTGAATACGCTCCCGGAATGCGCGTCGTTTTGGCCAAAGACCAAAAGGTTGGCGCGGACATGGTCGTTGACATCCAGTCGATGGAAAACGCGGTCGTGACTTACAAATTGTACGGCACGGCGCGCGCCGGCGAAAAGGAAGTTTACGAAGGAAAAGTGGCTTCTGTAGTCAGGCCGGTAAAGGGCGAGCCGACGCAAAAGGCCGTCATCAGCTTGGCCGGACTTCCCGCGCGCGCGACCAACATAGAAATCACCGTGGCGCTTGGAAAGGACTATTCGCAAAAATTTGGCGGACAGATTCTAATCGCGCGCGAGCATGACGAACAGGACATTGAGGACAGCAAGAAGATTTTCTGGATTACAAACGGCGACACTTACTTTAGCGAAGAATTCAACGCCTATGTTTTGCCGCATAAAACTTTGACCGCTTACGTGAACGCGCCCGGCCCGATTAACGCCAGCGTGGTTGGCGGCGCGGCCGGAATGAGCGTGGCCGCTGAAAACAACATGCTCATTCTTTCTTGCGAGAACGGCGGCAACTATCGCGGCATTCAAATCCGCGCCGTTGACGTTAACGGAAAGAGCTACACAAGCGCGCCCGTAAATTTGGTCGTCAGCGAAGACGGGCCGACATTTGACATAAAGGTTCCCGAAGGATTCGCTTGGATCAAGGACTCAATCAGGGTTCAGGGAACGGTGTCCGATCCTTCCGGCGTTGTTTTGCTGGAATACTCGCTTGACAACGGCGAAAACTGGAACGCCATTCCATTTAGGACAGGCTCGCAAAACGTGAACATTTACGTTGACATCAATGCCAGCGAGCGCGCGGAAGGCTTGATTCCCGTTGACATTAGGGCCAAGAACACTTCCGGCTTGACCAGCTATTACAGGACTGCGGTTTGCAAGGACGTGACGCCGCCGGAAGCCAGGATTGTGGTTCCCGAGCCTGAGTCTGTATTGAACGGCATCAACACTATCGTCTTGATGGCTTCCGACAACGGAGCGCTTGCAAAGACTGAATACGGCTCTCCGACTTCGCGCGACGGACGCGCAGGCGTTAGAAGAAGCCCCATCGCGCTTACTGTGATGCCGCACGCGATTGTGGGCGACGACGACTTGGCGCTTGACCAAACAATGTCGTTCATCGTGACCGACGGCGCCGGAAATGAAACAAAGATAGAAGAGTTTGAATTTAAGGTTGACCGCGAAAGCGACTTGCCGGTTGTTCAAATTCAGCTGCCTTTTGAAAACCAGGTAATCACAAAGGACTTTACGATTTCGGGCGTTGTGCTTGACGACGACGGCCCGTGCACTGTCGCGTACAGAATGGACAACGGCCCCTTCCAGCGCGCTTCAAGAGAGCCTGGCTACAGCTTTAAGATAGACGTTCCGATTAGCTCCATGACGGACAACGAGCACGTTGTTTCAATGTATGCGATTGACATCAACGGCGTTCGCGGCCGCACGGTGGAGCAAAAGTTCCGCGTGTCGCTTGCCGAGCCTGTCTGCGAAATGACGGAGCCCGACATCACCACGACGCAAAAAGCGATTGTCACTTTGCGCGGAAAAGCCAGCGACAAAAACGGAATCAAGAGCGTGGAAGTTTCTTTGGACAACGGAAACAGCTATAACTTGGCCGATGGAACAACCGACTGGTCTTACACATTCGACACCCGCGTGTTGCCAGACGGAACTCACGTTGTCTTTATCAGAACGACAGACAACTATGACATCACGTCGCTTTACTCAACGCAAATCAACACCGACAATACCAAGCCCGAAATCAACTTGGAGCTGCCGCTTGACGATTCGCAGACTTCAGGCCCCTTGTTCTTCTCTGGATTTACTTTGGACAACATCAGCCTTGAAGCCCTTACGCTTACCATAACGAGCCTTGACGGCCGCGCGGTTCCGGCCGCCTTCCGCAACCGCAAGATGAGCGTTGACCGCGTTATTACCGAAACGATTGACATGACGCCGCTTGAGAACGGTTTGTACAACGTAAAGCTTACCGGCGTTGACGCGGCGGGCAACGTTACCAGCGTAAGCCGCAACATCACGCTTGACAAGAGAATCGCGGCGGCCAACGTTGACATTTACTATCCGCTTAACGGCGAGCGCAAGCAGGGCGCGTTTACGATTATTGGAGCGATTCGCGCGGAGCGAAAGGTTGAAAAGCTTAATTTGTTCATTGACGGAAAGAATGTCGCTGAGACAGTTCCCAATGAAACGAATTACTATAAATTCCCGATTAACGAAAAGCAGCTTGAAGAAGGCTTGCGCTCTTACTTTGTGCGAGCCACTTTGGAAGGCGGCGCCACAATCGATTCAATCAAGCAGACCGTTGACTACAATCCTTACGGCGCTTGGATTAGAATTGAAAACTTTGACTACGGCGACTTTGCCTATGACCGTCCGACCATCAAGGGAACCGCCGGTTTCTCAATCAGCGACGCGGAAATAATCGCGAGCAAAAAGAAGAACGGAAAGGACTTGAAGGAAGACATTGAGCGCAGAAAAGTTGAGAGCGTTGAAATAAGCTTTAACAACGGACGAACGTTCACTCAGATAAGCAGGAAGGCCAAGTGGTCGTACCGCATCGAAAACGAGGACTTGGCGGAAGGCTACCACTTCTTGCTATTGCGCGCCAAGATGGTCAACGGCGAGATTGCCGTCACCCGCTGCATTGTGCAAATTGACAAGACCGCGCCATTTGTGCGCATCATCGCGCCGGGCGTGGGCGGCCGCTACAACCAAAACTTGCTCTTTAGCGGCTTGAGCAACGACAACGTGGGCTTGTCTTCCGTTACCTTGGCCTTGCGAAAGGGCGACAAGAACAGCTACGGCGTTCCTAAGTTCATCCAAGGCTTGTACATTGACACAAGCTTCTGGGGAGCCACGCTCTTTGACCTTGGCGTGGGACTTACGTTCTTTAACGACAACGTTCGCTTGCAGTTTAACTGGGGACAGTTTACGCAAACCCAGCGCGAGATATTCAAGCCCGGCAGCCAAATGCGTTACGGCGGCGGCGCGATTTTGGGCTTTAAGATTATCGCCAACGTGGCCAACTTGCCGTTTGGCTGGATGTTTGGACACGATTGGGACTGGCTTAGCGCCAACCTTGCCGTGGGCGCCAGCTTTAAGTACTTTAACGAGTCGGCGTCCGGCAAAGGCCAGATGTTGAGCGCGGTTATTTCGCAAATTGAATTCCCGCGAATGAGTTTCCCCAAGTGGAAGTGCTTTAAGGTTTTGAGCGCTTACACGGAATTCCAGTTGTGGTTTATTCCAACCGACACGACCGGCGTGCAAATCAGCCGCGTTGTGTTCCAGACATCGTTTGGCTTTAGGGCGAATGTGTTCTAAAGAGGAGGCGGATAGTTATGAAAAAAACATTGGCAGCTTTGCTTAAAAAATTTGGACTTTCTCTTTGCGTCGCGGCTGCGGCTTTTGTTTGGTCAACCTGCGAGGTTGGACTTGGCGAGGCTGTTGACACGATGGCTCCAACTGTTTCCGTAACTTCACCGTCCGCCTCCTCCGTTTGCGCCAAGGCCATTAAAATTGAAGGAACATGTTCCGACGACAAAGGCATTGCGAAAGTAAGCATTGTTGTGACCAATACCAAGACCGGCGCCGTCCACACTTATTATGCCGACATCAAGAACATGACAAGCTGGTCAAAGACCATAAACGAGTTGGCCGAAAATTCCGGCTACCCCTTGCCCGACGGCTCTTACACGGCCGACGTGACGGCTACCGACGTTTTTGGAAGAAACAGCGGAACTTCGAGCACGGCCTTTGACATTGACAACACCGAGCCGATTTTCTGCGTGACAAGCCCCAGTTCTTTGGACATAAGCGATCCGCGAAAGTACGGCCGCGCCGTCAGCATAAGCGGCGAGATTGCCGACGACCACGACATAGCGAACATGAAAATCCGCGTGTTCCGCACGGACGCAAGCGGAACGAGTTCCGTTGAAATAACCGACAAGCTGGCCAAGACTGAATTCACGGACTTTGAGACCGCCGGCGGAACGACGGTTTACATTGCCAAATACTTTGACGCGGAACCCGCCGCCACAAACGCCGACGGAAGCGAAAACCCCGACTACAAGCTTTATAAAAACTACATGGCGATTTACGACGGCGTGACTCTTGGACAGGACGTTTTTATTTACGTTGTTCCAACGCTGACTGACATTGCCGGAAACACAAGCAAGCAAAGCTATGTTTCTACAGAAATGAAAAAAATCATCGCGAACCTTTTTGGCGTGGAGTTGAACATTGACTCGCTGCAGACCGCGCAGTTGATGAAAATTTACAACGGCACTTACAATTTAACGGAGTTTAACCAGGAGCAAAGGGAAAAGATTGTTTCCATAATGAAGGGAACATACGCCTTGCAGCCCGGCGACAAGCCCTACTATTGCTATTACGACGACAGCGACGCTTCCAAGCGCAGCCCCTTCGCGGCCACGGTGAATTCTAACAATAGTCCGCGCTATGCGTTCAACGGATACGAATTTAATCCGGCTGACATCAACTGGAGTGAAATCAACACTGGCGGCACCATTTCAATATCAATTCAAGCGGGTCTTGACGAATGGGGCGTTTTGCCAAAAACAATAAAGGTAATAATTTCTAGATGTGACGACACGGGCGTCATTTACGGTCCCGGCGACCCATTAAGAAAGGTCTATGTGTCCGGCGAGGACGAAGGCTTTGACATTACAAACTCTTTGGGCGAGCCAATCAGCGGAATAAGCACTTCCGTGACCGCGCAGTCTTACTATGTGACGTTGCCAAAACTTTCTTCAGGCCAATATTATGTCATCGAAGCCGAAGGAAAGGACGAAGACGAAAACAATCTTTGCGGCCTTTATGAAAAATACGCCTTTAAGGTTTCCGCCACCGGCGCCGCGCCTAAATTTGACTTGAACGACCGCTACTACATAAAGGGCGCTTCAGTCCTTCCAAGCGGAAGCGAAACCGTTGAAATCAAGATTACAGACGGCACGGACACCATCAATGACGGCGAGGCCGAGCATTATGTCGAGGTTAGAAGAAAGCTTTACAACGAGCATATTTCAAGCAAGGGTTATTTAGGAAATTATTCGGCCAATCTTGTTAACACAGCGAGCGACACCTTTAGAACAGAAATCGTAAAGCAGGACACAAACTCTTATGTCCTTACGCTTCCGATTAACAAATACAGCGAAAGCCTGTTGGTTGCGGGCAACTACACATTGGCTTTGGAATTGGTGGGCACGAACGCTTCGACCACGACAGAGGCGACATACATCCTTTGGATTGACAACCAAAAGCCTTTGGTTTCAATTTCGGCTCCGGAAGCCGACAATGAAAAGGTTTATGACAACAACGCCAACATTAAGAAGCTAAAGCAGACGGACGATTCATATAGATATTTTTACACTCCGTTTGGAAAGTGGAGCGACATTAAGGGCGCCGGCACAAGCGCGCTTTGGTATACAATAACCGACACAAGCACGGTTGCCCCGACAATCAGCGGAAACCCGACGGACGGTTGGACAATCTCAGACAACTCTTGGATAAGAGTAAACGCGGTGCAGGCCGAAACGGAAACAAGCTGGGAGCAGGAATATGCCGTGGCTGAGTCAACAGGCAACTTTATCAAGATGATTGCAGTTGACAGCGTGGGCAACGTAAGCGACCTTGTAAAGAAGTCCGGCATAACATTTGATTTTGGACTTCCGTCAATCGAACTTGCGGCCGCGCCAGGCTCCACGACGCCGCCGATAACGGTGACCCAATACTACAACACTTACAGCCCCAAGAACGCGGACGGCAAGTTGGAGTTTAAGCTTTCTGCAAAAGACTCGCTTGCCTTGGCCGCCGCGGACTGCATAATTGTAAGCGCGAAAAAATACGACAAGACTCTAAACGGCGGCGCCGGCGGCTACGCGGCAAAGAACAGCGGCAGCGACGGCTATGAGTTGGGACCAATAGTTTATTCCGCCGACAAAAAGAGCGCGAGCGTTGTCTTGACGCTTATGGCCGACGGAACAAGCGACGGCAATTGGTCGTTCACGGCGACCGCCATTGACGCTTGCGGAAGGCCCAGCGCTGAAATTTCTTTTGCGACGATTGTTGACTGCATAAGGCCGCAATTGGTGGACTACGATTCCACTTCTGTTCCCGCAAAGCCTATTGTCATTAAGGGCGCGGGCCTTGTTTCCGATTGGTACAAGGACGACACGCTTGGCGTAAGCGGAAAATTCAACGAGGACAAAAAGGCTGGAACAAACGGCGTTGAAAGCGGCGTGGACAAGGTTTACTATTGGCTTGAAACTCCATCAATGCAAAAAGACGCTGTCGCCGTTCCTAGCGACTTGACGATAGAAGGCAATTACAGCGGATATGTAGCCATTGCCTCCGACGCCAACACAGGAAGCGGCGTTGTCTACACAATCGCTCCGGCCGGCTTTGAGCAAATAATAGTTGAGCCGACCGCGACTTATTACAACGACCTTTACATGCAAACGATAGACAAGGCCGGAAACAAGAGCGACAGGATTGGCCCCTTCCAAATTAAGGAAGACAGAGACGAGCCTTTGTTTGAGGCAAAGTATTACACTTACACAGGCGGCAGCTATAGCCCGGCCAACGGAACCGCGGTAAGCAACGGCAAGCACAACATGGTTCTTTACGGAACTGTGAGCGACGCTTTGAGCGGCGTGGGCGAACTTAAATTTGCCATAGGAAGCGCAGAAAAAACTTTGGCCATACAATTCACTGTGGACACGATTGACCCCGCCGATGACGGAGCCGCGTTTGCGGGAAAGAATTACGCTGACTACGCAAGCATTGTTGACAAGACAAAAATCACAGGCTGGAAGGCCGAAATCGCAAAGGGCGACTTGACTACCGAAAGCCTTTACGGCAAGGCAGGCGACAAGGCTGGAAACTTTACCAGCAACCATAAGCTTTTTGACATTGACATCGACAAAGACTCTCCGGAATTGACTTTGTCCACGCCCGAAACAAACCTTTACGCGAGCGCTTATGTGGAAGGCGGAACGGCCAAAACAGGCGGAAATCCAAGCGGAGCCGGAGCTGCCGTCAACGGAGAGATTTCTATTGGCGGAACGGCCTCTGACTCCAACTTGCAGAGCGTGAGCGTTTATGTAGGAACTGACAACAGCGCGGACATTGTTGCGGGCGACAAGCTTTTGGCCAACCTTTCAGACACTAATATGTACAACTGGAGCGCCAGCAACAAGTTTAGTTACATTGAAGACGGCGTCTTTAAGTTTAGCGACGGCTCGCTTTATGCCGGCAGCGGAAAGACAATCTACATAAAGGTAAAGGCCGTTGACAGCGCCGAAAACGCAAGAATCAACGTTTACAATTACAGCGTTGACCCAAGGAGCGACCGCCCCGCGCTCAAATTGTTCAAGCCGTTGAACAGCATGACAAGCGCGGACGCCGACTACAAGTGGGTTACAAACGACACGACGATTTCCGGCTCCATCAGCGACGACGACGGCGTAAAAGAAATGACGGCGACATACCGCCTTTATGACAGCAAGACTGCGACTTGGGCCGAGCCTGTTGCGGCGACAGTTTCTCTTTCTAACGGCTCGTTCTCCGTAAGCGGCCTTAAGGACGGAAAGCAAATAATCACCTTTGCAATTAAGGACAACGCCGGAACAACATTCACGTCGCACAACAACGAAACAAGCAGCTACATCGCGCCTCTAATCCAGGGCAGCGACGACACTCCCACAATTTATGGAGAGGCGGCTGACGGCGACTCATTGGTTTACATAAAGGTAGACAACAGCTTGCCTATAACGCGCGACATTGGATTTTCATATTATGACGCAAAGGCCGCCACTCCAGCTTATGTTGACTTCTCTGATTCTCTTGTGACGCTTGGCGGAGCGAGAAACAAGCTTAAGATTCAATTCTTTGCTTTTGACGAGAACGGCATAGACAGCGTGAAGCTTAGCATGACAGACGAAAGCGAGCCTCCGATAACTCAAGAAATTGACGGAGTTGTGGACACTGTCCTTGAAAGCGACGGCTATGTAAGATGTTCTATAAATGACATTCAGATAAACGACGCCAAAAAGCTAAAGTCAGGAACTTGGCCCGCGACTATCGTAATCACCGACAAGGCCGGGCTTAAGTCAACGACCACCATTAACATAACTGTGGACAATGACGCTCCCGCGCTTGACATAAGATCGCCGGACAGCGAGCAGAGCGTGTCCGGCAAAGTGACCGCTTATGGTTCCGTTGACAAGGCGAACGTATCTTACGCGATAGGCGTGAACGACACTGACGAGCCGGCTTCTTCCAAATGGAAGGACATTGAGTCAAGCCTTAGCTGGTACATTTACTTTGACGGCGACAAATTGGTCAAGGACCACGACATAACGTTGACGCAATATTTGCTTGACTTGGGCTTGATAACGCAAGGTCAGATTGATGACGGCACCGCTCCCGTAACCTCGCTTTACATTTGGATGAAGGCCGTTGACGAAGTCGGAAACGAAAGCTTGAAAAAATTCGAGGTTAAAGCCGATCCTTTGGGAGACAAGCCGACCGTGGCGATTAACGGTCCTTCCACTGACGGAACGACTGTAGGCGGAAAGATACGCGTTTACGGAAGCGCCAAAGACGACCAGGAAGTCAAGGCCGTGTTTGTTCAAATTATTAGCGTTTACCATGACACAGCCATAAAGCCAAGCGGATCTTACGGACGATTCCCCGGCGACGGAAAAACGCCGGCCGTGACGGAATTTACGTTGACCAAAGACGACTTGAACTATTTGGCGGCCGTGAAGGACGCCGACAACAAGCCGGTTTACAAAATTTACAAGATGGCCACTTATGACCCTGAAAAATCTTCCACATGGACTGCTTGGACAGGCGCTGACGGCCAAGACCCCAAAGACTATGGCGTTTTGACAAACTTGAACGAGGTTGGAACAAGTTGGAACATCTACATAAATGACAAGGCGGAATTTGCCAACTTGTCAGCGACAAACAATGTGGCCGTCAAGGCCTTTGCGATTGACGCGGTGGTTGAAAAAACCGGGGGAACAAAGAGCGCCAACATAAGCCTAGGCGCTTTGAGAACAATGACCTTTGACGCCAACGCGCCAACAATCTCAGAGGCTTATATTAGAAAATACGATTCCGCAAGTCCTAGCCTAGCTCCGTCGGCCGTGTTTAAGTCTTCGGATAGTTATAAGGAAGACATGTTTGTGAAGGGCCAAACATGGATAAGCTTTACCCTGCACGACGACAGCGCCATTGCCGGCGTTGAAATCGGAGTGAGCCACGCCGGAGAATCCGCCGCCGTAAGCGCAAAAAAATCGGCCGCATTGCCGACCGCTCTTAACACTGACACAAGAAACACTGCCGGCGACATTGTTTGTTACAGTCCTTCCACAGTGGATGGAAAGACTGCCAGCCTTAACCAGTATGTGCATGTTCTTGCAAAGCTGGACACAGCTAGCGGCGTTGGAACGCAATATGTTTACGTTGAGTTTAAGGACACCACCGGCGCTCCCGCTTTGGCAAAATATACTATAAAATATGACAACATAGCGCCAACGCTGGCGTCTGTAACGGACAGCGACTATTCAATCAACCCAAGCGTCCAGCAGGACAACGGTTGGTATACATTCGGCTCGAAAGTCAGCGAGGACGACGTTTTGTCCACATCCCAGTCCGGCTTTAAGCGCGTGGCCTTCTACTTTATGCGCCGCGACACGACAAAAACAGGAACGCCCACTTACATTTACGACCCGATGATTAAAAAGGGCGCGTCTGGAAACAAGATTGACTATAGCGCCAGCCTGGAATACAGCGACGGACTTTATTGGAAAAAGATATCAATAACAAGAACCGCCGCCGAAGACACTGTGACTCTTGCCGCCGAGGACATGAACATCCATCCGTATGGCTTGGCCAAAATTGGCGGAACGATATACACGATATCAAGCGTTAGCGGAACGACAGTTGTAGTTGACGGCCGCCCCGAAGGAACAAGCGGAACTACAGAAGACGCTTACTTTGCCATCGGAAATGTCGTTGACCATATTCTTACCGAAAGTCCCGCCGGACATGACTTGACCAAAGAGGGCTACCTCTATGGCTACAATGAACCGTCTTCCGACGACGGCGACTATATGGTGGAAAGCGTAAAGCAAAACGACACAAAGTGGACTTGGAGCGCAAGCATTTACTCAAAGAACATTCCGGACGGCCCGATAGAAATTCATTACGTAGTCTTTGACGCGGCCGGAAACTACGCCAAGGGACTTGTGGGTTGCGCCGCCGAAGCGACATACAAGGCTTACACGACCAAAGACGCGGTTGACGCGGCCAAGGCCAGCCCTGAGGCGCCCGTAAAGGTTTACGCCTACGCGCAAACGGACGGTTCGACCATTTACACAAGCGACAAGGCCGCCTTTGTAAGCAACAACGCGCCTCGTTTGGCGAACATTTTTGCGGGCACAGACCTTGACGGCGACGACGCAGTTTCGGCCGCCGAAATGACGGCGTCCACATACAAGGATTCCATCACGGACTGGAACCAGGCAAAGAGCGCGATGTCTCTTGGCTCTAAGACTGACGTAAAGCTTACCGCAAAGGGAAGAACCATTGTGCGCCCCGAGATTTTGGGCGGAAACGGCGACTTGTATTACAGCTATAAAATTGCCAGCGGAAACTACAATGCCGGAACTAACGGAGCGAACGCCACCGGCTACATTATTAGCGGACAAAACAACAATGTCTTTATGGCTTCGGACACAGGCGGCGCGCAAAGCCGCGAAGACCAGGTTAAGGGAGCCACCGCCGACATAACCTTGCAGGTAGGAGACTTTATCAATTTGCCGCATGACGGCGTTGACTATACAGCCAATCCTACTGCCTCCAAGGGAATCGAAGACTGCGACGCCAGCAGCCCCGCGCTCTTTGAATTTACCTTCTGGGATTCAACCGACGTTTCCCAAAAATTTGTGAACAGCCAAACCGCAAAGGCTTCGGTTTACATGGCGGTTGCCTTGCGCGACAACCAAGTTCCTGCCATTGACATTGAGCCTGCTTACTGGAAGAGTTTGACCGACAACTCAACTTACCAGGCAGACAAGGCTTCTACATACGCCGCCCTTAAAGGCCACATAGAGTTGCCCAAAGACTTGGAGACAACCAGCGATTGGACAAGCCCCTTTACCGAGGCGAGCGGCGAGATGGACAAGGACCCCAAGTTTAGCGGCGTGATTGTCCTTAAGGGAAACATAAGCGACAACAAGATGCTTTCCAAAGTTCTTATGTCAATTACAAACGGAACTGACGGCATGGACAAGGCGGGCGGAAGCTTTGACAAGGTAAAAGTCGCCGCGGCCGACACGACCCACTGCAAAACAGGCGGAACGACTCCGACTGCGGTTACAGCCTATCCGTTGGCGACTTACGCTGCCGGAGCTTGGACTGTGGCCGACAATCTTGACGATTACGGCGTGAAGTTTGAAATCAGCGACAGCGAAGTTACAGGCGCCGGCCATACTGCTTCTTGGACGATGGTTTGGGACACAAGCTTTGTAAGCGGACTTGCGGCGACAGACTTGGCCATCCGAATCTTTGCCTGCGACCAAGTCTCTACGGCTGGAACGTGGACGGCGGGCGAAAAATGCCTTGGCGTTGACGGCGCCACAAATTACAACAAGCCGTCCTTTAGCGACAATAAATTTAGCGCCGGAAGCGACACGCCCACAGGAACGAGCGCGTCGGGCGATCCCGCCTATACGCCTTACTATAAGGTTGACGTGGTTCCGTACATCAAGGGTCTTGAAACCATAATGACCAAAAAAGGCGCGGCTTACGGAAGGACGTCAACTGGCCGCTATCCGGTTTACTTCTATAAGAATTCTACGACAGATACCGCTAATATGCAAATTGGATTGAGCGAAGGCCAAGTGCAAGAGGGCGACGCAAAGGGCTTTACAGTAAATGGCTTTAACCTTGCGGCCAAAAACGCCAGCGTGACAAAGACTATTGGCGACACAGGCGCTGACATCACGGCTTCTGTAAACTATGTCATAACTGTGAACGGAGTGAAAACATTGAACAACCAGAACAATGACGACGCTCACGGCGACTACAGCAAACCGGTGGACAAAAAAGACTGGAACAATAACACAAACGCCACTTACAACGCGTGGAAAAACTACACCAACCGCCAGCCCAGCAAGGAAAACAACTTGTTGCTTACCGACGACGTTGAGATTGACGTTTGGCAGCTTAACAACAAGGCTGCCGTGCCCGTGCGCGGAATCGCCAACGACGTTACGATGAAGATAAACCAAGAAAGCAAAATGCTTAACTTTGCCTTTGTTAGCGGTCCGCTTAATTTTGCGATGCCAAACACAAGCACCAACTCTTACCAAACATGGGCAAGAAGCTACGACTTCTGCAAGTCGGCGACGCTTGCGCTTGACGACGGCGGAAACGCTTACGGAACGATTGCCGGCGGCGACACCGGAGAGAACTATGCGGACGCTTTTGGCTTTTACAGCTCCAAGTGGGGAACAGGCAATCTTAATAATAACCATGGAACTCAGACTGGAACAAACCAAAACCGCCTTGAAAGCGTTGGACAAGCCGGCTCAAAGACAATGACTAAGGAGACTACAAGCGAAGGAGTTACAAAATACACCAACACTGATAACGATACCGGAAATCAAACCGACCAGTGGCGCATCGTAAGCCCCTGCATCGCGACTACTTATAGTAGTGGAACCACAAACGCCTATTTGGCCTACTATGACCAAATGAACGACGAAATTCGCTTTAGGG
Source organism: uncultured Treponema sp. (assembly GCA_900316905.1). Classification (GTDB taxonomy): domain Bacteria; phylum Spirochaetota; class Spirochaetia; order Treponematales; family Treponemataceae; genus Treponema_D. The sequence goes on from ONET01000024.1 coordinate 34,240, forward strand.
CTGGAACGAGCGTTCCTGCCACAAAAGGCGATTTTGGAAATTTTGTTGACAAAGGTCATGCTGATAAAGACGGCGATACAGGAGGTAATTATAAGGATAAAGAATATTCATTCGAGTATAGTTACGTTCAAATTGTCGCGCAAGAAAACACTCCCAAAAAGCCAGGCCCGTATGTCAGCATCGCGGCTTACAAGTTTACAAGCGGCGACGTTGTCGTAATGGTTTGGCACGACCCGACAGCGCGCAAAATGTGGTATAGCTTTAACGAGGACCCAACAAAGAGCCGCGCCAACACAATAAACGACCAGACTGGCAGAAAAGGCGCGGACGGAAAAAGAGTCCACGGTTGGTCTGAGCCTGTAGAAGTCTTTAGCGGCGTTACAGGCGAATACTGCCAGGTAGCGTTTGACAAAGAAGGCAAAGTCCACATCGCGGCCAAGGACTCAAGTTCAAACGACTTGTGGTACGCCTACCTTGCTAGTTATAAAGAACCGGCAGACGCCAAAACTTGTTTGGTGGATTCGTATGGCACGGTCGGCTCCCACATCACTTTGGACGTGGCCTACAGCGCGGGAACTTCGGGAAAGCCGGTTCCGTATATCGGCTACTTGGCGGAAGGAAAGACGCTTCCAAAGTTAGCTTACTATATAGGAAATGACATAACTTCCGATAATGATATAAGCGGCGCTAAGGGCGACTTCTTTACCCGCAGTTGGGAAGTTCAGACAGTTCCTTCCATAACAAAGGGCATTCAAGGCGTTCAAGGCTACGATAGGATTAATGTAGGCGTTTGGAAAAACAACGGCGTGATTGCAAATTCTAGAAACGGCGTTTCATACTATAAGCAAAGCCTTAACGAGGGCGACACGGGCACTTACGGAATCGTGTACGGCAACGGAAGCGCAAATCCGGCCTTGGCTTATAGGTATGAAGTTGGTTCTAACGGCTATGTGGAAATGGCGCAAAAGAAGTAGGGAGGCAAAATATGAAAAGAGATTTGTCTGTTAGAAGAAAAACACAACTACTCTTGATGGCAAAAAAAGCCGCGATTGCGATTTTGGCCTCCTTTGCCCTTGCCGCCTGCGACACCGGCCTTGGCGAATCGATTGACACAAGCGTTCCGACTGTAAGCATAAGCGCGCCGGCGGCCTCGGCCGTTTTGAGCGGCGAAGTCAAAGTTGAAGGAACATGTTTTGACGACAAAAAAATTGCCAGGGTTGTGATAAAGGTGACCAACACCGGCAACAACGAAGTTATAGGAACTTATGACGCGGCGATAGCCGGAAACAATTGGACTTTGTCTTTGAACAAGCCGACAGCCGGCTCGTATCCGTTAAAGGACGGAACTTATTCCGCAAACGTCGTGTGTTACGACGGAGCCGGCCGCCAAAGCGTAGCCGCAAGCCGCGTGTTTGAAATTGACAACACTCCTCCGGTGTTTTGCGTCACAAGCCCCAACTCAATAGAGATAAGCGACCCGGCCGCTTATGGCCGCAGCGTAAAAATAAGGGGCGAGATTGCGGACGACCATCCGATTTCTTCTATGGACATCCGCGTGTTTAAATATGAAAACGGCGCGGCCACAGAAATTACAGGCTTGTTCGCCAAGACAAGCTTTAGCGGCTTTGAGACCGCCGGCGGCACCGAAGTAAAAATCGCCCAATATTTCCCGCTTGATCAAATTCCCGAAAACGGCAGCGACGACTATCTGCTTTACAAAAACTACATGGCGATGTATAACGGCGTTGAAATCGGCAAGACGGTGAACTTTTACATATTCCCCTTCTTGACGGACGCCGCCGGAAATGTAAGCTCCAATTGCTACATTCAAACTCAGCTTAAAAAATTGGTCAGCGACGAATGCAACATAGAAACGACCAGCGACTCTTTGCAAACAGCGCAGTTTAAAAAAATGATTAACGGCAGCTACAAGCTGGACGAATTGACTGCAGAGCAAGTTGGCTTGGTAAAGACAATTCTAAGCGGCGATTTTGTCCAGAGTTCTTATAAATATTTGTCTCACATGGATGAAAAAGATCCTGGCGTGACATCAAGCAACTGTTTGCTTGCGATGAGCGTAAACGCCAACAACAGCCCTATGTACGAGTTTGGCGGCTACACGGTGGACAGCGGCTTTACCGAAGCCAGCGCGGGCGGACAAATCACCGTTCGCGTAAGCGCGGGCCTTGACGGAACTCCGATTGTTCAAAACACGCTTAGAGCGCAGCTTTGGGAATGTGACGACACCCTTGCGATTATTGACCCGACAAAACCCAGTTATAGTTCGGACAACAACGATTTTGACGTCACAGACGGAACGACAAATGTAAAGGACTTGACCCAAAGCGTAACGACAGGAACATATACGGTGACGTTGCCTTCGTCGCTTGTGGGCGGAACGCATTATCTGTTGACGGCCACCGGCGTTGATGAGGACGGAAACGACTTGTATTCGGACACGCCTTACGCCTTTATGGTCACGGTCAGCGCCAATGTTCCAACTGTTGACTTTGACGGCCAATTCTTTGTAAGGGCGTTGGCGGTAAGTTCCGCCACAGCCGCCGAAGACTGCTATCAAGCCGTAATCGACATTGAAGACAAGACGGAAAAGTCAATGAAGCAAAGCGGAAGCTATGTTCAAGTGACTCCGCTCTTGTACACCGGCTACTACGCCGCAAAAACCGCCCTTGCAAAAAAGACGCCGGTATGGACCGGAAGCCCTGTCATAATAAACGACACGGAAATAGTTGAAGTGAGCGCTGGAACTTACAAGGCCAATGTAAAGCTAAACTTGTTTGACTTTTCTCCATATGCCGCGGACAATTACACCGTCGCGCTAAAGATTTTGGCCAAGAACAAGGTTGCCAGCTCGGAAGCCGCCACATACATCTTTTGGGTGGACAACGCAAAGCCCAATTTGTCGGTCACAAGCCCCAACAACGGTTCAATGATAATGGAAACCGACCCCAACTATTCCGCCGGCGACGGAAAATACACCGCCCGCGGACATTGGAGCGACGTTGACGGTTCCGGAACTTACCGCTTGTGGGTTTCAAAGACACAAAGCTCGGCGCCCGCCTTTGCATACAGCAAATGCGGAGCAAGCGAAAGCGCCGACGGCCACAGCGTTTATTATGAAAAGAAGGCAAAGGACGCTTATCTTCCTCTTGGAGTTTTGGCCGCCGGAACGGACGTAAGCAAATACTACACTTTGACTTGGCCAACAACTGATTGGACGGAAATAACGGGCGTTTCGCAAACCGCCTCTCAAACAAACTGGAACGCGCCCTTTGCCGTTACAGAAAGCGAAAACCAAACGCTTGCCTTTGTGGCGATGGATGCGGCCGGAAACGTAAGCGACATTGGCCCTAACCAAAAGAGAACTGGAATTTCATTTGACTTTGCCGTTCCAACCTTGGCTCTTACGGCCGAACCGTCCGCTTCTGCCGGAGCGCAGGTAAAGCAGTATTACACTGCCGCGAACAGCAAGGATGCCGAAGGATACTTGCGCTTTGAAATAACGGCCGAAGACACATTTAAAATCGCCTCGCTTGGCATAACAGCCCAGGTTACAAAAAACGGCGTGACGACTGTTTTGACGGAAGACAATCCAAGCTTTGGATTTAAGATTGCGTCCACCAGCGCCACTGCCAAAAAGATTGTAAAGACCGTAAGAATCAAGGCTGACCAAGCTAGTGGAATTGGCGACGGCGATTGGGTCATAAAGGCCGTGGCGCTTGACGCGTGGGGAAGAAAGGCCGAAAGGACCCAAAATCCCTTGCTTTCAACAACAATTGACTGCTTGAATCCTGCGTTCGTAAACTACAGCGCCGCCACTCCCATCGCTTTTGGAAAGAACGCCGACGGCCTTTTGAGCGCTTGGCACAAGGACCAAACCCTTACGATAACAGGAAAGGTTTCCGAGCTTACCAGCGGCCTTGACACGGTTTATTATTGGCTTAAGTATCCTAGCAGAACAGATCCTCTTCCGTCAGACTTGACTGACGGTTCCGCCGACGGCAGCGTCACAATAGGCGGAAGCAAGGGAACGGAAATTCTTTACAAGATTATGCCCGACAAGTTTGAGGAAGGCGAGCATAATTTCCTTTATGTCCAAGCGATTGACCAAGCCAAGAACAAAAACGGCATGACGCCTTACGAAATCAAGGTTGACCAAACTCCTCCGATGGTGTCTGCCGCTTGGTACACATACGACGACGGCGATACGATGAACGCCGCGGCCGGAAGCGTAATGACCAACAAGACGGCCGGCTTGACATTGACTCTTTACGGAGCCGCTTCGGACAGCTTGAGCGGCCTAAAGACACTTTTGTTTAAAGTTGGAAGCTTGCAGCTTGAAGGCGTTAGCTTTGCATATTCAACCACGGAATCTTCGACCGCCAGCGAATACAAGGCCGCCACATATCAATCGTTTGACGAAATTGCCGACAAGACTACCATAAAGTCATGGAAGGCCGTCGTTGCCAACGAAAAGCTTTTGGAAGGCGACCTTTTTGTCAGCGCCAACGACGACGCCGGAAACAGCAGCGAGCAAAAGGCCTTTGCCATTGTCGTTGACACCGAGCCGCCGACAATTGAGCTGACTTCTCCCAAAACGCTGGAAGACGGCCAGACTGGAAATGTTTCGGCCGTCAACGGAAGCGTAAACTTTAAGGGAAAGGCCGGCGACGACAAGGGCTTGTCAAGGCTTGCGGTTTCTTATTCGCCGGACAATACAGCATGGACCCAGCTTGCTGACATAAGCGATTCTTCAATGTATAACTGGAGCGTTTTGCAGGATGTCACGACCCAAAGCGGAGACTCCTTTAAGATGCTTGGCTACGACGACTTGTATGCCGGCGTGGCAAAGCCCCTTTACATAAAGCTTGTGGCGACTGACAAGGCCAACAACATTAAGGAAAAAATTTACAAGTATTCGATTGACCCCAAAGGCGACCGGCCAAAGGTTACAATTACAAACGTGGCCCTTGAGGACATGGCCTCTGGACTTCCGGCGTGGCGAACAGGAACAAGCGACATTTACGGAAGCGTGTTTGACGACGACGACACGACAAATCTTGTGTTGAAATACAAGAGGGCCGACGACTCCGATTGGACGCCGTTAACGCTTACCGGAACGTCGTTTACAATTACAGGCCTGGCCGAGGGCCAGCATACTTTGCTCTTCCAAGTTACGGACGGAGCGGGAACGGTGTTCACTTCAAACCAAAGCGCCAGCTACATTTCGCCGATGCTTTACGGCAAAAAGGAAGGAGCGGATTCCGGCGCCTTTGAAGACGGCGACACTCGACTTTACGTTAAGATTGACACAGAGGCTCCAGCGACCGGCGCCAAAGCGTATTATAAATACAGCAAGCAAAAGGCCGCGTATGGCGAGCCTTTGAACGCCTTGGGAACAATTGGCGGCGACGCCACTATGTTTAAGTATAAGGTGAACGCAAAAGACACCAACGGCATCAAGGGCGTGACAGTCTCAATGAAGTATAAGGACGCGTCTGGAGATGACATAGAAATTTCAAAGACAGGCTCAGTTCCAAGCGCGCCCATTGACGGCCAAGCGGGATATGAAGGCTTTGAAGTTGAAGGCTTTGACATCAGCGCCGTGCCAAGCGGAGCGTATAACGCCACAATAGAAGTTGAGGACAAGGCAGGCCTTAAAAAGACCGGCACAATCCAGATTGCCATTGACAACACGCCGCCTGAGGTAACGATAAACTCTCCTGCGGAAGCTAAGAAGGTTTTGGGAACTTCAACGACGGTTTATGGCGGAGCCAACGAGTTTGGAACGACCAAAGAGGGCGGAAAAACTGTCTCCACAATTTATTACGCGCTTAGCCCGATTGGAAAGAGCGACACGGTAACTAGCTTGCCAGAAAAATTCAATTATTATTATGATGTAAGCCAAGGCAAAAACGTCACTATTCCTGAAGTGAAGATTGGAGACCAGGGAAAGAATTACGGATATCAATTGTTCAAGGACGCCAGCGTCACTTGGACCGTCACTTTTGACGGCGACCTTAGCGGCAGCGGAACGCGCGCGCCTAGGCTGAACGACTACCTTGCCTCTTACGGCATAGCCACGGCTGCGGACATCCAGAGCGGCGCCTTTGAAAACCTTGTCAGAATGTATGTCTGGATAAAGGTTGTGGACGCTGTGGGCAATGTGACTGAGGTGTGCAGAGGGCTTAACGTTGACCCGCAGGGAGACAGGCCCGAAATTGAAATAAGCTATCCTGAGTCCAACGGAAAGACTGTGGGCGGAACCGTAAACCTTAACGGAAGCGTCACCGACCCCGCCAACGCCAATCCGATAGAAAAGGACACCGTTTGGCTGCAAATAATTTCTGACAAAGTTACCGGACACGGCTCTTATAATTACGACGCCTCCACGGCCGCCGACCCAACTGGCTTTACGGTGAACGCAAAGGATGTCCAAAGTTGGGTTGGATACAAGAAGGCCGGAACGCCGCTTTATAAAGTCTACAAAATGAAGGACTATAAAATTGGCGGAACAAACACTCCTCTTAACGATACGACCGCCGCGGCCGTGACTGACGCAGACGCGAAAGACTACGGCATTTTGGCTGACTTTGGCGGAACCAACTGGAACCTTGCCATAAACTCGGCCAGCGAATTTAACAAGGACGACGACACAAACCAAGTGGCCGTTTGCGTTTACGCTTACAACGGAAAGTTTAGCGTTCCCACTTACAGAGTCATGACTTTTGACGCGGACGCTCCGGAAATGAGCGAGCGCTATTTGCGACAATTCAACGGAAGCGTCATTTCTGCCAGCCGCGCTTATACCGACAATATTTATGTCATGGACAAAAACGAGGCCGGAACAACCGACACTTGGTACATTTCGTTTAAATTGACAGACTCTGACAAAATAGCCAAGATTGGATTCAGCAATTCCAGCGCGCTCGACGCCAAGACAAAGGCCGGACCGGCAAAAGATTCCTCTTATTGCAAGCCTGTCACGCCGGGCGATTACGGCATTATTGTGGTAAGCTATCCGCTAAATTCACTTGGCGGAGCCGACGGAAAGGAAAGCCTTTATGTTTACTACGAAGATGCCAAGGACACAAATCCTGGAAGCGGCCACTATTCCTTTGTCGTCAACCACGACAACACTAGCCCTGTTTTGACCACAAGCGGCGCGGATTACAACATCAACCCGGACGTTTGCAACAAGGACGGCTGGTACACGCTTGGCTCCAAGGCCGAGGAAGGCAGTTCCGAGTCGGGATTTGCAAGCGTTGTGGTTTATTTCTTGAGAAAGAATTCCAACAAGGTCTTTGACCCGATGTATTCAAAGGGCTATAAGATTGGCGACAAGGACGTTTATTATTCTCTTACAAACGCCTCTGACATATCCTATAAGGAAGGCCTCTACTGGAGGAAAAAGGCAGTCAGCGCCGCTTTGGAAAACAACGCCACGACATTGACTCTAAGCGCGAGCGATCCCAATGTCCATACCGGCGGCCTTGTAAAAATTATGGGCGTAAACTATCGCATCAAGTCCGCTAGCGGAACAAGCGTGGTTCTTGCCTCTGACATTGGAGTTGTAACCCAAAGCGGAAAGACTGTAGACGCTTACTTTGCCTTGGGAAATGTCGTTGACAACAAGATTAAAGAAAGCGCCGGCGAAGGATTTGCAAAGAAAACGGCGCCCGGATATGGCCACGGATACGGCTCAAAGACGCCCGCCCATGACAACGACGACGGCGACTTGATGATAGAGAAGGCTGTGACGACTGGAACTCAAACCATTTGGGAAGCTGTCATAGATTCCAAGAACATCCCTGACGGCCCGATTGACATTTGCTACACTGTTTACGACGCGGCTGGAAACTACGCCACAGGAAGCGTGACCAACAAAGACGACGGAGCCTTTGTGGCCAACAACGCTCCAAAAATCGCAAACGTCACCGTTGGCAGCGACCTAAACGGCAACGACACGATTGACGCGAGCGAAAAACACACTTGGTTTGCCACAAGCATAAAGTCTTGGGATGAAGCCTTAAAGGAGATTACAATCCAGGGCGAAACGGCAGCTTCCGCCTACATAAGCGCAAAGGGAAAAACCGCCATAACGCCTGAGATTTTGGGCGGAAACGGCGACTTGTATTACTATTACTCTTATCCAGCCGCGGCCAGCGCCACAAATTACGTGACCGGCTATAACAAGACCGTCTTTATGGCCAGCGACACGGGAACAAGCGGAAGCCGCGAAGACCAAGAGGCTGGAAAGAGCGCCGACATAACCTTGCAGGTGGGCGACTTGAAGAAAGCTTGGAAGGGAACCGGCAAATACGAGTTTAAGATTTACGACTCGACCGAAGATACGATTGGCGTTCCTGACTTGACTCCAACTGTGACAACGCCCACAAGCCAGCATGCCGACATCACGCTTTACATGGACAACCAGGCCGACGACACAAGCGCGCCTACAGGAGAAATCCAGCGCTTCTACTGGAAAGACATAAACGACAACTCCATTTACGGTTCGGACAGCGCCTCTGACGCAAAAGATTTGCTTGGCCACATAGAGCTTGAGGGCGAGCTTCCAAACGAAAACTTTTACCGTGATTCAGGCGAATACGACAAGGATCCCAAAGTCAGCGGAAAAATTGTCTTGCGCGGAAAAGCCTTTGACGCCGTGCGCCTTGACAGCCTTTACATAAGCCTTCCTGGCTTTACGGGCTTGACGGGGCTTCCGACAACTGGCAACATTACAAAAGACTCCAAGACGTTCTACAAGCTGGCGGCCTTTGACCCGGCCACAAGCAAGTGGAGCGACAGCGACGACGAGGAAACGCCAAGAACCATTGACGACAACGGCTGGCGCTTTAATGTTGAAAGCGACAAGTTTGAGAAAGACGGCCATCATGTAACTTGGTCTTTGGAACTTGACACAAGCAAATACAACAGGACAGTAGACGCGAGCGCGGTCCATGCCGGAAACGATGTTTTGATTGAGTTCATCTCCAAGGACATGGGCCAACCGGCTTGCCCCGCGCCTAGCCAGACAAAGCCGCAAAAATACACCGGCGTTGACGGAACCACCAAATACGCCGCCACAGAGTTTGCAAGCGGAAAGACCTCTGACTATTCTGGAAACGGCGGATACCGCATGGACATCGTTCCCTACATAACAAAGGTTTACACAAACCTTGCCACAGCCAGCGCAAGCAACTGGTCTGTTTACAACAGAACGGCTGGCGGCGCCTATCCGGTTTATGTTTACAAAAACTCCACCACCAGCGCTACGGCTATGGAAGACGGCGAAAGCGAGACAGTCCAAGTTTACGGCTTTAACTTGACCGCTTTGCAATATGACGCGGATGAATTGAACGCCGTAGCCGCGGCCGAACGCCAGGACAAGAACGCCGCCTACGATTGCTACAGCTTTGCGGCTGGCGCTTTGACAGGTTCGAAAGCGGTTGACTTTAATGTTGGCGGCGTGGAAACGCTTAACAACAAGAACGCCAATGACGCCAAGGGCGACTATGCTGGAACGCCGGCCGCTTCTCCGTCTACGCAAGAGGAACTTGAAGCAGAATACGGCATTTACGCAAATTACTACAACAGGCTGCCCAACGACAGCAACAACAACAGGCTCAACGACGATGTCAAGTTTGACGTATGGCAGCTTAACAACAGCGCCGCCGTTCCGATAAGCAACAAGATTGTTGACCCTGTCATGAAAATCAACCCCAATAGCGGAAAGCTTGGCTTTGCCTTTGAGAACGACCCCACATACTTTAGCATGCCAAACGGCAAGGCAGGAACCAATGGCGAAAGAAGCTATGATTTTTGGGCTGGCTGCTACGACAAAATGACTGTTCCAAGCTTTGACTACACTGACCAGGGCGAGGTTGTCGCGCTCGCGCAGGGCAATGACATCTCGGCCAGCAATGCCGACAACTTTACATTCTACTATTCAAAGTGGGGAACTTCAACTGATAGCAAAAAACCTGCTGGATCGTCAACGCAAGTAAATGGCTATGGATTAGAGCAGATTGGTTATAGTTATGGGAACAAGAATTATTGGGATAAGTCCAGGTTCCAGGGAACTTCCGTAGTTAGCGCCAACAAGCGTGTTTATCTTGCATACTATGATCGTGTAACAAGTCAAATTCGCTTTAGGTCAAGTTTGGGTATCGACATGCCCGATTCTATACCTGATCGTGTTGGTATAAGTAAGACTTTTTCACTTGGGAACAATTTTCAAATGGTAGTTAGCGCGCCTAGTGCAGCTCATCCAACCGTAAGTTTTCAATTGCAGCAATCCATAAATAATAAGTGGAATAATGTAGAAACAAATAATAATTATATTAAACTTTCTAAAAAACTTGCTGACGGCACTTACGATGAGATAAAATCTGCGAATGCAAAGTCTTTCAATATTTCTTATCTTGCCTTAGGTGAATACAGAATTGAGTGTAAAGGAACCTACAATAATAATACTTACAATGCAACGAGAGACTTTATATTGAATGGAATAGGAAACATCTCCAGTCTTAACAACCGTTCTGACGACCACGCTTTGCTTTCATTAAAAGTGCCTGTGGCCAACGCGCAAATATTTGCCGCCGAAAGTTGCGCAATGTCTACAAAAGCGACCGACTACAAGCCAGGTGAGCATCTTTGCCTTGCGGCCAAGGATGGCAAAGGCTTAAGCGGCGACGACTTGGTTGTCATGGTTTGGTACGACGGAACTGACTGCTATTACAGCTACAACACTACGCCTAGCACAGATCGCTCACCGGACGGTAAAGACCGCGAGCTCAACAAGTTTGACGGAACTACTGGATGGTCGAAACCTCACAAAATCTTCTCCGGCGCTGGCCAATATTGCAAGGTTGCCTTTGACTTTGGTGGCGGCGTGCATATCGCGGCCTATGACTCTGAGAACTCATGCGTCCGCTACGCTTATAGCGTCAGCCCCACAGATTACAGCAAATTTAAGACTTGCATTGTCGGTGCAAGGAACGCTGGCGGCTCTTATTTGACGCTTGACGTGGCCCTTAACGATTCAGGCGTTGCTGTTCCGCAGATAGGATATTATTCGACCAGCGCAAAGCCTGTCCTTGCAAAATACAATGGCCCTGATATGAAGTATCCAGCTACAACGGCCAACAGCATGACCGGCGCGGTTGGAAAATATATGACAGGCGTTTGGGAAATAAGCGTGGTTCCCTCTACAAGCGTAATAAGCTTGGATCGCGTCAACGTCGCGCTTAGAAAAGATTCCAGTGGCAGGGCGGCAGCGCCGGCCACGGGCACGTCTTACTACTATAACAACGCCAGCGGTTATAGCAGCGACTCTTACGGCGTTGTTTACGGCTTGGCCAACACCAACGCCGTTTTGGGCTACTGCCGCGCTGTTGGCGCCAAGACCTACATCGAGACCGCGCAGAAGAAGGAGTTGCCGTCGCCCGTGCCGTAATTGGTGGGTTTTAGAACGATTTAGGCATCGATAAACAAAGATGCCGCGGTGGGCGACGGTGGGCGCAAGGCCAAGATTTGTTGGCTAGCGGCGGGGATTGCCGGCAAGACTAAAAAGGGGGGCGGCCAACAGGCCGCCCTGTTTTTTTTGTGTGGGGGATTAGTTTGCGGCGCGCGCGCTTTCGCTTATGATTTGCTTGACTTGATCCACGGTCATGTTCAAGGACTTTGCGATTATGTCAACAGAAACGCCGTTTGCGTAAAAACTCCGCGCGTCTTCAATGGCCTTTTGCTGGGCGCCCTGTTGCATACCCTGTTGGATTCCTTGCTCAAGTCCTTGTTGCATTCCCTGCCTTAAACCTTTTTCAATGCCCTGCTTCAGGCCTTTTTCAAGGCCTTGCTCCAGGCCCATCTGTTGGTAATGTTCCATCGTGGAGTTGTAGTCGCGGCGGGCTATGTCGATTGAATTTTGGCGGAACCAGTTGGCGTCCTCCTCGCTCATCCTTTGCGCTATTCTGTCGGCTTCCATAATTCCTTCCTCGCTTTTTGCGATTTGGCTTATATAGTCGGCCTTGCTTCCGTC
>ONET01000056.1:0-7130 GCA_900316905.1 uncultured Treponema sp.
GCCGGCCGTACCGCCGCCGGTCAGAGCTCCCGCGAAACCGAAGATCAGGGAGTCATCCGCCGCATTTACGGCGACATCAACAGTAGGATCATCTGATGAATCGTCTTCCGAATCGCCGGATATGTGATCCTCCGAATCGTCAGAACCATCGCCATCTTCCTCGGAACCTGCGATGATTTCACACCCGGAAGAGGCTGTCGCTTTGACAATGTTCTTATCGCCAAGCACTGCCGGCGCAGCTCAAACTTCTTGACGGCCACCTTCCGCCTGAACCGCGCGGAAGAAAAGCTCCAGCGCGAGGAAGTGGCCGAGCTTTTGAATGTCTTTGGCCTTTACGACGTCAAGGACGAGCTTTGTACTTCGCTTCCTTACGGCCAGCAGCGGCGGCTTGAAATCGCGCGCGCTCTTGCCACAAAGCCGCAATTGCTTTTGCTTGACGAGCCGGCCGCCGGAATGAACCCGCAGGAAACCCTGGAGCTTACCGACTTCATCCAGCAAATCCGCGACGACTTTAGGCTCACGGTCTTTATGATCGAGCACCACATGGATTTGGTAATGAACATTTCCGACAAAATTTACGTGTTGAATTTTGGCGCGCTGATTTCCAAGGGAACGCCGCAGGAAGTCCAAAGCGACCCTGTCGTGATTTCCGCCTATCTAGGGGAGGACAAAAATGCTTGAAGTCAAAAACCTTTCCGTGTCTTACGGCGGAATCAAGGCCTTGCGCGGAATAAGCCTTGAAGTTCCTGACAAAAAAATCGTCTCGCTTATCGGAGCCAATGGCGCCGGAAAGTCCACCTTGCTTAGAACAATCAGCGGCCTTGTAAAGGCTCAAGGCGGCTCGATAAAGTTTGACGGCCAGGAAATCCTAGGACTATCCATCGACAAGATTTGCAAGCGGGGAATCGCCCTTTCGCCGGAAGGCCGCCGCGTGTTCACCGACCTTACTGTGGCCGAAAACCTAAAAATCGGCGCCTATCTTAGAAACGACAAGGAAGGAATCGCCAAGGACTTGGATTGGGTCTACGAGCTTTTTCCGCGCCTCAAGGAAAGAAGCTGGCAGTTTGCCGGAACCCTTAGCGGCGGCGAGCAGCAAATGCTTGCCGTGGGCCGCGCTCTTATGAGCCGCCCCAAGCTTTTGATGATGGACGAGCCTTCGTTGGGACTCGCGCCCTTGATTGTCCAGCAAATATTTTCAATTATAGAAGAAATCAACCAAAAGGGCGTGACGATTTTGCTTATCGAGCAAAACGCCAACATGGCGCTAAAGGCCGCCGACACAGCCTACGTGCTTGAAACAGGGGAAATTTCCCTTAGCGGAAGCGGACAAGAGCTGCTTAACGATGAAAAAGTCCGCGAGGCTTATTTGGGCAAAAAAAAGGGGTGAGCGCGCGGCGAAAATATAGATAAAAAGATTTAAATTTCGTTTGACAAAAGAGCGTGAATTGCGTTATAATATGATAATTATTATTGTGAATAAAAATTCCGATAAGAAAAACAAGGAGTTCTGAATGAAAAAAGGCTTATTTGTCCTTGCAAGTCTGTCTCTCCTTTTGGCTTTCGGCTCTGCGGCTTTTGCCCAACCGAACACTAAAAGCGTAGTGACAATAACTATTGATAATTTTGACAAAATTGGCAGCCAGGACTTGCCAATGTGGGAACACGGAAAATGGGTCAGAACCAGTTGGGAATGGGCCAATCAAGCCAGCCGTTTTGTGGCGGAAGGCTATCCTATCATGAACACTTTTGAGGCCATCCCCAATTCTTTGCGCGTCCTTCGCACGGAAGAGGACAAGCCCACCGTTTTGGGACTCAAGACCAAGTTCAACCGCAAGGGAAACAACTGGTTTGAGCTTTACCCCACAAGAGACGGAAAGCCCTTTGAGATTCCTCTTGAAGGAACAGTAACCCATTTTGACTTCTGGGTTTGGGGCGCCCATTACTTGTATTTCTTGGATATGCTTGTTCGCGACGCTGACGGAACTGTCCACATCCTTCCGGCCGGAAACTTGGCCTTTGACGGATGGCGCAACATTATCGTAAAGGTGCCCGGCTACATTCGCCAACATTCGCGCCTAAGAAGCGGCCCTGCCAAGATGACGTTTGTCGGCTTCCGCGTCACGACTGATCCCGCCGAATATGTCGACGACTTCATGGTTTACTTTGACGACCTCAAGTACACCACATACACGCTTTCCAACATTTTCGACGGTTACGAGTTGCAGGACTCTGACTTTGGCGACGGCGCCACCGACCCGTCGACAGGCTCTTCTTCAGGAGATGAAAGATGAAAAAATTAGTTATCACTACATTCGCCCTTATATTGACAGCCGCCGTGGCTTTTGCCCAGGCCGACAGCCAGGGAAATTCAAGCTTGGCCGACCCCAACCCCAACAATGTTGGAGCGGACTCAGCCGCCAGCGCCTTGCGCGAAGTTTCTTTGGACAAGTTTGAGCGCGACGGCTCATGGAACATTCACATTTCTCCGGACGCCGGCATCGCCAACCTCCGCTTGTTTGAAGGAAGCCCCGCCGCCAAGCAGTCGCTTGAAGGCGAGGAAGAGCAGGTTGACACCCACGCTTTGGGCTGCAAAATTCAGTTCTTCCGCCGCGGAATCAACTCAATTTACATCACGGCCGTCCGCCCGATTCCGATTGAAGGAATCACAAAGACTGTGAGCGTTTGGATTGCCGGACGCAACCAAAACCACGACATTTACCTCTTGGTTCAGGACTATTTTGGACACGACTTTGAGCTTTATCTTGGAAACCTCGGCTTTAGCGGCTGGAAGCGCCTTTCTACGGCCGTTCCGCCGTCAGAGGACGGAGAGCACGGAATCGTCCAGTCCAGCGCCTACCATGGAGACCGCCCTGGACTTAGAATCCGCGGCTTTAGAATCGACTGCAATCCGGTTCTTGCCCGCGGCACATACTTTGTTTACTTTGACGACCTTCGCGCTGTCACCGACCTTTACGACATGGAAAACCGCGACGAAGACGACATGGTTGACAACTGGTAACTCTGCGCGATAACCGCAACTGATAAAAGCCGCTCAATCGCTTGGGCGGCTTTTTTTTATTTCGTAGAAATACGCGCGGCCCTCGTGAGGGATGCGTTTGATTAGGCCGGCCTTGCGCAGAATCCATAAAAGGAGGTTCGCGTAGGGCGCGGCCTCTTTTTTTTGTTCGGCGATAAAGGCGTCTCTAACCGTCGCCGCGCAAAATGGCTCTTGGATCGCGCTTGTGGCCGCGCCCTTTTTAGGGCTTGAATCCGATTTTTTTTCGCGCGTTTTTTGGCCGGCCAAAGCCTTTGAGGGCAAGAGGGCCAGCCAATCTTTTTTTCCGCTCAACTTGTATGAGCCGCCTATGGTCAAAAGCGCCTTTCCTGTTTTTTGCCAGGCCTTCTTAAAGCGGCGGCGTCCGTTTTTGGCTTGGACAGGCTCCGCGCATTGAACGCGCTTTTCTACAATCGTTATTTCAGGAAGCAAAAGGGTTAAGTTCTTGTTGGGCAAAAGTTCCGCAATGCTAGTGAATTCTTTTAATTCCGAATAAAGATTTTCTTTTTTGGGGCTTTTCCTCTTGGAAACAAGGCTTCCGTCTTGCCTGCGCGTTTCGATTGTCTTTTGGGTTATTATCGGGTGGACTATCGTTACGCGCCTTTTTAGTTCCAAGAGGCCTTGGATTTTTTCTTTGAGCGCTCCCACGTTCTTGTTTTGTATTTCTACAATTCCGCCGTCGGAAGTCTCCAAGTCGCAAATCCAGCGGCCGACTTTAACTTCCTCTTGAGCGGAAAATTGGACTGCGTAAAAGGTTTTTAAAGCCTTGTGAAGGCTGCTTTCGTTGAGCGTGTTTATCATAAAAAACTATACAAAAACAAAGGTGGTAAAGTCAAAAAAAACAATATTTTATATTTATCGGCGCTTTTTTTAGTTGACATTATCAAATTTTGGGGTAAAATAGTCATAAAGTGGATTTTTGTGGTAAAAAGTGGAATTTTGTGGCATGAATGGATTGACTGGCGAGTATTCAGCGACATTGGATGAAAAGGGAAGAATCTCTCTTCCGGCCAAAATAAAGGCCGCGATTGACTGCGCTTCCTTGGTCGTGACTCGCGGCTTTGACAAATGCCTTTGGCTTTTTACTCCCGAAGAATGGGAAAAAATCAGTTCGTCAGTGATGGAAAAGGCTTCGCCTTTCAATCCCCGCCACCGTTCGGTTTTGAGGCACTTGATTTCGCCCGCCACGGAAGTTGAGATTGACAAGAGCGGCCGCCTTTCGATAGCGCAAACCTTGCGCGAAGGCGCAGGTCTTACAAAGGACTGCGTGCTTTTGGGCGTTGACAAGTACATGGAGCTTTGGGACGCCGAAAGCTACGAAAAGTATTTGGAGGAAAATTCTCCTTCAATTGACAGCGCGGCCGAAGAGTTGGGCGCGATTGTGTTTTGAAAAATTTGCTGTCAGGCAAAAAATAAATGTGGGCGGGGCTTTTTAGTCCGGCCCCGATGGGTGGGAAAAAATGACGCCGGTTCATACGCCGGTTCTCTTGGCGGAATGTTTGCAGGAACTTTCGCCTGTGGGAGAGCCGTATGAAAACAACGCTTTTATGATTGACTCGACTTTAGGGGAAGGCGGTCACACGGAAGCGTTTTTGCAAAAGTATCCGGGTCTTAAGATTTGCGGCGTTGACGCTGACCAAGCGATTCAAGCGCGCGCAAAAGAACGTCTTTCCGCTTTTGGCGGAAGGGTGTTTTTTTACAACGGGTGGTTCAACGATTTTTATTCTGACTATCCGCGCGATTTGCCTAAGCCGAACATTGTTTTGTTCGACTTGGGCATTTCGATTTTTCATTACGAGCTGTCAGGCCGCGGCTTTTCTTTTAGGAACGACGAGCCGCTTGACATGAGGCTTGACAGCTCAAAGGGAAGGAGCGCCGCCGACATTGTGAACGAAAGTTCCGAGCGCGACTTGGCCGACTTGATTTACCTTTATGGCGAAGAAAAGTTGAGCCGTCGCATCGCTGCCGCGATTGTCCAGGCCAGAAGTTCGGCCAGGATTGAGACAAGCGCGGCGTTGGCGCAGATAATCGAAGGCGCTGTCGGCGGCCGTTACGCGCGCGAAAAGATTCATCCGGCCACGCGTACTTTCCAGGCCTTGCGAATCGCGGTCAACGACGAGTTGGGGCATTTGCCGCGCGCGCTTTACGACGCGTTCAATGTCTTGGAAGATGGCGGAAAGATGGGCGTTATCACATTCCATTCCCTTGAGGACAGGATTGTGAAGAACTTTTTCCGCAACTTGGCCAAGCAATGCGTGTGCCCGCCAAACGCGCCGAGCTGCGTTTGCGAAGGAAGCGCTTGCGCCGAGATTTTGACAAAAAAGCCGCTTGGCCCTACGGAAGGAGAGGTGAAGGCCAATTCTCCGTCCAGAAGCGCCAAGCTTAGGGTTGTAAAAAAGATAATGGACGCAGGCGAAGGGCGCTTGCTTGGATTGGAGGCTTGAAAAAAAATGAAGGGAAAGGATTTGGGCTGGAAAATTTTCACTATCGCCTGCGCCGCCTTGGTGCCGATCCTTTTCGCGCTCAACGCGATGCAAGCCGACCGCTACATGAAGGCGCAGGACGAAATAAAGCAGCTTGAGCAAAAGCAAGTCGAGCTGGTGGAAGAAAACAAGCGCTTGATAACTGACATAAGCTTGCTTTCAAGCGGAGAGCGCGTCGGAAAGATTGCGGAAGAAGAGCTTGGAATGCGAAAAGCCGAGTCCGAAGAAATAGTTCGCGTCGAGATGCGGCGCTAGCAAAAAATGGGTGGGAAAGAAAAAATGTCTGATCAAAAATCGTTGCTGGCTTTTGACGAACTCTTGCAGAGCGTGTACGGAAAATACGTCGGCTTTGCGCGCGGTTCAAGACAATTTTCTTTTGATTCGGTTGTGACCGACAGCCGAGCCGTCAAGCCCGGAAGCCTTTTTGTTCCGCTTATCGGAGAAAATCAAGACGGCCATAAATACATTCCCGACGCGCTCAAGGCCGGCGCTTCCGTTGTCTTTGTGACGGATTCAGTCTACGAAAAAAATCCCAAATACTATTTGCAGCTTGCCAGCGAAAATTTGGACGCGGCTCTTGTCGTCGTTCAAAACAACATGGAAGCCTTGCAAAACGCCGCCCGCGCTTATGTAAAGAAATTTCCAAATCTTATAAAAATCGCGATTACAGGTTCCAGCGGAAAGACCACGACAAAAGAAATTTTGGCTTCTGTCCTTAGGCAAAAATACAATGTCGTTGCCACGCAGGGGAACTTTAATTCAGAGACCGGCTTGCCCTTGAGCGTCTTTAACATTCGGCCGGAACATGAAGCCGGCGTTTTTGAAATGGGCATGAACCGCGAAAATGAAATTGGAGAGATCGCGCGCGTCCTGGAGCCGAATTACGCGATAATAACGAACATCGGAACCGCGCACATCGGCATTCTTGGAAGCCGTGAAAACATCGCCAAAGAAAAGCGAAAAATTTTTAGCTATATAAAAGAGGACGGCGCGGCCTTTGTTCCTGCCGACGACGATTTTGCCGGCTTCATTTCTGAAGGCGTGAAGGGCGCTGTCGTCCGTTTTGGCAAAGACGTTCCTGTAGAAAAGAGCGGCGTGGCCTTTGTAAGCAACGACGGTCTGGACGGAACGCGCTTTGAAATTGACGGCGTGGAAACGCGCCTGAATCTTTATGTTGATGTACGACTGCTACAACGCGAATCCCGATTCAATGGAAAAGGCCTTGAACCTTTGCGGGTCTCTTAAAATAAAGGGACGCATGATTTTTATTTTGGGCGACATGAAGGAATTGGGCGACAAGGCCGCCGAAGAACATTCCAGAATTGGCGCCTTGGCAACTTTGAGCAAGCCTGACTTGATTGTTTTTGTCGGGCCGGAAATGGAAAACGGCGCCAAGGCCGCTAAGTTTTCTGGCTTTACGAACATTCGCTATTTTCCCACGGCGGACGTGGACAAGGTTTCGGCCTTTGTTCTTGACTACGCCAAGGACGACGACTTTATTTTGCTCAAGGCTTCTCACTCGATGAACTTTGACATGATAGCGAAAAAAATTGACGCAAGGGAGGCTTTGCCGGCGTGATGGGCGGTTACAC
>ONET01000056.1:7137-30659 GCA_900316905.1 uncultured Treponema sp.
TGATTGTTTCCATAATCTTGATGTGGGGAATCGGCATGGGGGCCCTTTACGTCTGCTCGTCGGCCTATTGCGGAAAAGTGTTCGGAAACGAGCTTATGTTGGTCAAGCGCCAGCTTTTGGCGAGCGCCGTTGGCTTTGCGGGGCTTTTGTTTTTTGCCTTCGCGCCCTTGTCCAAGATAAGAAAAATTCTTCCGCTTATAATGCTTGTTTGCATCGTGCTTTTGCTTGCTACCTTTGTTCCCGCTTTTAATGAGGAACGCAACGGAGCCAAGCGCTGGGTAAAGCTTCCTTTCTTTAGGTTCCAGCCGTCGGAACTTGCGAAATTCGCTGTGATTCTTTACCTTGCGAATTTTTTTGACAAGTACCAACGCGAGCGGGATTTGGAGGAGCGCAGCGTTTTCCCAGCCGTTGTCGTGATGACGCTTTTTGTGGCGTTGATTTTTGCGGAAAAAGATTTTTCGACCGGCCTCTTTTTGTTTTTGATTTGTCTTTTGCTCTTTTTCATCAGCGGAATAAAAACGTTGTGGCTTGTTCCTATGGCGGTCATCGGCTTGCCGGCGCTTGCGATGATGATTGTTTGGGAGCCGTACCGAATGGAGCGTATCGCCGGATACTTGCACCCTGAAGAATTTAGCCAAGGCGTGAACTATCAGACCAACGCTTCGCTTAGGGCCATTGGCGCCGGCGGCTTTTGGGGTCAGGGAATAGGAAACGGCCTCACAAAGCTAAACAGCATTCCCGAAGTTCAAGCCGACTACATTTTCGCCGGCTGGACCGAGGCGATGGGCTTTGTCGGCGTGGCCATTTATTTTGTGATTTTGTGCGTTTTTGCCTACAGGGCTTACAAGCGCGCCTTTATGTGCCCCAGCCGTTTTGGGGCCATAGGAACTTTTGGATGCATTTCGGCGATTCTTTTTCAATCGCTGGCCAATGTCGCCGTTGTTTGCGGCGCTATTCCTTCGACAGGAATTCCGCTTCCGTTTTTTAGCGCGGGCGGATCTTCCATGATTGTGACTCTTTGCATGTGCGGCTTTATGATTAACGCGGCGCGCGGAGACGAAAACGACGAAGGCGAAAGCGCGGAAAGCATAGACGATGTTTTGGAAGTGCTGAACGAGGCGGGAGAATATGAGCGATTATAGCGCGGTGAGCGAGTTTGACCAGTACATAATTCAAAAAAAGCCGGTTGAACGCAATGACGACAAGTTTTTTAAAGCAATAAAAGCCATCGTCGGCGTTTTGTGCGGCCTTCTGGTTGTTGAAATTTTCCTTTACAAATTTGTGCAGCCGAGCGTCCGGCCGCCGCGCGTTGTTTTTAGCGGTCTAAAAAACTACAGTGCCGAGGAATTGACTCAAGAGATTTCTGGAATGCGCATGAGAAACTATTTTAGTTTTGACACGGCCGCCTTGGCTGCCAAGCTTTCTTCGTTGAGCGGAATTGAATTTGTGGAAATTGAAAAGCGTTTTCCTGACAAGATTGCCGTGCGCGTAAAGGAGCGCGAGCCTGTCGCGATGACTTTTGTAAGCGACGGCGGAAAAACCATTCCTGTTCAAATTGACAAGTCTTGCGTTTTGTTTGAAAGCCCCAGCCTCAATCTGGACAACACGCTGCCCATAATTTCTGGCATCCCAGTGGAATTCCTTTCTAGCGGAATGAGAATTCCTTCAAAGTATAGAACATTGATTGAACAGATTGACAGGATCCGCGCGCTTCCGCAAAAGTATTTTGCCGCGATTTCCGAGATTTGCGTGCTGCCAAAAAAGTACGGCAACTACGAATTGATGATTATTCCCGTAAATTCCCGCGCGCGAGTTTTGACCGACAGAGTATTGAATGAAGACGCGCTTCAGTATATGATGGTAGTGTTGGAAGTTGTAAATTCAATTGCGCCTGACGCTACGGAAATTGACTTGCGTTATGGCTCGGTTTCTTACAGAACGCCACATGGAGGAAATCTTGAGTGATATAATTGTCGGCCTTGATGTTGGAACAAGCGCCGTCCGCGTCGCGATTGGCGAACTGACAAGCGACGGGAAAGTTGAAATTATAGGACTTAGCTCAAAAAAATCGCAGGGCTTGAGAAACGGCGCGATTGTAAACTTGGAAGCCGCCGGCTCAATCATAAAGGACGCTGTTGACGCGGCCGAGCAAAACGCCGGCTTTGAAGTTTCTTCTTGCGTGGCGGCGATCGGAGGCCCGCAGATTGAATGTCTTAACTCCCGCGGACAAGCAGCCGTTTCAAAGCGCGGAAAGGCCAACGGAGAGATAACCAGGGCCGATGTTGAGCGCGTCATAGAAAACGCCCGCAGCGTTCCTATCGCGCCCGACAAAGAAATTTTGCATGTCATACCAAAAAATTACACGGTCGATCAAGTTGTGGGAATAAAAGATCCAATCAACATGATGGGCGTGCGCCTTGAGACGGAAGTTCACATTGTGACCGCTTCAAAGACCGCCATCCAGAATGTCCGCGATTGCGTGAACCGCGCGGGCTACGACCTTGACCGAATCATGCAAAAGACTTTGGCCGCGGCGCAGGCTGTGGTTCACCAGGACGAAATGGAGCTTGGCTCAATCTTGATTGACTTGGGCGCCGGAACTACGGACGTTTTGGTCTTGCATGAAGGAGCGCCTTTGGTAAGTTTCTCCCTAAAAAATTGCGGCTATTACGTCACCAACGACATAGCGATTGTAAAGGGCATACCCTTGGCCGCCGCCGAAGAAATAAAGATAAACGACGGCTGTTGCTTTTTGGACATTCTTGACAATCCGCATGACGTGGCCATTCCTGGCGTTGGCGGCCGTCCGCCGGAGCTTACAAGTCAGACTGAAATTTGCAAAATCATTCAGCCGCGCATGGAAGAAATTTTCTTGACGGTCATAAGCGAAATCAGGCGAAGGACTGATTTGACCCGCCTTAGCGGAAATATAATCTTGACCGGCGGCGGCGCCCAAATGGAAGGCGTTTTGGAATTGGCCAAGGACGTTTTTAGAACGGAGTCAGTTCGCTTGGGAATTCCTGAAAGCCTTGGCGGAATTGAGGAAGAATACCGCAAGTCGGAATGGGCCACCGCGATTGGCTTGGTGATTTCGCAAAAGGATTCGCTTGTCGCTTCCGCAAAAAGCGCGCGCCGCAAAAACGACGGAAAGCCGTCCGCCGGTTTGTGGCAAAAACTTAAGAAGGCATTTTTTTAGTTTGTAATACATACAGTGGGAGGAATAAAAAAATGAGTTTGATGGATCATTCTATCGTGGACAATGAGG
This sequence comes from uncultured Treponema sp., assembly GCA_900316905.1. Classification (GTDB taxonomy): domain Bacteria; phylum Spirochaetota; class Spirochaetia; order Treponematales; family Treponemataceae; genus Treponema_D. Next base: position 10,403 of record ONET01000056.1, read on the forward strand.
GAAAGACGCTTTTGTCGCCCAACCCTACAAAAATCAAGGTCGTCGGCTGCGGCGGCGGCGGATCTAACGCCGTGAACCGCATGATTGACGCCGAGATTCCAAACGTTGACTTTATCGTAGTCAACACCGACTTGCAGGCCTTGAATTATTCTCGCGCCGAAACAAAGGTCGCCATTGGCCAAAAAGTTACAGGCGGCTTGGGCGCGGGCGGAAACCCGGAAGTGGGCGAGCAAGCGGCGCAAGAGGACACGGAGAACATCAAGAACATTTTGTCCGGAGCCAACATGGTTTTTGTCACTGCCGGAATGGGCGGCGGCACGGGAACCGGCTCCGCTCCTATTGTGGCGAAAATTGCCCGCGAGATGGGCGCCTTGACGGTGGGCGTTGTGACCACGCCTTTTGATTTTGAAGGCGCGATAAGAATGCAAAACGCCAAGGCCGGAATTGAAAAGCTTCATAACGAAGTTGACTCATTGATTGTCATTCCCAACCAGCAGCTTTTAAAAATAATCGACAAAAAGGCGCCCGTCACCGAAGCCTTCCGCGTCGCCGACGATGTCTTGCGCCACGGCGTTGAAGGAATTTCGCGCATCATAACGATGCCCGGCGAAGTGAACACGGATTTTGCCGACGTTACGGCCGCCATGAAGGGACAGGGCGACGCTTTGCTTGGCGTTGGAGTAGGCAAGGGCGAAAACCGCGCTGTCGACGCGGCCACAGCAGCCATAAACAATCCGCTTTTGGAAGACATGAACATCGACGGAGCCAAGAACATTTTGATAAATGTTTCTTCATGCGGAAACGTTTCTTTGTTCGAGACGCAAGAAATGGCCAACATCATCAGGGCCAGCGCGGATCCCAACAGCCGCGTCTTCTGGGGAAATGTAGTCGATCCTAACATGGCGGAAGACGATTTGAGCGTCACTGTGATCGCGACCGGCTTTAACAAGACTTCAACGGCCGACGTGATAAAAAGCGTCCGCGAAGAGGAAGCCAATAAATCCTCTGACGAAAACCTTATGGACGAGAGCGAATTTGACAAGTTGCTTCACGCAAAGTCCAGCCATATGAACGAAGAGCCTGACATGAGAAACTACGGCATCTTTGAAAAAGTTTCAATGACGGAAAAATCTGATTCCGAAGAAAAGTCTGAAACTGGCTCTTTGGGAAGGGACTTGGCCGCTTCGTACGCTTCGCGCTCGCGCGAGTCTTCGATTGAGCCGCCTGCCGGATTTTCGCCTTCTGACGACCTTTCCCAGCCCGCTTGCTGGAGAAACAGGGGAATGAGCCGCGAAATCAATCTTCGCTAGGTTTTGACGATGACTTCAGATGAAGCGCTGAAAAAATTCTACGCCAATTTGATTATGGTTGACGGCCGTTCTGAACTGACGGCTGAAACGTACAAGACGGCGGCCAAGGAGTTTTTGGGCTATCTGGAGCGTCAAAATATAAATCTTGCCGGCGTGACCGTAAAGGACTTGTTGTATTACTTGTCCGCGCGGAAAACCGACGGCTGTACCGAGCTTACGCTTGCCAAGGACATCAGCGCCTTGCGCGCGCTTGGCTCTTTTTTGGTCTTGGAAGGCGTATGGCCGCAAAACGAGGCGCTTGTCTTGGACAGGCCCAAGGCGCGCCGCTCGCTTCCGCGGGTTTTAAGCGTGGAGCAAGTCGATTCAATGTTGGCTTCGATTGACGTTGAAAGCGACTTGGGCTTGCGCGACAGGGCGCTTTTTGAGCTTGTTTATTCCTGCGGCCTTAGAATAAGCGAGGCGTGTTCTCTTCAAGTCGGAAACCTTCACTTGCAGGAAATGATTGTTCTTGTCCGAGGAAAAGGCGACAAAGAAAGAATCGTTCCTTTTGGCGAGGCGGCCAAAGAATGGCTTGAAAAATATTTGCGCCAAGTAAGGCCTCGCTTGGTTGGAAAAAAGATTGTTCCGACTGTTTTTGTAAATTACAAGGGCGAGCCGATTTCCCGCAAGGGCGTTTGGAAGCGCTTTAAGGAGCTTGAGGCTTTGACCGGCATTGACTGCAAGGTCCACACGTTGCGCCATTCCTTTGCCACGCACTTGCTTTCAGGCGGCGCGGATTTGAGAAGCGTTCAGGCTTTGTTAGGCCATTCAGACTTGGCGACAACGCAAATATACACGCATGTCAGCGATTCCGAACTGCGTGACCGACATAAAGAATTCTTTCCTGGACACAGCGGAAAGACAGGGAGTTGATTATGAAAAAAAATTTTTTTGCCTTGACTGCTTTTTTTGCCATCGCGCTTTGTTCTTGCTCAAAATCCAACAAGACGATAATCCGCCTTCAGCATATCGAAGAGGGCGTTTCAAGCCCCAACACGATTGAAGAATTGAAGGACGCGATTTCAAAATACGAGGAGCGCGTCGCCGACATTCAGCTTGCGAACAGCCAAATAGGAATTTGGCATAAAATTCTTGCGACCCGCTACCTTGACAAAAAAATGTACGGAGAGGCGTTGAAGAGCTTTCAAAAGGCGCTTGAGTATTATCCCGACAACCAGAACCTTTATTATTACGTTGGCCTTTGCGCCGGTTACATGTCGCACGCGTCGATGGATTTTGACGCTGACGGCTATTCCGAAAAGCGGGAAAATTACTTAAGGTTGAGCGAAGACGCTTATTCGCGCGCGATAGAGATTGAGCCGCGATACGCCCGGGCGCTTTACGGCCTTTCTGTTTTGTATTTGTTTGAGCTTGGCGAGGACGAAAAGGCAGTTCCGCTTTTGGAAAAACTTTTGACGATAGAAACAAAGAACATTGACGCGATGTTTTTGCTTGCCCGCGCTTATTACATGACCTACGAATTTGACAAGGCGATTGGAATGTACGACAAAATTATTTCGCTCACAAAATCGCCCGAACGCAAGGCCGAAGCGGAAGCCAATCGCGAAGTCGTTCAAAACGCGGCCTATTCAAATTAATCGCTTGCCCGCCCTGCGAGCGCAAAAAAAATTGCTTTTTTTTCTAAAAACAGGCGCAAAAATGCATAAAAATTTCTATCTTATATGTGAGGAATTTTTATGCAGACAAAAACTCTTTTTATCGCAATCTCCGCGATGGATTTCTTGAATCTTCCGGAAAAGCTTAGGCTTTTAAAGTTCATGCTTTCTATGGCGGAACATGAGCCGGAAAGCGCGCTTTCTTTTTTGGAAGAATGTTCTTATGGCCAAATCGCGCGGATTTCCTTGCGCGACCCAAAACGCCGCTTGCTGGAAAAATCCTGGAAGCCCGGCCTTCTTGTAAAGCGGGCAAAAACGGCGGCCTTGGCCTGTCAAGCGCTGGGAATAAAAATCGAACTTTATGGAGGAAAGCTTTATCCGCCTCTTTTGCGCGAGATTTGCGACCCGCCGTTCGCGCTTTATTATAGGGGCGCCCTTGACGTTCTTTTTGGAAAAAGCGTAAGCGTTGTAGGAACCCGCCGCCTAAGCCCTGACGGAATCAAAGCCTCCCGAACTTTTGCCTATCAAGCCGCCCAAAAGGGTTTTTGCGTTGTTAGCGGTCTTGCCTTTGGCGCGGACGGTTCGGCGCACCAGGGGGCTGTCGACGCGTTTTATGACAAGAGCGCCCAGCGCGTTCAAACGGCGGCGGTGCTGGCGGGCGGCGTTGACAACATTTTTCCTCCTAGCCACAAGGGATTGGCTGGCAAAATAATTCAAAACGGCGGCGTTGTTCTAAGCGAATGTCCGCCTTGCGTTCCGGCAGAAAAATGGCGCTTTGTCCAACGCAACCGGATAATAGCGGCCTTGTCCAAGGCTACGGTGGTCATTCAAGCGCCGCCCGGAAGCGGGGCGATGCTCACCGCGGATTTCGCGCTAGGCTACAACCGCGAATTGTTTTTCCATGAAGCCTGCTTTAGCCAGGGCGCGCGGGAGCTTTCAATCGCGGTGGAGCGAAGGCTTATGGCGCAAAATGGCTCGGCCGCCAAACGAAAGCTGGAAACAAGCCCACAAAAATACATCGACGCCGGGGCCCAAATAATCCGTAATTTTGAAGAATTTTCGCTCTTGACTTGACAAGTGGTAAAAAGCGCATTATCTTCTATATTATTATGGCACAGACTGCAAAGAAAACAACAAAGAGCTCAAAAGAAAAAAGCGTCGACAAAAAGAACACGCTTGTTATAGTGGAGTCTCCCGCAAAGGCGCATACAATCGAAAAATATCTTGGCCCCGGCTACACCGTAAAGGCTTCGATGGGCCATTTGATAGATTTGCCCAAGTCGCGAATGGCGATTGACACCGAGCATAACTTTGAGCCGGAATACATCACCGTGCGCGGAAAAGCCAAGCTTTTAAAGGAACTTCAAAAAGACGCCAAAAAAGCGACGCTCGTCTTGCTTGCTTCGGATAACGACCGCGAAGGAGAGGCCATCGCTTGGCACTTGAACAACGCGCTCAAAGAAAAGACAGACGCGCCGATTCAAAGAATCGTCTTCAACGAAATCACTCCTATCGCCATAAAGGAAGCTGTCCAGCATCCCGGCCAAATTGTTGAATCCAAGGTGAACGCTCAAAAGGCGCGCCGCATTTTGGACCGCTTGGTGGGCTACAACCTAAGCCCCCTTTTGTGGGCAAAAGTCAAGAACGGCCTAAGCGCCGGCCGCGTTCAGTCTGTCGCCCTTCGCTTGATTTGCGAGCGCGAAAAAGAGGTGGAAGAATTCATTCCCGAAGAATATTGGAGCCTTGACGCGGACTTTGTAAAAGGAAAGTCGTCCTTCACCGCGCAGCTTGTTTCCTACAAAGGCGAAAAGCCCTTGTTGAAGAACGAGGCGCAAGTCAACGACATAATCGCGCAGATTCAAAACGCCGACTGCAAGGTTACGGCCATCAAGGCCACGGACAAGGTTGTCCGCCCAAAGCCTCCGTTCACTACGTCAAAATTGCAGCAGGCCGCCGCAAACCGTTTGGGCTTCACTTCAAGAAAGACGATGCAAATCGCCCAGCAGCTTTATGAAGGCGTGAACATCGGAACTACCCGCGTGGGTCTTATAACTTACATGCGAACCGACAGCGTGCGCATTTCGCAAACCGCTTTGACAGAAATCCGCGAATGGATTGGCAAAAATTATCCCGACGACCTTCCGCCGGAGCCGATTGAGTACGCCGTGGGAAAAGGCGCCCAGGACGCGCACGAAGGCATAAGGCCCACTTATGTTTCCTATACGCCCGAAAGCGTCAAGGAATATTTGACCCGCGACCAATTGCGCCTTTACACAATTATTTGGGAGCGCCTTGTTTCAAGCCAAATGAACAACGCCAAGACCCGCACCACCAGCGCTGAAATCACGGCCGGCGACGCTGTCTTTAGGGCCAGCGCCTCAAAGATTGTCGAGAAGGGCTTTTACCATGTTATCCACTTGCTTTCCTCAAAAGAAGACGTCACTGGCTCTCTTCCTTCATTAAAGGAAGATGAACTTTTGGCAAGCGGAAAGTTCTATCCTGAGCAGCACTTTACCCAAGGCCCCGCTCGCTACACCGACGCTTCCATCGTAAAGACTTTGGAAGAGCGCGGCATAGGCCGCCCGTCAACATACGCTCCTATCATAAGCGTTTTGCTTGACCGCTACTATGTGACGCGCGCCAACAAGCAATTGGTTCCCACCTTGCTCGGAAAAATGATCAGCAAAATTTTGGTCGAGTCTTTCCCCGAAATTATCGACGAAGAATTTACCGCGCAAGTTGAAAACGACTTGGACAAAGTTGAGCAGGACGGCTTGGTTTGGACGGACATGATAGGCCGATTCTATTCGCCGTTTAAAACGCGCGTGGGCCAAGTGATGGAAAAGACCGAAAGCGTCAAAGGCTTTTTGGACGAACAGACCGACAAGGTTTGCGAGCTTTGCGGAAAGCCGATGGTAAAAAAACTTGGCCGCTTTGGCTTTTTCTTGGCTTGCTCGGGCTTCCCGGCCTGCCACAACACAAAGTCGGTTCCGCTTGCAAAATGTCCGGTTCCCGGCTGCGGCGGCGAGATCGTGGAGCGAAAAACAAAGGGCAGGGGAAAGGCCTTTTACGGCTGCACCAACTATCCAAAGTGCACTTTCATCAGCCACTTTAAGCCTATCGACTCCTACTGCCCCAAGTGCGGCTGGTTCCTTGTCGAAAAATACGACAAAAAGAACGGCGCCTACAAGAGCTGCATAAATCCTGACTGCGACTACTTGCACTCGGCGGACGACGAAGATAAGGCTCCTGCCAAGGCGGAGGCCGAAGAATAAGAGCGCGCCAAATGACTGTCAAGGAATCTTGCGAGGAATTTTTAGTCTACCTTTCCACGGTTCGCGGAATGACTGACAACACGATTGCCGCTTACTCCGAGGACTACAAAAAGCTCTGCGGCTTTTTGGGCGAGGACGCGGGAATCGACAAGGTTTCCTTGCAAGACTTGCGCTTTTGCGTAGGCTCCTTGAGCGCGAAAAAATATTCTGTCGCGTCGATAAACCGCTTTATCGCAAGCGTCCGCGCGCTCTTTGCCTACAGCCAAAAATTTGGCCGGCTAAAAATCAATCCCGCGCTTCAAATAAAAAGCCTAAAGGCCCCCAAGCATTTGCCCAATTTTATGACGCCGACGGAAGTGGACGCGCTTTGCGAGGCTCCCGAAAAAAAGGAGCTTTTGTGGGCGGCTCGCGACAAGGCGATTTTTGAAATGCTTTATTCATCCGGCTGCCGTGTGGCGGAACTTGCCTCGTTGAAGATTGGCGATTTTTCCGCCGGCGGAAAGTCCGCGATCGTGAAGGGCAAGGGCAAAAAGGACAGAATCGTTTACTTTGAGGCCGACGCTTTGAAGGCTTTGTCGGAATATTTGCCCGAGCGCAAGGCTCTTTTGGCGCGGCTGAAAGTTCCCGGACAAAAGGCGCTTTTTGTAAACGAAAAAGGCGGCCCTCTTACTACGCGGGGAATCCGCTGGATTGTGGAGCGCTATTCGGGCGCGGAGGGCACCAACCGCCATGTTTCCCCGCACGCTTTTAGGCACACTTTCGCGACGGCCATGCTTTCCGGCGGCGCCGACGTCCGCGTTGTGCAGGAAATGCTCGGACATTCAAGCATCTCCACCACCCAACGCTACACGCACGTGACGACCCAGCAGCTGATAGACATCTACAAACGCGCCCACCCTCATAGCGGGGAATAGTATAATAAATGAAAATTCTTGGTAGTGGAAAGAGTAAAAAAAAGCGCGAAGGCGCGGGGCGGCAGGCGGCAACACTCTGTTTGCTCCGCCGCGAAAGCGGCGAAGTGAAATAGTTTCAAGAGCAAACAGCGTGTAGCGACGCTAGCGAGCGGTGCCGAACTGACGCAGCCGCAACTGGGAGCTTTTTTTGTTTTTTTTCTCCATTGCCGTTCTGCCAAAAATTCATTATATTATAACTATGAAGATAAGAAGCACAACTGTCATTGCCGTGAAGAGAAACGGAAACGTCGCCATGGCGGGCGACGGCCAGGTTACGGCTGGAAACACAATCGCAAAGGGAAACGCCACAAAAGTCCGAAAGATTTACGACGGAAAAGTTTTGACGGGATTCGCAGGCTCTGTGGCCGACGCCTTTACGCTCTTGGATAAATTTGAAGCCAAGCTTAAGGAATGTAACGGCGACCTTACGCGCGCCGCGGTGGAGCTTGCCAAAATGTGGCGCACTGAGCGTTCCTTGCAAAAATTGGAAGCCCAGCTTTTGGTGGCCGACAAAAACAAAATTCTTTTAATCTCCGGCGACGGAAACGTGATCGAGCCTGAAAACGACGTCATGGCTATCGGAAGCGGCGGGAACTACGCCTTTTCGGCCGCGTTGGCCTACATGGAGTCTTCCGACTACAGCGCCAAGGAAATCGCGCGAAAGTCGCTTGGCATAGCCGGAAAAATCTGCATTTACACAAACGACCATGTCACTGTGGAGGAACTCTAATTGGACGCGATTGACTTGACTCCCAAGCAAATTGTAGAGCGCTTGGACAACTACATAATCGGACAAAAAAACGCCAAGCGCAGCGTCGCCATCGCGTTGAGGAACAGAAGCCGCCGCCTTAAGCTTTCGGAAGACATGCGCGACGAAGTGGCTCCCAAAAACATTTTGATGATAGGCCCAACCGGCGTAGGAAAGACCGAAATCGCCCGCCGCCTTGCAAAGCTTTGCGGCGCCCCCTTCATCAAGGTTGAGGCCACAAAGTATTCGGAAATCGGATACGTCGGCCGCGACGTTGAGTCGATGATTCGCGACTTGATGGCCGTCGGCTTTAAGATGGTCAAGTCCGAAATGGAAGACCAAATGCGCGGCCAGGCCAAGGAAAAAGTAGAGGAGCGCCTTTTGGACCTTCTTTTGCCCGGAAGCGGAGACAAGGCCGCGGCTCCAAACGGCGGCGGAATCCTTGGAAGCATTTTTGGCCGCAAAATCGTTCAGCAAAAAGACGAAAACGGCGAAGTCATTCTTTTGCCTGACCAAAGCCAGGACGCGCAAAACGACGCGCCCAAAAACGCCGCCGCCTCCCAAGACATGAAGGAGACGCGCGAAAAGTTCCGCCAAATGCTGCGCGAAGGAAAGCTTGAGTCGCGCGAGGTTGAGCTTACCGTGACGACTGGCCCCAAAGCCGCCAGCGGAATAGGCATTTTTAGCGGCGGAAACATGGACGACATCGAAAGCGCGATGCAAAGCATTCAGCAAATGATGGCCGGAAACAAAAAAAAGCAAAAGACCGTCACGATTTCAGAAGCCAGAAACATTCTTACTGAAGAAATTTTGGACAACATGCTTGACGCGGACAAGTGCGCCGAAATCGCCAAGGAGCGCGTCGAGCAAAGCGGAATCGTTTTCATTGACGAGATTGACAAAATCGCCGTCCACGGAGAGTCGCACGGAGGCCAGTCGGTTTCGCGCGAGGGCGTTCAGCGCGACATTCTTCCGATTGTGGAAGGAAGCCACGTCAACACCCGCTACGGAGTCGTTGACACAAAGCACATTTTGTTCATCGCGGCCGGCGCCTTCAGCTTTTCAAAGCCCAGCGACTTGATTCCTGAATTGCAGGGCCGCTTTCCCTTGCGCGTTGAGTTGGATTCCCTTCACAAGGAAGACTTCAAGCGCATTTTGCTTGAGCCCAAGAACGCGCTTGTAAAGCAGTACAAGGCGCTTTTGGAAACCGAAGGCGTGAACGTGGAATTTGGCGACGACGCGATAGACCGAATGACTACGATTGCCGAAGACGTCAACGCCAAGGCCGAGAACATCGGAGCGCGCCGCCTTCACACGATTATGGAAAAAGTCTTGGAAGAAATTTCCTTTGAGGCTGACGAGCATAAGGGCCAGACGATTTCTATCGACGCGGCCTATGTTGACGAAAAGCTTAAGGACATTTCTTCAAGCGAAGACTTGTCGCGCTACATTTTGTAGGCCGCGGCAGCGCCGCCTTTTTTGCCTTGCAAAAGCTTGCGGGCGAGCTATTCGCGGTCCACAAGCTCGTAGGCGGCGCTTTGGTCGCCTATGAACGAAAGGCGCTTCCAGTCCAGCTTGTCCACGCAAGAGGCGGCTCGGGCTAGGGGAACCTTCTTTTTGTCGCGGACAAAGAAGACTACGCTTTCCAAGGGAACCTCGATAAAATGGTCGCCTTTGGGAAGCTTTTTTTGCGCGGCGACTTTTCCGTTTTTCCATTCAACCATCGTCATCGGCTCCGGAAGATAAACGTATCGGCCAATCGCGTTTTGGACGTAAACCGGCGCCGCCATTATTTCATTTCCAATCAACAGCTGGTCGTTGACCGCGCAAGCGCGCGCGTCTCCTTCAAAGTCAAAGGCCAATGGCCGCGCGAAAAGCCCGTCGCCTTGCGCCGCCTTTAGGAATTCGCTGTAAAGGTATGGAACAAGCGCGTAGCGCAATTGAATCATGCTTTTAAAGGCTTCGGGCTTTTCAAACTGGTAGTATTCTTGCTCCCGGGTTCCGCGCGCGCTGTGGTTCCTGAAAAGCGGCGTGAAAAGCGCGAAGGCCGTCCAGCGCAACAAAAGGTCTCGGCTTGTGTTTGCGTTGAAGCCGCCGATGTCGCTTCCCGTGTACAAAAAGCCCGCCATGTTGAGCGAGGCGATTTGCTGCAAGCTTAAAAGAATGTCGCCCCAGTATGCGTGGTTGTCGCCGGTCCAAAGGCCGCCGTAACGGTGCGCTCCGATGTAAGACGAGCGGGAGTACAAAAGCGGCCTGTCTCCGGGACGCAATTCGTCAAAGGCTTCCATCGCGCCTTTTGTCATGTTGCAGCCGAACAAGTTGTGGACGGCGGCGTGGTTGACCAAAACGTTTTTGTCTTTGTCGGCCTTTGTGGCGGCCAAGGCGCCGGCCTTTTTGGCGCTGACCTTGTGGTAAAAGCTTTTGTAGTCGCCGGAATTGTTGCAGACTGAATTTGCCGCGTCCATGAATTCAAAAAGGCCGGTCGCGTCCAAAGGCTTTGTCTTGAACTGTTCAAGCTTTTTAAAAGTGGCGCGCAAGTTTTCTTTTGTGTAAAAAAGCGCGGGCTCGTTCATGTCGTTCCAAAAGCCTTCTACGCCGGCGTCAAGAAGAGCCTTGTATTTTTTCCCGAACCAGTCGCGGGCGGCGGGGTTCAGGAAGTCGGCGAAAACGCTGTCGCCGGGCCATACGCCGGCCTCAAACGTCGAGCCGTCTTTTTTCTTGCAGTCAAAGCCGCCTTTTAGCATTTCCTCGTAAACCTTGTAGCCTTTTTGCTTTTTAACGCCCGCGTCGATTATCGGAACAAGCCGCACGCCGTCTTTTTTTAGCCGCGCGCAAAAGTTCTTGAAGTCCGGGAATTTCTTTTTGTCAACGGTAAAGTCCTTGTAGTCTTCCATGTAGTCGATGTCAAGGCATATCGAGTCCAATGGAATGTCAAGCTTTCTGTATGTCTTCCAAACTTTTTCGATGTCGGCGGCGCAGGCGTAGCCCCAACGGCTTTGGCAAAAGCCAAAGGCCCACTTTGGCGGAACGTAGCTCTTTCCGACAAGCGTCCTGAACTCGCGCGCGATTTCCTTTAGCGCCCCGGATTTTTTTGGGGGAAGAATAAAGTAAAGGTCGGCGTTGGCTGTCTCTACCGTGACTTTTAGCTCGCCGCTCTTTGAAAAGCCAAGGTCAAATTCTACAAGGCCCGGATAGTCCACAAAAAGGCCGAACGTTTTTTTTCCAAAGACAATCAAAAAATTGTGCGAGCCGTAAAGGCTTTGCGTCGTTTCAGTTTGGTTGGGCTGGTCGGAATTGAAGCTTTTGTAGACAAAGCCGCGCTTGTCAATGCCGCGCATCGTTTCGCCAAGCCCAAAGATTCTGTCGCCGTCAAAAAGCTGGCATGTCCAGACAAGCGCTCCGCCGCTTTTTTTGGCGCTTCCAAAAGGAAGGTCTCCCTTTTGCGCTTGCATTTTTTGAACGGCCGCCTCTGTGTCAAAGGGCTTTCCAAAAGTGAATTTTTTGATCATGTTCGCCTCGCTTTCCTTGCTTTGTTCAGGTTAAATAGAATTATAGTATTGATTTTTTTATAAATCTCGTGATATAGTATCAAAAAATAGGAATATATTCACTAACGGCCATCGTCGCGCAAACAGCCGCGCTGATTTAAAGGAGGTTTTATGGCGATTGACATAAAGAAAAAAGAAATGGTCCAGCGCGGCACGGCCTTTTTTCCGATTCAATACTATTGTTCCAACACCGCAAGCCCCCTTTACAATTTGCCCGTCCATTGGCACAACGAATTTGAATTGATCCACATATTGGACGGCGAGCACGTTTTTTTCATGGACGGCGAGGAAATCGTGTTGAAGAAAGGCTTTTTGGGCGTGGTCCAGGAAGGAACCCTTCACGGCGACGGCGCCAACAAGACCACTTGCCGCTACGAGTCGGTTGTCTTTGACTTCAACTTGATTCGCAACAAAAACTACGCTCACGACGCCTTTTTGGAAGACGTGTCCTCGCGCAAGGTTGTCCTGAATAAAATAGTTCCGCTAAAAAACAATGAGGCGCGAGCCGGCGGGCTACGAGCTTTTGACCGTCGCGCGGCTTTTGTTCATTTTTGGCTACATAAAGAGCAACGGTTTTTTTGTGGAGGACGAAAAGGTCTTGGACCGCTCGCGCGTCAGAAGCGACCAGCTTAAGGCGGTCTTCAATCTTATCAAGCAAAATTATGGCTCGGTCATTTCATTGGACGACATGGCCTCAAGCGCAGGAATGTCGCCCAAGTATTTTTGCCGCGTCTTCCGCGAGATGACCCACCGCACGCCCGTTGAATATCTCAACGCCTTTAGAATCGACCAAGCCTGCAACCAGCTGCGGGCCGGAAAGGAAAGCCTGATCGACGTGGCCTACAATTGCGGCTTCAACGACTTCAGCTACTTCATCAAAACCTTCAAGCGCTACAAGGGAATGACGCCCCACAAGTACCGCAGCTTTGACCTTCGCCTTTCCGACGAAATCCAACCGCCGCCGGAAATCCACGAAAACGAGTACTCCGACGCAAATTCTTAATTCTTAATTCTTAATTCTTAATTCTTAATTCTTAATTATGAATTATGAATTATGAATTATGAATTATGAATTATGAATTATGAATTATGAATTATGAATTATGAATTATCCTCGTATTGCCGTAAGCGACGACGGATGGCCTGAATTGAATTCCTGCCTGAGCGCGATTTCGGCCAAAAAGTTTTTTTGCAAGAGACATTCGGGCTTTTTCCAGTCCGCCTCCAAACAAAACGGCTTTGCAAAGTCAAGGCCCTTCTTGTTCTTGTAAATCTTTCCCTTGCATTCATGCTTGCATTCATGCTTGCATTCATGCTTGCATTCATGCTTGCATTCATGCTTGCATTCTTGGCTTGAGTTCAAAAGCGAAAATCTTTTTTCCTGTCCGTCAAAGAAAACTAAAATCTCAAGCGCCGCATCTTTTTCGCCGCCTTTCTTTCCCTTGCCGCTTTGCTCGGCCGAGCCTTTTGCGCTAAAGACAAAAGAGCGCTCGCCCGAACGTTCCTCAGACCAAGACACATTTATCAGCAGCGAACCTTCCAAGCCCAGCGCGATTTCGGCGCTTCCTTCTTTCCATTCGGACGGAAGGCGGGGACAAAAGGAAATTTTGTTCTCAAGCAAGTCGGCTTCCATTCCCAAAAAGCACTGCCACGCGGCCCGGTGGAATTCCGCCACCGAGCGGCAGCTGGAATAGGCGCCCGAAAAGCGCAAGCGGCCGTCTTGGTCGGGGTAGGCCCAGAGGTTTGCCGCCAGGCTTCCGGCGCAAGGGCCGCTAAAAAATTGGCCGGCGACATTCTTTGCAAATTTCCAGGCAAGGTCTTGCAAGCCAGAGGAGCAGAGGGCGCCGATCGCCGTTCCCGCGTTCCAAGTCCATATGGCGCCGTTGTGGTAGGCCGCGTCCTCGTGGTGCCATTCCCAAGTCTTGTGGTATGGATGGAAGAACCTGTCGCGCTGAGAAAGCGAGCAAAGGCCGTAAGGAAAAAGAAGTTCGCCAATCGCATTCCGCGTGACAGTTTCTTCGATTTCTTTGGGAATGAAATTTTCGCCGGTGATTTTTGGAATTGTCACAAGCGCCAATTGGTTGGGGCGGACGCGGAAATCGGGGCTTTCGTCGCGCAGGACGCAGTCGGCCATTTTTTGCCCGTCAAAAAATTTTCCCAAAAACGAGTCCTTGACCTTTTTCGCGGCCGCTTCCCAAATAAAGCGCTCGTTGTCTTTTTGCAAAACGCGCGCGATTTCCGCGCCGCACTTAAGCGCCGTGAACCACAAGACTTGGATGTCGTTGGCCCGGTTTCCGCGCGGGCAAAAAGACTTTTCTCCAAAAATGCGCGCGTCCATCCAAGTGTCCGCGTCGCCGTGCAGCAAAAATCCCGCCGAGTCGCAGCGAATCAGCCTGTCGCATTCCAAGGCCAGCTGGACGTTGGGCCACATTTTTTGAAGGAATTTTTTGTCGCCCGAAAAGCGGGCGCTTTCCAAGACCTCGCGGACAAACAAAAGGGTCGCGTCGGCCGTGTTGTAAATGCTGTCTCCGCTTTCCCGGTAAATGTTTGGAAAGCGGCCGTAAGTCACGCTGCGAGGGTTTGAGTCCTGCAAGGGCGCCGAATTTTCAAAAAGCGTTTGCGCCTTTTGGACGTTGGCGCTAAAGAGCAGGGCGCCGGGAACTGAAAGGTAAATGTCGCGGCCCCAGTAATCCCTGAACCAAGGAAGGCCGGCCCAAAGAGCGCCCCTCTTGTTTTTGTTCAAAAATTGCAGCGCCGAAAACTTTGCCCATTCAAGGGCGCTGTCGTATTCTTGGTCGCCGCTCTTAAAAGAAGACTTTTTTAGAAGGCCTTCAATTTCCTTTTGTCGCCGGCCAAAGGCGTTTTCCTTTAAAAAGCGCGCGGCCGCCTTTGTCGCGGCGCTTGGCGAATGTTCCAGCGAAATGTAAATCTCGCAAGGCCTGTCAAATGAAAGCAGGCGGGCGTAGGCGGCCTTTTTTCCGAAAGTTTTTGTGAGCTGCAAAAGTTCCGACGCGAGCGGTTTTGTGACTTCCAGCGGAACTGAGGCGCAACACGCTTGCCCCTTGTCCAGCTTTTTCGCCAAGTCTATGCAAGGAAGCAGGACAAGCGCCGCGCTCTTTTTGTCAAAGTTCTCGCAGTTAAAGTAGAGCGCGTTTTCAAGAAGCGAAAAGCGGACCTTGAATTTTCCGCCGCAAAAGGCCGCCTCGCCGTAGCCGGCCATAAGGCTTTGCCGGGCGCCGTCGAATCTTGTCCAAAGCCTCTTGTAGCCCTGGTCTTCGGCCAAAACGCAAAAGTCGCTTGTCAAAACTTGGTTCTTGTAAATCAAGCCTTCGCCGCTTTCGGGCTTGTTCACGCCCAAAGTAAGGTAGTTTTCGTATCCGTCCACAATGCAGATTCTTTTTTCTTCGCCAGGCGAAAGCTGAATTTCCATATCGCGTCCAAAAAAAGTGAATTTTACGCCAATTTTAATGGATTTTCAAAAATAATCAAGGCTTTTTTTAGGAAATTCATACAATTTTTTTATTTTTGGCGGCTAAAAAAGGGCAAAAAGACCTAAAAGCCCGGGCCTCTTGTTCGAGCTCCATTTTTTTGCTATATTGGCTTGGTATGGCGCGGATAAAAATTCTTGTCGAGCTTTTTTTGTCTTTCTTTAGAATAGGCGCGTTCACCTTTGGCGGCGGAATATCGATGCTTCCGTTAATCGACCGGGAGCTTTGCCAAAAAAAAGGCTGGATAAGCCAGAACGAGTTGGTGGACTATTACGCCATCGGCCAAGTCACGCCCGGAATCGTCGCCGTCAACGTGGCCACATTTTGCGGCCACAAGCAGGCGGGAACCTTGGGGGGAGCGGTGGCGACATTGGCCGTCGTGACTCCTTCCGTCATTGTCATAAGCTTTTTGGCCTCCAGCATGGGCGCGGCGGAACAAATTCCCGTGATAAAAAAGGCTTTGGCCGGAGTGAACGTGGCGGTCGCCGCAAATTTAAGCTATTCGGTGATTAAGTTCTTCAAAAAAAGCGTCGTTTCGCTTTTCGGCTTGGCCCTGTTCGCGCTTGCCTTTGTCCTTGTCTTCTTTTTTAAGTTCAGCGCGGTTTTGGTGATTTTCTCTTCCGCCCTTTTGGGAACGCTCATCTACGCGCTTTATAAAAAGCCCAAAAACGCCGCCGCCTCAATCGATTCCGGTTCGCAAAAGCAGTCCGCCGCCTCAATCGATTCCGGTCCGCAAACCACGCAAAACCCGCAAAATCCTCAAAGCCCCGGCTCCGGCCAAAACCTCGACTCAAAGGAGGGCCAGAAATGACCCCTCCGACCTTGCTTGAGCTTTTCGCCATTTTCTTTTGCATCGGCCTCTTCACCATCGGCGGCGGCTTGGTCGCCATCACCTCCATGCAGCAAATCATAGTGTCCCGTGGCTGGATAAGCCCCGAGCGCTTTTTCAACATGGTGGCCATTTCAGAAAGCACTCCGGGACCTATCGGCGTGAACATGGCCACCTACATCGGCTGCGAATTTCACGGAGTTCCGGGCGGCGTGGTGGCCACGCTGGGAGAGGTTTTGCCTTCGTTTATTTGCATAATATTGATAGCCAAGTTTTTTTCCCGCTTTCAGGAAAAGCCCTTGGTCAAGTCCGCCTTTGAATGTCTTAGGCCCGTCACGGCCGGAGTCGTTTTGGTCGTCTGCGCTCAAGTCTTTTCGCTGTCGCTTTTAAATTTGAGCCAAGCCTTTGACTCCGGCGCTTTTTCAATACGCAGGCTTTTTAAATGGAAGAGCCTGGCCTTTTACGCGGCCGCGCTTTTGGCCTTGGTAAAGACAAGGATTCACCCGATAGCGGTTGTGGTCCTGGGCGCGGCCTTCGGCGCCTTGTTTTTGTAGCGCCCGGTCCGGGAAGGCCAAAAAAAAAATGGCGGCGCTCTAGCAAAAAAGCGTAAAATGCGCTATAATGCAAGGCATGACAATAATCAAGACACAAGATGGAAGCGCCGCCACATTGAGCGTGGAAGGCCGCGTTGACACAGTTACGGCGCCGCAGTTGGAGCAGGAAATTCAGGCCGCGCAGGACGCGCAAAGCCTGACAGTGAACCTAAAAGGGCTGGAATACATTTCTTCCGCCGGCCTCAGGGTGCTTTTGAGCGCCCACAAGGCTTTTTCCAAAAAAGGCGGCCTTACGATAGAGAATCCCAACGACTCTGTCATGGAAATTTTTGAAGTCACAGGCTTCAAGGACATTCTCAACATAAAGGCTTAGCGCTTTTTCGCGTTCCGCCGCTAAATTTATCTTTCAGCTTTTTCCAAGAAGCCGGGTATAGATTAAGACGGCAAAATTCGCTATTATATTGCTTTGCAATTTTGATAAGTTAACAAGGAGTTTGTTATGAAAAAATTATTTTTGTCTATGGCAGCCTTTGTCTTGGCTTTGAGCGCCGCCTCGGCCTATGACCCGCCGCTTCAGGGCGAAAACCTTTTCTATTTGTCGCATCCAGAGCTTATGACAGAAGGCGTTTCTGTCGCCGGAGGCGGAATCGAGTCCGTTATGCCGGCCAGCGGAACCATAAACCCCGCCTTGATCGGCTTGGAAGAGCGGGTAAGCCTTGACTTGGGCTACACCGGAATGGTCAAAAGCAAGTACTCGCAGGCCTTCGGAACCGGCATCTTGATTCCCACCGACTGGGCCAACTTTGGCGGCGAGATGGAATTTATCCTTGACGAAAACTGCATGGGCTTGGGAAACAGCTTCAACATAAAGTCTTTCGCCGCCAAGCAGTTCATGGACAGGCTTTACATCGGCGTGGGACTGGGCTTTGGCTACGAATGGACGTTCCACAAAGACTGGATGCTCACGGCCGACATCGGCGCCATTTACAATTTTGGCGACATCGCTTTCCTAAAGAATTTCAGGGTCGGAGCCAGCACCAACAACATCGGAAAGACATACGCCTCGTCAAGGGATTGGCAGGGCTATCCGGCCGTCATGGCCATCAGGGTAGGCGCGGCGGCGGAATTTGTCCGCACGGAAAACTTTGGCTTGGGCTTGTCGCTTGATGTAACCACTCCGCTTTTCATGAATTTAATATTTGATTCTGGCATTCAGTTTAGAATCAAGGACTTTGTTCAGATCAATTCTTCTTGGGAATTCAACTCGCGCGAGGCGGCTGACGGCCGCAACTCATGGATTCCAACGCTTGGCGTTGTGTTCAAGTTTGGCATCGGAATGGGAAAGAGCGATTTTGTCAAGAAGCGCGATTGGTCTAAGAGCGAGCTTTGTCCGTCCGCGGCGTGGAAGAACGTTGACGGCGACATCAACTTGATTGGCGTCGGCGCCGTCTTGCGCTTGGGCCAAAAAGACCGCTCGGGTCCTGACATTGAAATGAACTAGCTTTTTCTTTTGGGGAGCGTTTGCAAATGAAAAAAAATCGAATCGCGTCATCGCTTTTGATTGGAGCCTTGTCCGTTGGCCTTTTTGCCGCCGACGCCGTCAGGGACTCAAAATACATTTCGCCCAACAACGACGGAATTCAAGACACGCTGGAGGTAAAATTCAGCGTCAAGGACAAAAGCAAAATATTGGGCTGGTCCTTGGTCATTGAAGACGCAAAGGGGAACGTGGTTCGAACCATCGGCAACAAAGTCGCGCTTCCGACTTCGTTCAACGCCAAAAATTTCGCCAAGCAGATTCTCTCCAAAAAACAGTCGGTGGAAGTTCCGCCTGTAGTCGTGTGGAACGGAGCCAAGGACTCCGGCGAGACTGCGGAAGACGGCGAGTACTTCTATTACATCACGGCCACCGACGAGCGCAAGAACAAAAATTCCACAAAAAAGGCGTCCGTCATCGTAAAGAACGCGCCGCCTGTAATCAACCTTTCCGTCCTTCCCGAAGGCCAGCGCATTTTTGGCGAAGGCGACAAGCCGGAATTCGCCATCGGGCAGAGCGGCTCAAAGGAAGACAAGTGGACGGCCAAGATTGAGGCCGCCGACGGAACTGTCGTCCGCAACTACACTTGGACCAACAGCGAGCCAAAGCCTTTCACTTGGCCCGGAACCGACGACAAGGGAATCATCGTTCCCGACGGCGTTTACAAGTACACAATCAGCGCCACCGACCGCGCCGGAAACACGTCTTCCGCCGAGGCCGCCAACATTATCTTTTCCGCCGAAAAGCCCGAGACGAATGTTTTCATTTCCGGCTCAAGGTATTTTTCTGTTCCGTCAAAAAGCAAAATCACGTCCGTCAATCTTGAGGTCGTCATTCCAGAGCCGCGCAGGGGAAGCGGAAACGCCATCGTGCAGTGGAGCGTGGAGATTGTCGCCAAGGACGGAACTGTGGTCAAGTCTTACACGGGCGGCCGCGAGGATGCTCCTCCCAAGCAAATTGTATTTGACGGAAAGAACCAGCGCGGCGAGCAAATCGCCGACGGCGACTACTACGCCCGCGTTTGGGCCGAATACTTGAACGGCTACAAGACTCCGGCGGTCAATTCGCCGCTCTTTACGTTTGACACAGTTCCGCCGTCAGCCGTCATAGCATCTTACGACAACGTGTTCAGCCCGGACGGAGACGGAAACAAGGATGTCTTCACATTAAAGCAAAACATAGAAAAGAAGGGCGGCGCCCCCGTCCGCGACTGGACAGGAAAAATTGTCAAGGCCGGAAGCGACGTCGTGGCGCGCGAATTTAAATTTGGCGCGAATCCGTCTGATTCCGTTTCTTGGAACGGCTTGGACTCAAACGGCGCCCTTTGCGCCGACGGCGAATACGAATACGTTTTGACGGCCAGCGACGCGGCCGGAAACTCTTTCAGCGCCAAGACTTCAAAGCCCTTTAGCCTTGACACGTCAAAGACGGAAGTCATGCTGGCGGCCAGCGACGCGGCCTTCAACCCCAACGGCAAGCGAAAGACCGTCACATACACCAGCGTGCTAAAGTCAAGCTCGGTAAAGTCATACAAGTTTGAGATAAAGAATTCTTCCGGCTCGACTGTGTTCAGCTTGGACGGAAGCGGAAACGTTCCGCAAAAAATAACATGGAACGGAAAGTCTTCCGCCGGCGCCCTTTGCGAGGACGGCCTGTACAAGGCTTCCATCGCCATCGAGTCCGCCAACGGATCTTCCGCGCGGGCGGAGGCGCTTCCTGTCTTGATAGACACAAAGGCGCCGTCAGTTGACCTTACATTGGAAAACGCCTTGTTCAGTCCGGACGGCGACTCGCGCAAGGACAGCGTGAAGGTCTTGGCCGCAAATTCCACGGCCGAAGAGGATTGGACCGCGAAGATTCTTGACGCAAAAGGAAAGCCTGTAAAAACTTTTGAATGGCATGGAAAGCTTCCCGCAAGCTTTGCTTGGGACGGAAGCGACGACAACGGCAACAAGGGCGCCGACGGAAAGTATTCGCTTGAAGTCGCCGCCGCGGACAAGGCCGGAAACGAATTCTACAAGAAGTTCGACAACATTGTCATGGACACGCGTCCGACACCCGCATATGTCACGACGGCCTTGCCGGGAATCAGTCCCGAGTCAAAGACCGGCTTGACCAAGCAAACTTTTGGAGTCCGCGTCGGCTTGAACGAAGGAATCGCGTCATGGACATTTGAGCTTGTTGATTCCAAGAACAGTTCGGTCTACAAATTTGACAGCGCTTCAAAGACTGTTCCTGCGTCATTTGTTTGGGACGGAAAGGACAAGGACGGAAAGGTTTTGGAAGGAACTTTCCAAGGCCGTCTTGTGATTGACTACGAAAAGGGCAACTTGGTTGACACAAAGACGTCAGCCTTCATT
>ONET01000056.1:30685-58546 GCA_900316905.1 uncultured Treponema sp.
CGTAAGCGTGGCTCCTGAATTCTTCAGCCCGGACAACGACGGCACAGACGACGACTGCTTCATCTCATTGCGAGGAAGCGCGGCCAACGGAGCCAAGCTTGTAAGCTGGTCGTTCAGCATAAACAATCCTGTGGAAACGCAAAAGCCCGGCGCCTTCTGGAAGACAAGCGGAACGGACAAAATCACTCCGCAAATCGTCTGGGACGGCCTTAGCAACACCAGCCGCGAAAAGGACGGAAAGGCCGAGCGCGTCCAGTCGGCGATGGATTATCCATACGTCTTCACCGTCACCGACAGCCTTGGACTTACAAGCGTGAAGACCGGCGTGATTCCTGTTGACATCTTGGTAATTCCTGACGGAAACGTTTTGAAAATGGCCGTTCCTTCGATTATATTCAGAAGCAACCACGCCGACTTCAAGACCGCCGAAGAGGCCGCCGGAAGCCAGGTGACAAAGGCGCAGGCCGCCAACAACGTCCGCGTCCTTAAGCGCGTGGCCGAAATCTTAAAGAAGTTCCCGGATTACACGGTAACGGTTGTGGGCCACGCCAACAAGACGGGCGCGGCCGGCGAGGACGAAACCTTGCTGAACCTTTCAAACGCGCGCGCCGCCTTTGTGAAGGACCGCTTGGTTGACTACGGCATCAAGGCCGACCGCCTTAGCTCCGAAGGAAAGGGCGGAAGCCAGCCTGTGGCCGAGTTCAGCGACACGGCCAACTGGTGGAAAAACCGCCGCGTCGAGTTCATTCTTCACAAGTAGGAACGGTCAAGGCGCGCTTGCGCTTAAAGCCTTGACTCGTTCCTTTTGCGGCGCGGACAAGATTGTCGCGCCGCAATAATTAACTGCCCGCTTAAAAAAAAGCGGGCTTTTTTATTTTAGCATTTCCTTTGGGATTTTATAAATCGATCCGCAGTTTTTGCAGCTGACTTCAATCGGGTCGGGGTCGTTGGCAAGAATGTCGTCAAGCTCGGCCTTTCCTATGTGCTTGATTGAGTCGGCGAAAGCGGCCGAGGAGCAGGGGCAGTCAAAGACCACGTCGCGCTCCAAAACAATTTTTGGGTCAAACTCCCTAAAAAGGCCTTTGACCAGCGGCTCGCGTTTTTGGCCTTCGCTGAACCATTGGCCAAGGGAAGGGCAGGCTCCAAAGGCGCGCTCGGCGTTTTGGATTATCGCGTCGCGCTTGGAGTCCGCGTCAACCTTGTTGTCTTCCTTCGCGCCGCCCGCTCCCGGAAGCGCCTGCATAAAAAGGCCTCCGGCGCCGATGACGCGTCCCTTCTTGTCAAACTGGATTCCCGTGCTAAAGGCCGTGTTTGTCTGCTCGGACTTGGCAAAGTGCCAGGCCAAGTCTTTTGCTATGTTGCGGAACTTTATTTCTGTCGTTCCTGTTTGAGGCGCCTTGGCTCCTTCGATGTCGCGGGTTAGCGATACAATTCCGCCGCCAAAAAAGTCGGTCAAGTCCCAGCTTGTTATTTCGTGGTCAATCGGAATTTTGTCCTGGAAAATGTAGCCGCGCACGTATCCGCTTGAGTCCGCCTCAACCGAAAATCCGGCCGCCGGCCCGTCGGTGTCGTACCTAAAGGTCAAGTGCTCGCGGCCCTTCATCGTCTGAATCATCAGCGCCGCGCAAAGTTCCGCCTGTCCCAAAATCAGCGTTTCCAAAATGCCCAGGTTGTGCTGGGCGCGCATTTGGTTCACCATGCGGGTTCCGTTGTAAATGGCGCCTCGGAACATTCCGTCGGCCGCGACAAAAACCGTCATGCCGTCCTTTTCAACGCCTTCAAGTTTTGCCAACAATTCTTTGTCTTGAATCTCTTGCCTTATCATTCTTGCTTCATCCTTGTCTCACATTCAATTCTTGCGGCGGCCATTTCCCGCTCGTCTGGAATCCATTCGTATTTTTGCCTAAGGGAACGCGCGGCCAAAATCGCGTCGCCGTCCGCTTCCTTTAGCGCGGCCTCGCGGTCGGCCAAAAATTCCTTGGCGGGGCAGACGCTTTCCGTAACGTCAAGGTCCAAGCCCGTGACAAGCCAGCGCTTTTTTGCAAAGGTCAGCGTCACGCTTCCGGCGCTTTTTTCCAGGCTTATGTCGCTTTCAGGCCCTTCGTTGTGGACGCGCCAGTAGCTTACGGCCAAGGTCTGCCTTTCGCCGTCGTTTATTTTTAGCGCGACGGGCTTTTGCTTTGGCGTGGGCGCGCTTTTTCTGTTGTCCGCTTGGGTCAGCGTGTCGGAATTTTCTCCAAGCTTGAAATTTGTGATTCCGTAAATCCACTTGTCGGCCAAGTCCGGCCGGTAGACGTAAATTTCTGGAGTCACAGTTCCTGTCGTTTGGCTAAAGGCGTCGCGCATTTTGCTTGCCACGTGCAAGTTGGCGGCGCTTTCAATCATTCTTTGCGCGTCCTTTCCTTTTCCGGCGGCTTGCATCAAAATCGTGTTCATTGAATGAAGGCCGCTAAAAAAGACTTCGGCAGTTTGCCGCGCGCTCAAAGAGATTGTAGTGGGCCGGTTAAGCTTGTCGTTCCTTACGGAGCGGCCAAAAAAGAGGCTTCCCGCGATCAAGAAAACGCCTGTTATGAAAAGCGCGCGGTTTCGCCGCAAGCTTCGGCTGGCCTTGGCGCGGACGGATTTTTTTTGCAAAAGCTTTTTGGCCGCGTCCTCAAATTCTTTTTGGCTCACCGCGCTTTTTCGCTCCACGGCCGCGACGCTTCCGTCAGGGGAAAGGCCCAATTCCGCGGCCAAGTCTTCTAGCGCGAAGTCCTTGTCAAGCCATTCGATTTTGGCGGAACTGTCGCCCGCGCCGTTTTTGGCGCTAAGACCAGACTCCTGCATTTTGGCCTCAAAGGCCGCGCTTCCGTATTCAAGCGCGTATGAAAGCTGTTCGCTTAGCCTTTCGCTGGCTCCGTTCACTTTGTTTTTAAGCGGAAGGTATCGCGCGTCCAAAATGTCGGCCTGCCGCTCCTCAAGATTCATCGCGGGGAAGGGAAGCTCTCCTGCAAGCGTTTGGTAAAGCAAGGCGGCGCGTACGTAAGCCACGGCGCGCGCTCCGGATAAATTCTTGTCCTGCCAAACGGCCTGCAATTTTGTGTAGTCGTCTTGGGCGGCGTTGTGGGCGGCAAATTCAAAAACATTTTGCGGCAAAAACAAGAGGCTTGCGCCGTTTTTTGTTTCCTTGTATAAAACGCCGCCCGCTCCGTTTGCCGGAAGCGCGATTCCTTCCTTTATCGCTTGGGCCGCGCAGGCCGAGTAGGCGAATGTCGCGCGCGCCTTTTGCGCCTTGTCGCCCCCTTGAATTATGGCCAAAAGCGGCCGGCCGCCAAAACCCTTTCCGGTGAACAAAACCTGGCCGCTTTCTTTTTCCGCCTCGGTTCCGTCAAAGCGGAAAGGCTTGAAAGAAAATCGCGCGTCCGGCGCGAAGGCTCCTGCGGCGCATTCGGCCAAAACGCCTTCTTCGTTAAGGTTTATCGCCGACTGAATTTTTCCAAACGCGGCTTCGCTCAAAAGCGAATTTAATATTGTCTGCTTTTCGGTGGACGCGGCTATGTTCATGCCTACAGAATAATGAAAACGCGCGGGAAGTTCAAGCAATTAAAAAAACACGTCAACCGGGAGCGTTTTTTGTATTTCTTACGCTTTACGCCTGCGCGGGCAAGGCATTTCAAGCAATAAAAAAAAACGCGCGAGGGAGACGAGGCTCTTGGCGGAAGCTCTCATTTTGCCCCTGCCGCGCAAGCGGCAGACGTAAATAGTTACAAGGGGCAAAATGTGAGAAGCGACGATATCTAGCGGTTCCGTCAAGGCCGCGCCGACCGGGAGCGTTTTTTTGTATTTCCTACTTTTTCCGTCTTGCCCAGGACAGGCGCGTTCTATTGACACGCGCGATGGGGGGGGTAATATAGTAGAAATTGCTACTAGGAGAATATTATGAAAAAGTTTAAGGAAAGATTGCCGCGTCTTTGCGCGGCAATGACAGCGCGCGTTTATGCGGCAATGACGGCGCGCGTTTACGCAAAAATGACTGCGCGTCTTTGTGCGGCCCTTTTGTGCGCGGCTTTGCTTGTCAGCGTCGCGTCTTGTTCAAACGCCTCTGGAGGCGCGGCTTTGCCAACAGCGCCCGGCGGAAGTCCCGCAGGAACGCCTGGCGGAACTAGCGGCGCGGCCACGTATAAAGTGAACATTGCCGCTTCCATCGAGCATGGAAGCGTTGCCGCAAGCCCGACAAGCGCCGCCGCCGGTACTGAAATTACCCTTACAGTCACAGCCGACCAAGGCTATGTCTGGTCTTCTTACACAGTCACAGGCGCGGGCGGCGCGGCCGTCGCGGTTTCCGCGCAGGGAAAGTTCACGATGCCCGCAAGCGACGTTACAGTGTCCGCGACCTTTGTCGTTGGCGCAAGCGCCACTCTTTCTAGTTTTGCAAGCGTCGTTTCTTCTTTAACTCAGGATTCCACAATCGCGATGACAGGCCAGCTTACAAGCGGCGACCTTGCTACGATAAAATCCGCCTTGCAGGCCTCGCAATATATGATAAAGCTTGACTTGCGCGGAGTGACCGGCCTTGACTCTTTGCCTCAAGATTCTTTAAGCGGATGTCCAAATCTTCAAAGTCTTTCTCTTCCAGAGGGCCTTGCAAGCATTGGCCATAACGCTCTTAGTGGCTGCGCGAATTTGGAAAGCCTTTATCTTCCGGCTTCCTTTAGCTCTTTTGATGAACTTGCTTTTGAGATATCGCCTACCCCTAATGTATTTACCAGCATAAATGTCGCCGAAGGAAATCTCGCGTATTCAAGCGTGGACGGAGTTCTGTTCAGCAAGGATAAAAAGACTCTTGTTATATGCCCGCAGGGAAAGAGCGGCGCTTACACTGTTCCTGCCGGAGTGACAACAATCGGGCCAAATGCCTTTAGTAACTGCAGAAAACTTACCGGCATTGTCCTGCCGGAAGGTTTGCAGGAGATTGGCCAAAATGCATTTGGCTACACTAACATTGCAAGCATGACAATTCCGTCTTCTGTTATTACGATTTACAATGATGTTTTTTCAGGAAACACTTCTTTGACTTCCTTGACCTTCAGCGACAAGACAGGCTGGTATTCCACAAATAACAGCGACAACTTTAGAAAAAGAACCGGTGGAACTGCAGTCAGCGCAGGCGACATGAATGCGGGAAATTTTAAAAATGGCAATTCAAATTTTTATTATAAGGACGTTCCTGTAAGCGACAATGTGACAGCGTTCGCGCAGGCTGTGGCCGCCCTGACCGAGAATTCCACAGTAAGCTTGTCAGGCCAGATAAAGCAAACTGACTTGGGCGTGATTTATAACGCGATAAATACGGCCCAATATAAAGTAAAGCTTGACATGAGCGGCGCGACAGGTCTTACTTCTTTGCCTAAAGATGCCTTTTCGCAGTGTTCCAACTTGCAGGAAATCATTCTTCCTGAAGGAATTACTAGCATTGGAGAGTTCGCTTTTTGTGCTTGTGGAGATCTGGAAAGTGTTTCTATTCCTGCTTCTGTTGCATACATTCCAATGTCTGCTCTTGATACCGAAAAGCTTTTAAGTGTAAATGTTGCTGCCGAAAACTCTGCATATTCAAGCGCGGACGGAGTTTTTTTCAACAAGGACAAAACGACTTTGATTCTTTTCCCTCTGGCAAAAAGTGGAACTTATGTTGTTCCAGACAGTGTGAAAGTAATTGGGCCATCAGCTTTTAGAAACTGTAGTCTTACAGGAATTTCGATTCCAAATGGTTTGGAAAAAATAAAGTCTAATGCTTTTGAAGTTGCTAGAATTTCAAGTCTTGTAATTCCAGACAGCGTTACTGTTATTGAAGAAAACGCTTTTATGAATTGTGATTTGACAAGCTTAACGCTTTCCGCAAATCTTACAAATATCGGACAATATTTGTTCTATGGATGTAACAAATTGGAGAATATTGTAATTCCTGCATCCGTTACTAGCATAGAAAGACATGCTTTCTCTTATTGCAGTAAATTAAAAAGCCTTGTGATTCCAGCTTCCGTGACCAGCATTGGGAATTATGCGTTTGATTCTTGCAGCGCGCTTACTTCGGTTGAGTTTAAAGCTCCCTCTGGCTGGAAGCGCACGGCAGATTCAAACTACTGGGAATGGAGGACGAATGGAGAGTCGGTCGACGAGGGCGCTTTGTCCAACCCGACCCAAAATGCAGCTAAACTCAAGTCTAGCGGCACCGGCAATGACGACTGGGCTAGATACTACTGGTACAAGTAGCGCTTTTTTGGCTGCGGCAAAACGCCGCGGCCAAAATGCCGTAAGGGCGGCTTTTTCCGCAGGGAAGGCCGCCTTTTTTATTTGCCAAGCCGCTAAAAGCGCGCTACAATAATCGTATGAGCAAAAAAAAGTCTTCCAACAGTTTCGCGGCAAACCTTGCCTCAAAAGTGATTCTTCGCGCGGTCACAATCGTGTTGATTGCCGCGGCGGTCTTCGCCTTGGCGGCCTTTTGCCTTTCAAAAATGCAGGCGGCGCGCGTCCAAAACCGGCGGGCGGCGGTGGAGCGCGAGCTTTCCGAGTGCGCCGAGCTTGTCTTGTACAAAATGCGCTACAGCGACATCATCACGATAAAAAAGAAGGGCGCCATTTCCAAGGCCTTTAGCATTGTCCGCTACTCGGGCGTTTTGCGCGCGGGCATAGAAAACATCCGCGACGCCGAGGTCGTCGTGTCTCCGGACGCAAAAAGCGTCGTCGTGAAAATTCCGCCCACGGTCTTGCTTGGAAACGACATCCAGTCGCAGGAAGTCTTTGACGAGCAGCAGAGGCTTTTTACCCGCATCGGAACTCAGGAAATATTCGAGCAAATCGACGCCGCCAAGCGCGAGGCCGCCGACGAAATCCTTGCCGACGGCCTCTTGGACGACGCCGACGCGCGCGCAAAGCAAGTCATCTCCGCCCTCCTGCGCCCGCTCGGCTTTAAAGCTGTAACGGTGATGATAAAATAAACACGCCCCGACAAAAAAAGCGCAGGGCGAGGGCCGGCCGTCTGAGCGTTCTGCAGGGCGATTGCCAGCGCTCGTGAGAGCGCAGTTGAATGAATTTCCACAAGCAAAACAGAGCGAATGCGATGTAGCGACGGAACGGAGCGAGTCAAATTTCCATTTACCTGCAGCCACGCGTAAGACAGGCGGACTCGCCCGAGAGCTTTTTTTGTTATGGGTACTTCTATTTTTTTATTCTTTTTTTCTATAAATTTCTTAAAATATTTCTTGCATTATTTAAACAAGTATGATATAATTCTACAATACTATTATTGTAATTCGTTCACGGGAGGGGTGGGCTCTCCTGGTGGGAGGATGGATGAACGAATGGCTCAAAAAGCTTGGCGACAGCGCGAAGGGCGCTTGGGCCAAGTGGTCAAAAATTCAAAAAGCGATAGTCATAGGCATAGCCGTAGCGATAATCGTCGCGGTCGTCGCCATGTTCCGCGTGTCTTCAACTCCAACAACAGTCAGGCTTTTCAACGCCCCTGTCACCGGCGACATGCAGTCGCAAATCTTGACTCGCCTTGATGAGGAACATGTTCAGGCCACGGTAAACGACGCCGGCTATATCTCAGTTCCTGACGAAAAAACCGCGACAAAAATGCGGGACATACTTATAACGGAAGGCCTTGTTCCGGCAAGCGTGGATCCATTCGCGTCGTTCTTTGACCGCGGCTGGTCCACAACCGACGCCGACCAAAACGTAAAGTTGCAGCAAGCCATAACCCGCACGCTAAAGCAGCACATAGAAGCGCTTGACGACGTAGCCTTTGCCGACGTGACTTTGGTTCTTCCCGAAGACAAGCTTTTCACCTCCGACCAAAAGCCTGTCACCGCCAGCGTCATCATAAAGCCCAAGCCCATGAGCGACCTTCTTTCCAACCGCAGGAAAATTTTGGGCGTGCAGCGCCTTATCATGAGCGCGGTTGAAGGCTTGACCGCTGAAAACTGCATCATCACCGACAGCGAAGGAAACATTTTACACGACTTTGAGGGCATGGCCGAAAGCGACCGCCTTGACTTGGTCAAAAAGCAGGAAAAGCTTATCCGCGAAGGCGAGGCGCACTACCGCGCGCAAATCCTAAAGGCCTTGCAAAACACGCTTTCCGCCGACCGCGTGCGCGACCTCAACATAAAGATTGACATGGTCCAAGGAAACAAAGGATTCCACGGTTTACCATCCAATCACAATCCGCGAGGACAACCCCGACACGCCTTACGACGATTCCGAATTCCGCGA
Source organism: uncultured Treponema sp. (assembly GCA_900316905.1). Classification (GTDB taxonomy): domain Bacteria; phylum Spirochaetota; class Spirochaetia; order Treponematales; family Treponemataceae; genus Treponema_D. Next base: position 38,939 of record ONET01000056.1, read on the forward strand.
CACGCTTCCGATAAGCCAGCAAACCGTCACCCGCGAATGGCAGGGCACCGGCTTTAACCCGCAAGGTCCGGCCGGAACCGAAGGCCAAAACCCGCCGGTCTATTCCGACATGTCAAACGTAATCGGAAAGCAAACCGAAACCGGCGTTACGCAAAACAACGCGCTCAACACAGACCAAATCCACCGCGAGGAAAGCCCCCGCTACGGAAAGGTCACCGTTTCCGTCAACATCGACGGCATTTGGACAAAAAAATACGACAAGAACCACAATCCTGTCTTCAACGACCAAGGCGGAATTGTCCGCGACTACGCGCCTGTTCCCAAGGAGCAGCTGGAGCAGTGGGCCGACTACATTCAAAGCGCCATCGGCTACGACCGCGCCAAGGGCTACAAGGTCACCGTCATAAACGTTCCCTTTGACCGCAGCGCCGAATTTGAGGCGGAAGACGCGGCCATCCTTAAGGCGCGCCAAACCCGCTTGACGATAATTTTGGTTCTTATCGGCTTGGCGGCGATACTGGCGATATTCATCCTTTACCGCTTTATCAGCCGCGAGATGGAAAGGCGCCGCCGCCTTCGCGAAGAGGAACTTTTGCGCAAGCAGCAGGCCGCCCGCGACCAGGCGCTTTGGGAAGCCAAAGAGGAAGGCGTGGAAGTCACGATGTCGGTCGAGGAGCGCAAGCGCGCCGAATTGCAGGAGAACGCCATCGCTATGGCAAAAGAGCATCCTGAGGACGTCGCGATGCTCATCCGCACTTGGTTGATGGAGGAGTAGTATGACTAGAGAAGAATTGAATTTTGAAATGACCTCCGAGAAGGGGATTCCCGGAAAAAAGAAGGCGGCCATATTGTTCGGCGAGCTTGGAGCCGGCGCCGAGAGCGTCTTGGAATACCTTAACGACGACGAAAAGCATATGCTCTTAAAGGCCATGCGAAAGCTTGGAACAAGGTACAATCCCAACAATCCCACGGAAGTCCGCCAAGAAATTCAAACGCTTGAGACTTTAGAAAGATTCGGAAAAGTCCGAAATATATATAGGGACGTGGCGGGCGAAAGAAAAGCCTTTGAAAAGAAAATGGCCGCTCCCACGGCGCAAATACGGACTGCCATTGACAATTATCCCGACAAAGTGGCTTCCGTTTTGAGCGCCTGGTTGAGCAAAGACAAGTAATGAATAGAGGAATTTAAATGTCAGACGAAGCGTCAAAACCAAAGTCATCTCCAAAGCCTCAATTAAAGCCTGCGTCCGCTTCCAAAAAAGGCGGCGCCAAGGATTTTAAGAACCTCACAGGCCGACAAAAGGCCGCCATCTTTTTGGTTTCAGTCGGAAGCGACGTTTCTTCCGAAATAATGAAGCACTTGCGCGAGGACGAAGTCGAAACGTTGACATTTGAGATCGCGCGCCTTGAGACGATTGACGCCGAAATCAAAGACCAGGTCTTGGAAGAATTCCAAGATTTGATGAACGCCCAAAACTTCATCACCACGGGCGGCATCGACTACGCGCGCGAGTTGCTTGAGAAGTCTTTGGGAAGCCAGAAGGCCATCGACATCATCAACCGCTTGACCTCAAGCTTGCAGGTCCGCCCCTTTGACTTTATCCGCCGCACTGACCCGGCGCACCTTCTTAACTTTATCCAGCAGGAATATCCGCAGACAATCGCCTTGATTTTGGCGTATTTGGAACCGGCCAAGGCCGCCGTAATTTTGCAGAACTTGCCTGAAGAAATTCAGCCTGAAGTTTCAAAGCGCTTGGCCACGATGGACCGAACAAGCCCTGACGTTTTGCGCGAAGTAGAGCGCGTTTTGGAAAAGAAGCTTTCAACATTGTCAAGCGAAGACTACACAGCCGCTGGCGGCGTCGAATCCATCGTTGAAATCCTCAACCTTGTCGACCGTTCTTCCGAAAAGGCCATCATCGAGTCTTTGGAAGAAGAAGACCCCGATTTGGCGGAAGAGATCAAAAAGCGCATGTTCGTTTTCGAAGACATCGTCATGCTGGACGACCGTTCTATCCAGCGCGTTCTTCGCGAAGTGGACACGCAGGAATTGGCCAAGGCGCTCAAGTCCGTGGACGCGGAAGTCCAGGACAAGATTTTCCACAACATGTCAAAGCGCGCGGCCAGCATGCTCAAGGAAGACATGGAGTTCATGGGACCTGTGCGCCTAAAGGACGTAGAAGAATCCCAGCAGAAAGTTGTTTCCACAATCCGCCGTTTGGAAGAAAAGGGCGACATCGTCATCGCGCGTTCCGGCGAAGACGAGCTTGTATCTTAAAAGTTTTAGAGGAAGTAAATGGCAAAATCAGTTTTTAGGCCGCTTGAATTTAAGGACGACAAAAAGGATGTGGTCACGCTAAAACTGTTTAAGGATTACGCTCCCGTGGTGGAGGAAGTGGTGGAAGAGGCCGAGCCTGAATACACCGGCCCCACCGCCGACGACTTGCGCCGCGAGGCCGAAGAATTCAAGAAGAACTGGGAAATAGAAAAGCAAAACATGTTGGCCGAAGCCCAGGCTCGCGCCGACGAAATTGTAAAGAAAGCCGAAGACGCGGCCTTTGCCGAAGTCAAGCGGCAGACTGACCAAGCGCAAATAATAAAGACAGAGGCGGAAACCGTCGCTCAGGAAACTCAAAAGGCCGCCCAAGCCGAAGCCCAAAAAATGCTTGACGAGGCGCGCGCCCAAGTTGAAAAGCTAAAGAGCGATTCTTCCAAAGAAGGCTTTGACCAAGGCCACGAAGAGGGCTTCCAAAAAGGCTACGCCGAAGCCGTCCGCCTTGTAGACCGTTTGCACAAAATTGTTGACTCCGTCATGCAAAGGCGCGAGGAAATTCTTAACGAAACCGAGCGGCAAATCGTGGAGCTTGTGATTTTGATCACGCGAAAAATTGTAAAGGTAATAAGCGAAAACCAAAAGGCCGTGATTTTGAGCAACGTGCTTTCGGCGCTCAAAAAAGTCAAGGGCCGAGGCGACGTGACAATCCGCGTGAATCTTGCCGACGTTCAGCTTACGACCGAGCACATACAGGACTTTATCAGCCGCGTCGAGGCCATAAAGGGAATAACCGTCATGGAAGATTCCACCGTGGAAAGCGGCGGCTGCATTGTCGAGACCGACTTTGGCGCGATTGACGCGCGCATTTCAAGCCAGCTTACCGAGCTTGAAGAAAAGATTATGGAAATCTCTCCGATCAAGAGCGTGGCAAAGTCGGATGTGAGCGAGTCTTAGTCGCGGGCTTTAATGCCGGCCGCCAGCGTTTGGGGAAGCGCTTTTTTTTGGCGGCGTTTTTGGGTGGGAAATGAAATCAACATACAACGTAGAATTCAATCTGGACAAGTATCTCAAGAAAGTTCAAAATTCCGAGACGATTTTGTACATCGGAAAAGTAAAGAGCGTCAACGGCCTTGAAATTTTAAGCGAAGGCCCGCGCTCGGTAATCGGAGAAATTTGCACACTAAGAATCGAAAGCTTAAAAAAAGAAATGCTGGCCGAAGTCGTGGGCCTTGACGGAACCACCGTAAAGCTGACGGCTTTTGGCGACACGCGCGGAATCGAAGTGGGAACGGAAGTCGTCGCGTCGGGACAGACCCTGCAAGTGCCGGTTGGAAAGGGCTTGCTTGGCCGCGTCGTTGACGCAACCGGAAAGCCGTTGGACGGAAAGGGCGACATTAACGCGGAGACCACTTACCCCGCGCAAGCCCCGGCTCCCGACGCGCTTAGCCGCCGCGACATAGACAGGCGCATAACGACAGGCGTGCGTTCCATCGATTCAATGCTTACCGTTGGAGCCGGCCAGCGCCTGGGAATATTCGCCGGTTCCGGCGTGGGAAAGTCAACGCTTATGAGCATGATAGCGCGCAACACCGACGCTGACATAAATGTAATCGCGCTTGTAGGCGAGCGCGGCCGCGAGGCGCCGGACTTTATCAAGCGCGACTTGGGCGAGGCCGGCCTAAAGCGCTCTGTGGTGGTCCTTGCCACAAGCGACATGCCAAGCATTTGCCGCTTGCGCGCGGCTTACGTGGCCACCGCCATCGCCGAATACTTCCGCGACCAAGGGAAGAACGTCATGCTGATGTTCGACTCAATCACGCGCTTTGCCCAAGCCCAGCGCGAAATCGGCTTGGCGGCCGGCGAGCCTCCCGCGCGCGAAGGCTTCCCTCCAAGCGTCTTTGACATGATTCCAAAACTGCTTGAGCGCGCCGGCGCCAACGACAAGGGATCGATCACCGCCTTTTACACGGTATTGGTGGAAGGCGACGACATGAACGGCCCGATCGCCGACACCGTGCGCGGCGTTTTGGACGGCCACATTATTTTGGACAGAAAATTGGCGCAAGCCTACCATTATCCGGCCGTGGACGTTTTGGCCAGCATCAGCCGCCTTAGCCGCCGCGTCACCGGGAAAAAGACCCGCGAGGCTTGCGGCGTGGTCCGCCAGTGGATGGCCACCTACCAGCAAAACGAGCTTATGATAACGACCGGCGCCTATGCAAAGGGCGCAAGCCCCGCGATTGACGCCGCCATAGAAAAGCACGAAGCGATTGAAGAGTTCCTAAAGCAGGAAGAAAGCGACGCTTGCCCGATGAAGGACACGCTGGACAAACTTTCCGCGCTTACGGGAATCCAAATTCCACCGGAGGAATATGTGGAGCGGCCGGCCGTCGCCATTCCGACTGTGGCGCAAGTGGTTGACGGTCGCGCGAAAGACGGGGCGGCGGCTTTGGACGAGACAAGCGCCGCGGGATCTTCAAGCGTTTCTGGCGCGTAAAGGCGGCGGCTGATTGAAAAAGTTTGTCTTTGAGCTTGAGCAGCTTTTAAATTTACGGAAGAACGAGCAAGACCAAGCGCAGATAGAGCTTGGAAAGGCGGTTCAAGTTGAACAGCAGATTCAAGCCGCCTTGGACGCCTTGGCCAGGCAATACGCCGCCGCAAAAAAAGCGGCCAGCGGGCAAACCGACTTTGCCGCCATCGCGCAAGCCCAACAATTTTATCGCTACATAAAGCAGGAAGAGGAGCGCCTTTTTAACGAGATGGCCCAAGCAAAGCTAGTCACCGACGAAAAGCGCGCCGCCTTTAACGCCGCCATGCAAAAGCACGAGTCAATCAAAAAGCTAAAGGAACGCCAATACGAAGCCTTTAGGTCCGAGCAAAAAAAACTCGAAGCCAAGGCGCTAGATGATATTGTAACCGCTAAATATAACTAGCGGCGAAATAGCCGTTATGGTTTTGCGTTCAAAAACACGAGCGGCTTAATACTTAAACGCGCTGCCGCCGATGAACTCTCGGATAATCGAGCGGTCGGGAACGGCCGTCGCGGGAATCGGCGGGAAGGCGTTTAGGAAGCGCAAGAGGCGGCAGGCCTCCGAGTATTCCTTTTGGCCCGGGTGAATGCAGCGCAAGAGCGGTTCCGCGTAAACCTTAAGCACAGAAAGCTCGTAGTCCAGAGCGGTGTTCAAAATCGCGTCGGCGTTGTTCTGGAATGGGAAGATGTGCAGGCGCTCGCCTCGGCGCACGGAATCCCACATGGCGATTGTGGCGGCCGCGCTCTTTCCTCTAAAGTTGTTGTCGCGCACGATGCGGCGGATCAAGCGGTTGTCGCTGGTGGAGATTCTGTTGTGCTCGTTGATGTTAAGCTGGGTAAGCGCCGACAAATAAAGTTTGAATTTAAGTTCCGGCTGAACAAGATGGGTAAGCTTGTCGTTAAGGCCGTGAATTCCTTCCATAATAAGAATGTCGTTGGGGGCAAGCTGCAAGGTCTTTCCCTTGTATTCGCGGCTTCCGGTGACAAAGTTGTAGCTGGGAAGCTCCACCTTTTTTCCGGCGAACAAGTCCAAAAGGTTTTGGTTTATAAGTTCGATGTCCAAGGCCTCGATGCACTCGTAGTCGTAGTTTCCGTTTTCGTCCTTGGGAGTGCGGTCGCGGCCCACGTAGTAGTCGTCAAGGCTTATGACCTTGGGCTTGTAGCCGATGGCCTGCAATTCCATCGCCAGCTTTTTGGCGCTGGTGGTCTTTCCCGAGCTTGAAGGGCCTGCGATAAGCACAAGGCGGGTGGTCTTTCGGTTGTGGATTTGGCTCGCTATGTCGGAAATGCACTTTTCCTGGAAAACTTCTGAAATGTTTATGAACTCGTCGGCCTCGCGGCTTGAGACAAGCTCGTTAAGCGAGGCGACGCTTGTGACGCCGATTTGCTTTCCCCATTTTTTTCCGCGCGCGTAGGTTTCGAACAATACCGGGTATTCCTTGAATTCCTGTATTGTGTCCGGCTTTGAGCTGGACGGGAACAAAATCAAAAAGCCGCTCTTGTATTTTTGAAGCTTAAAGGCGCCGAGCGCTCCGGTGGAAACGAGCATCGGGCCGTAGTAAAGGTCTGTGTACTCGCCGATTGTGTTCATCTGGACGCGGGGAGGGCAAACGTAGTTAAGCTGCTTGCGGGTTTCCAAAAGGCCTAGCTTTTCAAAAGTCTGGATGGCCTGCTCGTAAGAGATAAAGTGCGTTTCTATCGGAACGTTCTTCTTTATGATGGCGTCCATTTTTTCCTTTAGGTCGGAAACGAATTTTTCTGGAACGTCGCTTCCGTCTTGGAACGTGTAGTAGTAGGCGTAGCCGAAAGAGTTTTCTATAATAACGTTGTTTTCAGGCTGAATCTCGTGGGCGGCCGCGGCCAAGATAAAGCAGAGCGTGCGCCTGTAAACCTGGCTTCCGTCCTTGCTGCTCATCAAGACCGGCTCCAAGACGCTGTCAACAAAAAGGCCTCGGTTAAGCGAAACAACTTCGTTGTTGGCGCGGACGGCGAAAATCTTCTCCGGCTTTTCGTCAAACTCGTTTATAAAGTCCGCGGGCGTGGAGCCAGTCGCGGCCTCGATTGTCTTTCCAGTGGGAAACGTGATTTTAATCTTGTAGTTTTGCATATAATTAAACTCCTATAATTACCGCTGTTCGCGCGAACTTGTTAGTGAGCGCGAATGTTGCGGCTTATTGCCCGCGCTCGCAAGAGCGCAAGTGAATGATTTCCTAACGCAAAACGGCGGGCTTGCCCGACCGTATGCGGCGACATTCAATTTTGGGCTTGCGCCCAATTAATCTCGCCGATACTTCTCCTATAGATTTGCCGGTCCAAAGCCAAGCGGAAGCATTTCTTCCAGCGTGAACTCCTTTATTTCACCCGACGCGTTTTGCAAAAGAATCAAAAATTCCTTGGGCTTGCAAAATTCCATCATGACCTGGCGGCAAACACCGCAAGGCGGGCAAAAGTCCTTTATAATTCCGTCGGGGCCTCCGACAATCGCGATGGCCTCAAAGCCCCGCTCGCCGGAACTTACCGCGTTGAAAAACGCCGTCCGCTCGGCGCAGTTTGACGGCCCGTAAGCCGCGTTCTCGATGTTGCAGCCGCCAAATACCTTTCCGCTTTTAGCAAGCAGCGCCGCGCCAACCTTAAAGTTGGAGTAGGGCGTGTAGGAAAAGGCGAGCATTTCCTTGGCCTTCTTTAGCAAGGCCTCTTTTTGCGCGTTGTCCATTCTTCTATTATATCACACTTCGCGCGATTTTGCTAGAAAAAATATTTGAAATTCTATGCGCTTGCAGTCCGGCGCGCCGTTGTTGACAAATTCACCCTTAAAATGATAAAATAGGAAACTTGAACAGCATTTAACCAGGAGAAAATATGTCTGAAAAAATCGCTCTCATCACAGGAATCACAGGCCAGGACGGCTCTTTTTTGGCGGAATTTTTGCTAGAAAAAGGCTATGACGTTCACGGAATAATCCGCCGCTCGTCCAGCTTCAACACCGCCCGCATCGAGCATCTATATATTGACGACCTAATCGAGGACATGCACAAGGACAAAAAGGTAAAACTCCACTACGGAGACCTTACCGACAGCGAAAGCCTGATCCGCCTTATCCGCGAAATTAAGCCGACCGAAATCTACAACCTTGGCGCCCAGAGCCACGTAAAGGTCAGCTTTGACGTTCCCGAATACACCGCCGACACGGACGCGACCGGCGTTTTGCGCATTTTGGAAGCCGTCCACTTTTTGGGAATGGACAAGACTTGCCGCATTTACCAAGCTTCCACCTCGGAGCTTTTTGGACTTGTGCAGGAAATTCCGCAAAAAGAGACCACTCCATTTTACCCGCGCTCGCCGTATGCCGTGGCCAAGCTTTACGGCTTTTGGATCATGAAAAACTACCGCGAGTCTTACGGCATGTTCTGTTCCAACGGAATTTTGTTCAACCACGAAAGCGAGAGGCGCGGTGAGACTTTCGTCACCCGCAAAATCACGCTTGCCGCAAGCCGCATCGCCCAGGGCTTTCAGAAAAAGCTTTACCTTGGAAACCTCAACGCCTTGCGCGACTGGGGCTACGCCAAGGACTACGTGGAATGCATGTGGCTTATCTTGCAGCAGGAAAAGCCCGATGACTTTGTCGTTGCCACCGGCGAGCAGCACAGCGTGCGCGAATTCTGCCAGCTGGCTTTTAAGGAAGCCGGAATCGACATCGAATTTAAGGGCGAAGGCGTTGACGAAAAGGGCTACGACAAGGCGACAGGAAAAGTCTTGATAGAAGTGGACCCCAAGTATTTTAGACCTGCGGAAGTCGAGACCCTTTTGGGCGACCCCACAAAGGCAAAATCAGTCCTAGGCTGGAACCCCACAAAGACAAGCTTTAAGGAATTGGTCCACATCATGATGAAGCACGACATGGAGTATGTCAAGAACGAACGCGTGGCGAGGGCTAGATAGTTTTATGGAAAAGAACGCTAAGATTTACGTCGCGGGGCACCGGGGCTTGGTTGGCGGCTCTATTGTTCGCTGCCTAAAGGAAAAGGGCTACACGAACATCGTCACAAGGACTCACAAGGAGCTGGACCTCTTGAACCAAGCCGCCGTAAACGAATTTTTCGCCGCGGAAAAGCCGGAATATGTTTTTTTGGCGGCGGCCCATGTAGGCGGAATCGGAGCCAACTCCACTTATCCGGCCGACTTCATCTACCAAAACATGGTCATAGGCTTTAACGTGGTGGAAGCCGCGCGCGTTAACGGCGTAAAAAAATTGATGAACCTAGGTTCCACCTGCATATACCCCAAGATGGCCGAGCAGCCGATTAAGGAAGAGTCGCTTTTGACAGGCCCCTTGGAGCCGACCAACGACGCCTACGCCTTGGCCAAAATCAGCGTGATAAAATTGTGTACGGCCTACAACAAGCAGTTTGGAACAAACTTTTTGAGCGTCATGCCCACAAACCTTTACGGCCTTGGCGACAACTACGAGCTTCAGGGAAGCCACGTTTTCCCGGCGATGATCCGAAAATTCCACGAGGCAAAGGCTAGCGGCGAGGACGTGGTCCACCTTTGGGGCGACGGCTCTCCTTTGCGCGAATTCTTGTTTGCCGGAGACCTTGCCGACGCGGTGGTCTACCTTATGGAAAACAAGGACGCCTCGGACTTGCGGACACCCACCGGCGACTTTGTCAACGTCGGCACCGGAAAGGAATGCACGATCAAGGAATTGGCCGAGACAGTCCGCGACGTTGTCTACGCCGACGTCGCCGCGTCGGGCCGGACTTGCAAGATGGAATGGGATTCTTCAAAGCCCAACGGAACTCCGCGCAAGCTTTGCGACGTGACCCGCCTTAACGCCCTTGGCTGGAAGGCCAAAGTGGATGTAAGGGAAGGCGTGCAGATAAGTTACGACGACTTTTTGCATGGGGATGTAAGGAAGTAAGAGGCATCTTGTTTTTTTTGTTTGTTGTAAGTGAACTGGTATTTGGAGCGCAAGGATTGGGTGGACCACATCTTGAGCGGCGAATACAAAAACTGGATCAGCGCGAATTACGGGGATAAAAAGTAATGGTTTAGCTGATTGGAAACAAGGGGGGTGCTTGGCAACGAAGTTTGCCGAACGCTTTTAAAAAACAAAATTGATTTTGTCGGAACTGACAGCGAGGTCAGCATTCTTGATTACTCCGCTCTTGAAAGCTTTGCGGCTGACAAGACTGTTTCTTTTATCGTTAACTGCGCGGCGTACACAGCTGTTGACAAGGCGGAAAGCGACGTTGATTTTGCGCGCGCTTTGAACGCGGACGGCCCCAAAAACATCGCGCGGCTTGCAAAAAAGCTTGGCGTTCCGTTCCTTCATATTTCCACGGACTATGTTTTTGACGGAAGCTCTTCCTCGCCGATTTCAGAAGACGCTCCGATTAAACCGATAGGCGTTTATGGCGAAACAAAGGCGGAAGGCGAAAAGGCTATCGCCCAAGAGACAGGCGACTATTACATCCTCCGCACGGCGTGGCTCTACGGCTGGAGCGGAAAGAATTTTGTCTACACGATGATTCGCGCCATGAACACTCATGAAAGCGTAAAGGTTGTTAACGACCAAAAAGGCACCCCCACAAACTGCGTCACGCTTGCAAGCGTGATTTTAAATGTCATCCAAAAGCGCTTGAACGGCCAGTCCGTTCCCAACGGAATCTATCATGTAACCGACCTGGGAGAAATCACTTGGTTTGACTTTGCCAAAGAGATTTTTGCCCAAGGCGTTGAGAGCGGCTATGTCACTAACAAGGCTTGCGTCGTAAATCCTTGCGCAACGTCAGAATACCCAACCCCCGCCAATCGCCCCGCTTATTCCGTGCTTGACAAGTCAAAAGTCCAGAAAACGCTAGGAATCACGCTGCCAGATTGGAAAGATTCGCTAAAGGTCTTTTTGAACAGCGATTTGTTTGACAAGGGCAGGGTGGAGTAGAGAAAAGTTGCAATCCCCCAACAATAATTAAATCCCCAAGAAGGTCCTTGAATTTTATTAAGAAAAATGTTACAATTTGTAACATTTTTTGTCGATTTGTGTGTTATAATAATTACAAGGAAGGATAAACTATGAATTTTAATTTACGGAAATTTTCGGCTGATGTAAAAGAGTTTCGCAGCGCGAACAAACTGACTCAAGCGGAGTTTGCCGCTAAATTGGAGTTGGACAACCACACTTTAGTTTCGCTTTTTGAACAGGGCAAGAGGGCTCCGTCCAAAGTTGTTTTTGCGAATTATTGTAAAGTCACAGGCCGACGTTCTGAAGAGTATTGGGAAGCGACTAACGAAATGCCGTCGGCGTATTTGATGGGAAAAATTCAACCGACAGACAAAAAGGCTTTGGAATCCGTTCTTGAAAAAATTGGCATGCGTGAATATCTCTTTGCGCTTTATGACAGGGTGAATAAATGAGTTCAAAAAACGATATTGACTCTATAATCAATAACTTGTCTCAAAACAATTACACCTTTGATGAAAAACTCCTTTTAAAAGATGAAATTGATCTTCTTAAAAACAGAGCAAGAGATTCAAGAGCTGTATACGGACTAAATACTCCGATAGGAACCAATATATTTTCATTTCTTGAGCAAAAGGGAGATATTGTTTTTCAACTCCAAGATTTTAAAAAATCAGATTTAGACGCAATGATTATTAAATATTCATCTAAATCATTAAAAAAGTATATCGTTATAAATTCTAGCAAGCCGCTTATAAATCAGGTCTTTGCGGCGGCGCATGAATTGTATCATTACTCTTACAGCTTTATTGAAAACTCTTTGGATTCTTTTGTGTGTTCATTCAGCAAGAATGATAAAGAGGAAATAAAGGCGAATAGGTTTGCCGCGGAATTTCTTTTGCCGGAAGAAGCTTTGCGAAACGAATTGAAATCTTTTTTGCAGTTTACAGAAGGAAAGTTTAAGTTAACTCCGCTTTATAAGCAAATCGCGTTTTGTTTTGTCCTGGTCGTAAAATATTGTATTCCATTAAAGGCGGTTTTATATCGGCTAAAAGAGGAGAATGTTTCAGACACGGATTATTTGCTTAAACATTATGAAGGTGTCAAGAAAATTCTCTTGGAATTTGCAGAAGAAAATGTCCGCGTAAAGGAATTGTATTCAAACAAAAATGTTTATATCAATGAGCAGCTTTATGATTTGGTCCCTCTTTTATTCAACAAGGGGAGGTTGGACGACTCAACAATGAACGAAATTATAAAGAAATTTGGTTTGTCAGAAGCTAAAATAAAAGAGGGTCTGACAGACGATGAATAAGTTTTTCAAAATAAAGAAAGAGTCTCTTATCATAGTTGATACATGCGTCTTTATGGTGGGAGTCGAAAAGCGTCAGACAAATCCAGAATATTCTCTAGAAAAAATGAAACAGAATTGGCTGAATGACGCTCTTTCTTATTTTGAAAACATTCTTATTCACGAAATTGTTTATAGCGAACTCGATGCTGCGACAAGAAAGATTGTCGATGAACACATTGGTAAGAACATCCAAATAGTTTCAGATAAAGATTTGTTCGACAAAGATCCTGAATTCATGCGTATATTCAACGAAATTCATGACCATCCGTTAATGTATGCGCCATTCTCAAAAACAAAAAATCGGGGGGAAGTTCATTCTTTTGCCTATGCCTGTTATTATGGCATTCCTTACTTTTCTTCAAGAGATACAGACGCCTGCGATGTATGCAAAGAAATAGAAGATTTAAACAAAATCACAATTGTCGGTTTTGAAACAATGCTTGGAATAGCCTATAAGGCCGGCGGGAACAAAGAAAAACGAAAAGCAGTCAAGGCCTTATATAAAGAATTCTGCTCTCCAAAAATAAAGCAAGGCGCCATTCCAAAAACGCTTGCTGAATTCTTGGGAGAAGAGGAATAACAAAAGTAACAACCTTGGAATAGAAAATCAAATCCAAGACCGCAAATTCTTGTCAGATAAACTTGCCTTTGGTATAATAAAAGAAAAACTGGAGAGAAAGGGAGGAGTAATAAACAATGGATAAACAGTTAGCAACATTTAGTTTGCTGTCAACGCAATGGCAGAAATATAATAAAAGTTATTTGGACAATTTTGTTCCGCTTTTTGCAACTTTATTGGTTGAAAACAATATAAGTAATTTCGCTCAGAAAGATTATACCGTATTAGCAGAAAATTTTAAAAAACTGTTTTCATTGCCTATTCCTGCGTACTTAATTAGTTCTCTGGTAGCAAAATTGGTAAATCTACATTTTGTAAAAAAAGAACGAGATGTCTTTATAGTTGATGGTTCGGCAATTATAAAACATGGTTTTTACATAAAAGAGGAAATAGATTCCTGTTCAAACAAACAAAATGAAATTTTTGCAGAGTTTATAAAATATTGCAGTGAAAAATATAATAAGACATTTACACAAGAAGAAGCAAATAAAATTATTTTATCTTTTATAAAAGATAATGATGCAGATATTGTTTTCACTGAAGTCAAAACTAATTCTACTCCTGAAGAGTTGTTTCTTGTTGGAAAATATGTTTCATCGTTATTTCTTGAAAAACCTGTTCTATACAAGGATTTTGTTAATTTTGCAATAGGGAGTATTGCTTTTCATGCTATGTATTTAGCCCCTGTAGAATCAGAAACAGAGTCTTTAAAAAAATGTGTTTTTTTTCTTGATTCTTCATTCATTTTTCCTTTGCTCGGCATAGATAGTATGCAACGAGAAGAAATTGTAAAGGAAATTATAAAAGAAATTCATTTGAAGGGTGGTTTTATTAAGATTTTTAAACATTCATTTGATGAAATTGTTGAAATACTTGAAACTGCAAAAAAATATATAGAATCTCCACTTTATGACTCTAGAAAAGCTAACAAAGCGTTATCGTATATGCGTCAAGAAGGTTTTTCAGTTGCAAGGATAGAACTTATTATTGCTTCGTTACAAAATATTTTAAAAGAAAACCTTATTTCAATAGAAAATGATATTCCAGAAAAAGTATTGGGAATTGATGAAAATGAACTTACCACGGAAATTAATAACAATTTGTTTTTACGGCAATACGACTCTATTGAAAAATATTCTGAAAGAACTTCGCGAGATGTAAATTCAATCATTTATACTTATGAAAAAAGGAAAAAAATAGATTCTAAAAACTTCATCGATGCAAAATATTCATTTATAACTGAGAACGCTTTGGTATCTAGTACAGATAAAAAAATAGTATCCAAATATTCTGAAAACAAAAACTCTTTAGAGAATTTTTTTCCTGCAGCAATTCCAGAACCTATGTTGTGTGCCTATTTATATATAGGAAGTTCAAATAAAGCCGTTGAGAATGTCTCAATGTCAGTTCTTGCAACTGCATTTGCAGCTATACGCCCTAATGCAGAGTTAGAGGCATTAGTAAAAGATACCGCAAAAAAATTAAAGGATGAAAATAGAATTACCGAAGCGGCGTATAATTTAGTTATAACATCGCATTTAATCAAGGATTGTTTGGCGGAGAGAACCTTAAACTATTATGAAAAAGTTAATGAATTAATTGAAGATGCTAAAGATGCAGTTTCGATTGAGGAACGCGAGAAAAGAAAAAACGCGGAACAAAAACTTTTTGAGGAACAAAAGCGAAATAAGCAACGAAAGCAAAAAGCAGAAGAAAAAGCAAGGAGAGAAAGCATTGTTTCTTGTATTTTTAAATATATATTGCTATGTATTCCATATGTTTTTAGTGGAATTTCATTATTCAATTTTCCATTAAAAGTTACAATAACTACTTTTGTTTTATGGACCTTGTTTTGTTATATAATAAATCATGTAAAGGGAATTATGATTAAGGATATATGGAAAAGAACTTATGCAAGGCGGCTATGTAAAGCCTATGAATATTTTGAATTAGATTCTAAAGGCCTTTCATGTTAGGAATTGTATGGGCACGAAGCGGACACCGCAACGAAGCTGGGAGGCTGGAGCGATGGCGGCCCCCCGAAAAACCCGACCCGAACCTGTCTGCCGACAGGCAGGCGTAGTGAGGGGAACACCCAGAAAAAACAAAAGGAGCAAAACAAATGCCAAATGAACTTGTAAAACAAATATCATATGTTCTCTATAAAGCAGATGAAGAAGATGTAAAAGTCAATGCTCTCCTTAAGGATGAGTCCATATGGCTTACACAAAAATCAATGGCAGAATTGTTTGATGTAAATGTTCCTGCGGTTTCCAAACATCTTAAGAATATTTTTGAAGAAGGAGAGCTTGATGAAGATGTGGTTGTTTCCAAAATGGAAATAACCACTAGGCATGGCGCAATAGAAGGTAAAACTCAGACTGTTCTTACAAGTTTTTATAACCTTGATGCCATTATCTCTGTTGGTTATAGGGTAAACTCTGCAAAAGCTACAAAATTCCGCATTTGGGCTACAAATGTATTAAAGGAATACATCAAAAAAGGCTTTGTGATGGATGATGAGCGCTTAAAGCAGGGCGAGAATGTTTTTGGAAAAGATTACTTTCGTGAACTTTTGGAACGAGTCCGCTCAATCCGCGCAAGCGAGCGCAGGATTTGGCAGCAGATTACAGATATTTTTGCAGAGTGTTCCATTGATTATGACAAGAACTCTGAAATTACAAAACAGTTTTATGCGACTGTTCAGAATAAGTTTCATTTTGCAATTACTGGTCAGACTGCGGCGGAAATTGTTTATGACAGGGCCGACCACAAAAAAGAGCACATGGGGTTGACTACATGGAAGAATTCTCCTGATGGCCGTATTTTGAAGTCTGATGTGAATATCGCAAAAAACTATCTTTCTGAAAAGCAAATCCGTCAGCTGGAAAGGGCCGTGAGCGGTTATTTTGATTATATTGAAGATTTGATTGAGCGCGAAATTCCTTTTAATATGGAACAGTTTGCGGCAAGCGTAAATGAATTTCTTGAATTCCGAAAGTACGATATTCTTGAAGGAAATGGAAAAATATCAAGAAATAAAGCTGATGAAAAAGCGTTTGGCGAATATGAGATTTTTAATAAAACTCAAAAGATAGATTCTGATTTTGATAAGATGATCAGAAAGCTTGAGAAGCATTGAGAGCGGTTTTATCAGCGTTTGTTCGTTTGGCGAATCTTAGACGGAATGGTAAAATATTTGTTGTGTGGATGTCCGCACGATTACTTCTTCGACCCTCTTGACTTTCGACTAATTTGGAGTTATACTCCAAATTAGTCGAAACGCTTTTAAAGGGGCTTTATGTATATTGACCGCCACATTCTGCCATATTTAAACAGAATGAAAAAACAGTTCAGAGTGCTCTTGATTACCGGCTCGCGTCAGGTCGGAAAATCCACTTTGCTAAAACAAAACCTGCTTCCAGATTATGAATATGTCACCCTCGATTATTTTGCCGAGCTTGAACTGGCGCAAAAAGACCCCGTGTTGTTCTTTAAGAACCATCCGCTGCCAGTTATCGTTGACGAGGTGCAGCGCGCGCCGGATTTGTTTTTGCAAATAAAGCTCCTTGCGGACGAAACAAAAAGCAAGGGGCAAATCATCCTAACCGGTTCGCAAAGCTACAAGCTTTTGAGCAAGGCGGCGGACTCCTTGGCAGGCCGCGTCTGCATCATCAACATGGCGGCTCTTTCGCTTAGAGAAAAATACAAAATCGATTTTAGCGAGGAATTCTTGCCTACTTCTGAATACATAAAAAAAAGGAAACTAAAAATAAAGCCATACAAAAACTTGTGGAGCCACATCTGGCGCGGAAGCATGCCGGAGTTGGCGGACAAGTCAGTTGAATGGGAGCCGTTTTACCGTTCATACATACGGACATACCTTGACCGCGACGTGGCGGATATAATAAGCCCAAAGAATCTTGTAAAATTCCACAACTTTATGCAGTGCCTTGCGGCTCGTGTTGGAGAATTGTTCAACGCAGATTCCATTGCCCGCGATGTAGGAGTAACAAGCAAAACCATTTCCGAATGGACAAGCATTCTTGAGTCCTCCGGCGTAATCCGCCTTTTGCAGCCTTATGAGAAAAATGTTTCAAAACGAGCCGTAAAAACTCCAAAGGTATTCTTTATGGACACAGGCTTGGTGTGCTTCCTAGTGGGCTGGTCTTCTGCGACTGTCGCAATGAACGGCGCGATGTCTGGAAGCCTTTTTGAAAACTTTGTCGTAAGCGAAGTAATCAAGTCATACTACAATGCCGGCCACGAAACCGAGAAGATCTATTTTTACCGCGACAAAGACAAAAAAGAAATCGATTTAATAATAGAAAAGGACAACACTCTCTATCCGATCGAAATAAAGAAATCGGCGCATCCAACGATAGAAATGGCAAAACATTTTTTCGTCCTGTCTAAAATTGCCAGTGTCTCCGTCGGTCAGGGCTGCATTATTTGCCAGTGCGACAAGCCGTTGTATTTGAGCGACGAGGTTGTTTCGCTGCCGATTGAGTATGTGTGATGGTGGATAGTGTGCAATAAAGTTCGCAATTTGGGGTAGAAAAAAGCCATTGAAAATTCCAAAATGTTGTTTGCCACACTAACAAAAGGTCGTGCAGGAATGCTGGCTTGATAAAAGTTCAAAAGGGGATTTTGTTTAACGCGGCATGATGGATTCAAGGCTTTGTTCAGAAACGAAATTGCGAACTAGACTTTACACGATCTATAGACTTTGCCGTGAACATGGCGTTTGAAAAAAAACATTTGGGAATACCAAATGGTTTGAAATGGGGAAGTTTTGTTTAAAAATGGTGTTTTTTTATATGAAAACAAGCCTCAGAGCGTGAGCAATTGGCAAAATATCTTATTCAGGCTATAATATAAGAGGTTTTTTTAAATTTTGGGAGGAAAACATGGAAATTAAAAATGCTATAATTCATAATGTCAGAAAAGAGTTGAAAGGTGACGCATCTATCGAATTTTCAAAGAAAACATTAAATCTAAGAGACAAAAAATGTCAGTCTTTGTTTGAAGAACTTTATACATTCTTTTCAAAAAGTCTAAAATATGGAATTTTTTCTTCAAAAGAAGATACTGTATTTCATGAAAAATTCAGTGATTATTTGAATTCGAGAAAAAAGGATTTTATTTCACTTACAAAAGATGTGCTTCCAGACTTAAAAGCTAGAATGGATTCTATTCCACAGTCAAAAGGAGGGTATGTAATATTTGCCGAAATAAGGAATAAAAATGAAGATTTCTTCGTTGTCTTTGTTGTTCGTGACAAGACTGGAAAACAGTTTTCTTACAAAGATAATACTATGCAAATAAATGAAGTTATACATATTGATACAAATAAACTTGCGATGGCTTGTAGAATAAATATTCAATCTTACCAAAATAAAAAAAATAGGTATTTATCCTTTTTAAGTACAACACAAGATGAAGCTTCAAAATATTTTCAAAAATGGGTAGGAGCGGAAGCTCAAAGTAAAAGTCAAGAAGATACAAAAGCGCTTAGAAAAATAGTTAGTGACATAGATATTCCTGCTGATGAAGATGGAAATTCTATGTCTAGAGAACAGTTTAGAGAAAAAATATTTGATTTGTGTTCTAAGACTTTTTCAAAAGATGTAAATCTTAGGGCTGTGAGCGAAGAAGTTTGGAAAGATCCAGATTATATTTCAAACTATGCGGCTAATAATGGAATTACAATTAATGATGAATTTACAGCGGATGAAACGGAACTGAAGAAGCTGAAAAAATACTCCATTATGAGTGATAAAATAAAACTTGATTTTCCACCTGAATATATTGGCGATAAAGTTTATCCGGATCCAAAAAAAGAAGATATAGTAATTATTAAGTCAAAATTATTCGCTGATAAATTAAGGGCTGAACAATGACAAGTGATTTATTTAAATGTTTTGAAATCTTAAACGCAGCGGCTATGCAATCTGAATATATTGCATCAGACGGTACATTTGTATTCAAGAATAAGATGATTGCAAATGCTATAAAGAAAGACGCAAAAAAAAATAATATAAATTTTGATGAAGCAAGTTCTGAAACAGAGTTTAAAATTGAAAATGATAAGGTTGTTATTTATCCCAGTTTTGAACGAATTGTTTCTTCGTTTCCTACTAATATCAATTATGATAAATGCTATTGTTATTATTCGGGAGAACAATGTAGGTTGGTTATATTATTTTTTGATAAGAATAACATTCCAAATTCTTTTTATTTTTCTAATGAAGAGAATATTGATAGTAATAAAGAATATTCATTTTCTAATGTTTTTTATTGGCAAAAAATATATGAACTATTCTATGAAAGTATTAGTGATGGTCCAAATTCCGATAAATCTATTGTTATTAATACTTTCGAAAAAGGAAAATGTAAATTTAGCTATTCACAATATAATCCTGTATTAAATGAAAGCGATTTGAAAGATACTTATGAACATTTTAAAGATGTTTTAAAATTAACAGGTTTGTATCCAATGCTTTTAAGAAATAGGTGCGTGGAACGGCTCTTCAAAACAAATGAGTCGACTTTGGAAAATCTTATTTTAGAGCTTGATGAAATTTGTAATAAAGTTGAAACAGATTTCACAATTTTTGTTGAAAAAATAGATTTTGATTCTTACATTCAAAAATATAATGAAAAAACAGATGGTTTTGTTTCTCAAGCTCGTTGCATCATAGAGAAAATGCTGTCAAATATATTTACGTTACCATTAACCTATGCAGGGGCTATACTTGCATTTGATAAACTAAATGATAATACATTCTCGTCATTTCTTTTTATTGCAATGAGTATATACACCCTGTTTTCGTGTTGTTTTTTGATCTATGAGATTATTGATACA
>ONET01000003.1 GCA_900316905.1 uncultured Treponema sp.
TGGTCGATGACATCTTTTTCTTTTGTTTTGGCCAACATTGTACTCCTCCTTAAGAGTATCATATTTGTCAGCCATTTACACAGAAAATTTTACAAGGTCAAGATAATTCATAATGTGATGTGTGGAAGATTTCAATTATTATATTGTCTAGAAAATTGCTCTTGATCTCATCCTTGGTCGATAGACTTAATACTAAAGTTTGAGCAAACATCGTATGGAGGGTTAAAATAAAATTGTCCCCATTAATAAATCCAAAATTATCAATAATTTTATAGGTTGAAATTTTATAACCTAATCTTTCAATAAATCGTTCAGTAGCTTCTTTTATTATTTCAGGAGTGTTCATTGTTTCTATTAATGAAATGGTGATGGTAAAATTTTGAAAACTTGTTGATATAGGATTTTCATATGTCAGATTACATCCATGAGAGATTAAGTATTCTCTACACATGTTTTCATATCCTTTTGGTATAGTAACGATAAACTCACTGGGTAAATGGATAGATGCTTTGATATCATTTTTTTTAGCAAATTCAGAACACAGCAAATTGTATTTTTTTAACTTAGCCATTAACTCCTTAGAAAAGAAGGCTCCTAAATCCTTAAATTGTAAAGGACACCCTTCTCTGGAATACTCAAAATATTTATCCCCTGTATCATTTACACGGGAGAAATCAGGTATATTTCTATATACAAAATCTAATATTTCAGAGCTTGTTGTATTTATCATAGGTCGATAGACAGAGATGTTTTCGGGCAGACTTACTCCCTGATTAAAGTATTTTGAAAACTCAAAACTTTCTTGATTTTCTGCTTT
This sequence comes from uncultured Treponema sp., assembly GCA_900316905.1. Taxonomy (GTDB): domain Bacteria; phylum Spirochaetota; class Spirochaetia; order Treponematales; family Treponemataceae; genus Treponema_D. Next base: position 818 of record ONET01000003.1, read on the forward strand.
TAGTCGATTAATTAGCATTGAATCGTCTTTTGTGTCTCCTACACAAATAAGATTAATTTTATTCTGAATGGCATATTCTACAGTTTTTGAATCCATTATTGATTTACAGTAGCGACAAGGTCTTTTGTTGAAGTTGTTCAAAAATAGATTTTCAATTTCCTTTTTTATATTGATTATTGTAAGTTTTACTTCGTATTTTGAACATATTTTTTTTGTCATTTGTAAAGGAATGTCATATGCATATGAATGTGTAAAATGAATTGCTTCGAAATTTATATTATTTTGTTTCAAAAAGAGAAAACAAGCTGTACTATCTTTTCCACCTGAAAACTGAAGAAGAACTTTTTCATTATTAATATTATTTTTCATAAGTTACTTCCGATAGAATATAATTCATATTCGAAATTTGGATACTTGAAAACACCAAATTGTAGCCTTGACTATGGAATATGTCAACATATTGTTGTCAGCTATCAGAATTCAATTAGCATCTTTCGAGTTTTATGGATTTGGTTGTGAATTAACATTCTGTTTTTTTGATAACACGAATAATTGAATTTTTGTCAACGCCAAGCGCTTTTGCTGCCGCAGTTGGTGAGCCATAGGTTTCTACGGCTCTGTTGGCAACCCACTTTCGGAACATATTATTTATTCCTTCCCATTTTTGTTTTTCTATGAATTCAGTTGTGAGCTCTGGAATAACGGAGTCCCTTTCATTTAAAAATTCTTTCCATTTTTCTATACCGATGTCAATATTTTTGTTGACAGCGATAATATCATTTATTCCAAGGCTTTCAAACTTTGTTCTGTTTAGGGCATAGAGTTCTATATAAGATAAAAGTTTTTCTATATCTCTATAGTTTCCATTTAATTTCACATCATTTAGTGCTGTAATTATTTTTTCTTTAATAGTTTTTCCTGGAACTGAATTATATTTGTCAATTTTTTCATAAGAGGGAAAAGCACTTTGTTTTGAAGCTGTTTTGACGTAATTATTCCATACACTTTCAAGACAATTTGAAATAAAATTTTTATTTTCAGCTTTTTGTTCTTCGATTGATTTTATTTTTATTTGGAAGGTATTAATTCTATCAAAAAAATCGTCATACATAACTTTCTTTAATTCAGAAAGAGATTTATTGCTTGAGCATATTAGAAGAAAGTCGGAGCGCTCTATTTTTGTAGAACCTACCTTACAAAAAACATGTTCTTCAATGCATTTTATTAATTCTCGTTGTACATCTTTTTTTAAATCTTGCACTTCATCAAGATAAAGACAGCCGCCATTGGCTTTTTCTATATACCCAACGAAATCTGCTTTTGCATCAGTATAGGCTCCTTTTACATATCCGAATAAATCGTATTTTGCACGCTCAGGTTCTAATGTGCCACAAGCAACTGAAACAAATTTTTCATCGGGCAATTCCATAGTTTCTTTTATGTAATCCTGTATTATTGTTGTTTTTCCACTTCCTCTTTCACCAATAACAAAGATAGGTTTTCTTATATTAACCATGCCATTAATCAAATCTAATACTTCTTTTGATATACAGAGAAAAGAATTGTCTTTTGTTTTATATATGCCTTTATCCACATAAAAATCACTATTTTGATTTTTTAACCATATTGGTTCATCTAAAATGACTTTATCGTCTTTAATAAAAAATGATTTTATGCGCCATTGCGAGTTGTATTCGTTTTTAAAATAAGAATCAGTATTTTTATTTTCAGCAAAATAATAAAGCGAACATTCAACAGTCTCCGTGTTTTGCATTATATTCTTACAAACTTCTTTGCTGATAAAATTACATTTTTTTGAAATCGCTTCTTCTAGATATTTTTTTTGTTCCGTATAAATGTAAAATACCGAGCTTTCTTTCTTTGCGTCTATATCCGAATTTATTTGGGCTACAAGATTTTCAAAATGCTTTTTTGGAGGAGTGTTATATTCATCAAGCAATAAAAAGTCTTCTGGTTTATATAATATTATAACTGTTTGCATAACCGTATTATACACTAAATATTTGAATAAAACAAGATATAGGTGTAAAAATGCACTTCCGAGTGTAAAAACACACTTGAAAACAGTCATGAATCATTATGAAACTGAGATAAAACGTCAAATTTTAATTTTTTTTGCCAATTTTTTATTATTTTCTTAAATAAATTAAGTTTTATTGGGCAAGAAAAAATTTTGAAAGCAACTTGGCACAGTGCTTGCTATAAATAAGACAAGGAGGCTTTATGAAAACATTTACTTTTGAAGAAACGGTTTGTTTCGAAAAAAAAGGCAAAAACTTTGACAATGTAAAGCCGGATGATGTCGTTAACAAATCGAGTGGTATTTTAAGAAAGATAAAACTCGTAAAAGAGTTTGCATCTTTTGTCAAGAATATCAAAACTCTTATTGAAATGGTAAAGGCGTATTGTTGCAAAATATATACGGTAGTACCAAAGAATACAATAGTGTCTATTAGTTTTGCGCTTATCTATGTTGTTACTCCTGTAGATGCGATTCCAGATAATATACCAGGGATAGGATATGTCGATGATATTGCAGTTGTGGAACGTGTTTTAAAATCTACAAATCGCGATATTGAAGATTACAAAGAATGGGAAAAACAACATCATAATGTTGCATAAATAAAGGTTTGGATAGAATTCTAATTGGAGGATACGAGAAATGGAAAAGACAAAATTGACAAGGGAAGAAGCGGAAGAAGCGGAAAAATGCTTCAGGGATTTTAAGTATAAGTCTTATTCAGAAGATGACATGAAAAAGGTAATTGACAATGAGGAAAAAATTATGGACAAAATGAAAGACCTAAATCTTTCTGGTTTCATTAAGCCCGCAAAGACTTTTTTCAGAATGTTAAAGGCTTATTTTTCTGGTAGATACAAGGAGATTCCTGTAGCAAGCATTGTAACAATTATCATGACCTTGCTCTATGTATTCTCACCTATCGATTTAATTCCGGATTTTCTTCCCGTTGTAGGATTTTTGGATGATGCAGCAATTATGGCCGCTTGCGTTGCATCTTTAGGTAAGACAATGGAAAAATTTGAAGAATGGGAGGCGGAGCATCCAGAAAATACTGATGAAAAAAAATGATTACCCAGTTATGGCATTTGGAATTCAAAACTAGGTATAGTTTTGATAAATTGAATAAGAATTATTAAGGAGGAATTTTATGGAGAAATTTGCTGGCGCTCTGGTTGGTGGAGGAGTTTTTGCGTTGCTTGGGGCCGCACTGTCAAATACGTCAAAGGGAAAGATGTTGGATGAATCTTTGCAGAAGGCTTTTGACATATTTGAGACCCGTGTCTCAAAGTACCTAAACATTGGAGATTTCGTAAATAAAATTTTGGAGGAGAAATAATATGTTAGTAATCGCTTGCGCATTGGTTTGTGGTGGAGTCGGAGCTTTGGTTGGGGCTGCTTTGTTAAACACAGAAAATGGGAAAAAGCTGGATGACAACTTGTATAAGGCCTTTGAGTTTTATGACACTCGTGTAGCAAAGTACTTGTCCAAAGGCGGTAATGAGGACAAAAAACTGGAGGAAAAATAATGTTGATAATTGTTTTCACAGCAATTGGAATCGGTGTAGGCGCTCTTGTTGGTTCACTTGTCAGCAAAAAGTAGAATTTTGGGGAATTTTCTCCCGCTCTATCACGAAATGATAGACCACTCATGTTACATTAGATGTGCGTTTAACACGCAAGGAGAAAAATTATGAGCGAAACGATTTTTGACATGCTTCCCGATGGCGGAAGAGAGGCCAAGCAGAGTGTTGCGGAAGTTGGAGCGTTTATCGCGGCGCCAACGGCGGTGGGCGCGATTGTGGGCAGTTTTGTTCCTGTGGCGGGAACTGCTATAGGAGCGGGAGCCGGCGCGGTCGTGGGCTCTTCCCTGTTCCTCGCAAATAAGATAAAAGAAAAACTGGGCGAATAGAGCCAAGGAGTTTTTATGGATATGTCAACGCTTTTGGAACTGCAAGAAGAGGCGCGCCAAATTGACGCAAAGCTTGCGGCGCTTTATGAAACCGACGGGGAAATCAAAGACTTGTATAGAGGCGCTTCTTTGTGGTACAGCCCCGTGGTTGAAAAGCCGCAGGTGATGTTTCTTGGAATAAATCCCGGCGCGGGATATTTCAACAACAACGGCGCGCCTTGCCATTTTTTTGAGCCGCTCAAAATTATGGAATACGTTGACGACACGCAAGACTACCAGCTCAAGTGGGAATGGCAATATGTCTTTGGCCCCAAGGGCTTGAACCGTTTGGACGTTCTTTCAAAAAGCGTAAAGACCAATTTTTGCTATTTGGCCACGGAAGACGAAGCGGCCCTCAAAAAACTTTTCACGCAGATTCGCGGCAAGCTTGACATCGCTCCCTACGAAGTTTTTGGCAATTGGACAAAGCAAGTTGTCGGTCTGGTTCATCCCAAGATTCTAGTTTGCGAGGGCGCGACCGCCTTGGAATGGCTCAAAGAATGGAGCTTTAATGGCGAATACGTTCAAGACGAAAAGACGGACACCTTTGCAAAAGGCCACATCGGCGACATCACTGTTTTGCAATTTTCTCGCGTGTTCAGCACCCTCAAAAATGCCGACACTGTCATAGAGCAACTTGGCAAAGCGCTGGGCTAGCGGCGGGAGGAAAATATGAGACTGTCGGAAAAAGAAGAAAACGCAATTAAGGCTAGGTTGGGAAAACGCCGCGAAAAGTTGAACAAAAACTTTAAGTGGACGCCAGAAAACACGCAAAAGATCATCGATTTGAACAACGCTCTTTTTGGTCTCTACCGTGCGGCCTACGATGAAATTGTCCGTCTTGACGCGGAATACAAAAAACGCTACGCGGACGGAGACAACAACTACAAGGACTACACGATTGAACTTGAAATGTGGCACACCGCTCCAGACGGCCTTAGCGAAGAGGAAGAAAAGTTGTGGAACGAAATGGAAGAAAACACCATTTTCTGGGGCCCAGCATTTTTCGTCCGAGGCGAAAACGGAACAAGTGAAATTGAGCCGTTTGAAAAGCAAATGCTAATCGACGACCAATCTTGGAACGAATACCCGTTCAACACAAAGGCGTTGGACGGAACTTACATCCATTATTTTATGCACGACATCTTCAACCACAATGACACTTACTCGCTTGAAGACGCGATAAAGATGAAGTTGGAAGATTTTGTTTGGCAAATCAAAGTCTGCCACGAGCATTGGGCGCAAGGGGGATGGTCTGAACATGCCTGCCGCTGACCAAGAAAAGAAAGCCGTCGCGGAGGTTATGAAAATGCTTTACAAGGAAAGCGCGATACGAAAGGAATTGCTTGACGCGCTTGTTTTATTTTCGGAACAGGAGCGAAAAAAGCATCAGGACTGGCGCAAGGGGCAGGCGCTTTGTTCTTGCGCGTCAATCGCTTTTCCGCATATTGTCAATTCCAAAATATTAAAAAGCGACGCGGATTGCTACTATGACGATTCCAAAATTCAGGAATTTTTGTATGCGGTTGACGACTATCTTACGGAAGAAAAGCCGCGTGTCGGAATCTTTTGGTTTTATTATGGATTGCCGATATTTGTTCACGCGGTTCCTTTGTCAGAAGGCGCGCGGTACGACAAGGCGATTACAGGAACAAAAGACCACGCGGAATATTGGGAAGAGCTTGGCAAGGGTTCGACGCAGTTGAAAGTCCTTCCGCCAAAATTGCGCGAGGAATACTTTTCAATTCCTCGCGGCCGCGTTGTTTATCACGAGGACACAGGTTTGTACACAATTTACCACGGAAACAATCTTGGCGAGCATGACTTGCAAAAAGTAGCCGCCGTCTTTTGCCTCCCCTCCCTCAACCATGTCCGCTTTGAAAAAGACATTCACTATTGCGATTTGAGCTACGAAGAATGGGAGCGGATGTTTAAGTAAGTTTTCCCCCAATTGACACTTTTCCAAAATCTTTATAAGATAACTTATCTTTTTATTTAGGAGACACGCTGCCGATGATACTGTAATTCTGATTTCCGTTAAAAAAACGCTTGGCGCGAAGGGCGCGGGCGATCTTTGGAAGTCAGTTGCAGTTATTTTTTTGTCGGCCGGGCGTCCGCTTTCTGTGGCTGGCTTCTATTTTTTGGAGGCCAAAATGTCAATTCAAATCACAAAACTTAACTTCTCTTATCCTGAGTCAAACGCAAATTTGTTTGAGGACTTTTCGCTTCAAATTGCGGAAGGCTGGACTTGCGTGGCCGGAAGCAACGGCTGCGGAAAATCCACGCTCTTAAAATTAATCGCGGGGCTCCTTGTTCCTGACGGCGGAAAAATTTTATGCGGGAACGCGGGCGCAAAATCAGGCGCGGTTGGCGCGGCGGCGGGCGAAACGATTTACTGCGCGCAAGAAACGGCCGAGCCGCCCGAAAACCTTTACGCGGCCTTTTGGTCGGACGACAACGAGGCGCGCAAATTTTTTTCGCGCCTTTGCGTGACCGAGGAAATGCTTGAGCGCTACGAAACTTTGTCGGGCGGCGAAAAAAAGCGCATTCAAATCGCCTGCGCTCTAGCCGAGCGGCCCGCCGTTTTGTTGCTGGACGAGCCGACCAACCACCTTGACGCAAAGACCGCGCGAATGATTTGCGAGACGCTTGGCGAGTTTGGCGGAACGGGAATAATCGTAAGCCACGACCGCGCCTTTGCCGACAGTCTTTGCGTGCGGACTGTTTACCTTTACAACGAAGCCGCTGCCTTTGCGGGAGGCCGGGATTGCGTTGTCTATGACTCTTACCTGTGCGGCCTTACAAAGGCGTTGGAATTGCGGCAAAGCGGCGCCGACCAGTCTCGCGGCCAATGGGAGCGTCTTAACGCAAAGGCCGCGGCCGAGCGCGGAAGGAGCGCCGCGCTTGAAGCGCAAAACCAAAAGTCCAAGGCGCGCCTTTCCAAAAAGACAATCGACCCGCGCGACCACGACGCGCAAAGGAAAATCGACACGGCGCGAATTCTTGGAAAGGACCGTTCCACCGGCGACGCAAAGGCCAGGCTTGAAACGCAAATCCGCCAAACCGAAAGCGAGCGCGAAAGCGTTAAAAAAGCCCTGTGCCGCAAGGAAGGATTCACGCTAAGCCAAAGCGACTATTCAAAGCCGCTCGCCGTGGACGAAGCCGTTTTAGAAGCCGGTTCCTACAAGCTGAAAATTCCACGCATGGAAATAAAGCGCGGAACGAAAATCGCGCTGACCGGGGAAAACGGCGCCGGAAAATCGCTTTTTGTCCGCCACGTGATTTCGCTCTTGGAAAAGGCGGGTCGGGCCAACGAGGTTTTTTACTTGCCGCAGGAAATTTCCGACGCGCAAAGGGACGCGATTTTTGGCGAGTTGGACGGCTTGGAAGAAAGCGAGCGCGGCGAGGTTCTTTCGACGCTTTACAGGCTTGGAAGCGAGCCGGAGCGTTTGGAGGGATTGAAGCGCGGCGCCGATTCTGGGCTTGCCAACGAACAAGGGGGTCGCGGCGACAATTTGAGCCCCGGCGAGCTGCGCAAATTGATGATAGCGCTTGCGGTCCAAAAGCCGCTTTCGCTTTTGGTTTTGGACGAGCCGACAAACCACATGGACATCACAAGCGTTGTCGCTTTGGAAAACGCGCTCGCCGCTTTGGATTGCGCGATGATTGTGGTGAGCCACGACATGGCCTTTTTGCAAAAAGTTTGCAACGCAAGTTTTGTAGCCGAGCGCGACAAAGACCAGGGAAAGATTTTAGTGATTCAATAGGAGTTTGTAAAATGCAAATTAAAGAAATAACAACTGGCAAAAAAGATTTTCTCGACTTGCTTCTGCTTGCCGACGAACAGGAGGACATGGTTGACCGCTACCTTGAGCGCGGGCGAATGTTCGTTCTTGACGACGGCGGAATAAAGGCCGAGTGCGTTGTCACCGACGAAGGCGGCGGCGTTCTTGAAATAAAGAACATCGCCACCGTTCCCAAAAGCCAGGGAAAGGGCTACGGCAAAAAGCTGATTGAATTTTTGCAAGAAACATTTCATAATGGCTATGACGCCATGCAAGTCGGAACAGGCGACAGCCCGCTCACGATTCCCTTTTACGAAAAATGCGGATTCAAGCGGCATCACGTTGTAAAAAATTTTTTTACGGACAACTACGACCATCCGATTGTAGAGGCGGGCGTCCGTCTTGTGGATATGATTTATTTGCAAAAGGAATTGTAGAATGAACGCGACAAAAAACGAAGGCTTTTCAAAGTGGGTGGCCTGCTGGGGAACGGCGACTTCGATTACAAAACGAACGGAAACGACATACGCAAAAGACTTGACCTTGCGCTACCCGATAAAGATTTGCTTTAACGGCTCAAAGCTGCGCTTCACTTTTTCCAACTTAACCGGAACGGAAGACGTGAAAGTGACAAAGGCCTTTTGCGCAAAAAAAGGCGCGGGCCAATACAAACCTGTCGCGATAACAAAAAACGGCGCCGCGTCGTTCTTGATTCCGGCAGGAACTGATATCGTTAGCGACCAAATTGACTTTGCGGTGACAGCCGGCGACACCTTGGACGTAAGCATGTACTTTGAGGGCTTTACGCAGATGAACGCTGGAACGGTAATCCTAAGCCCGCTTGAAAAAGGCGCCTTTGCTTACGGAGACTTTTGCGCGGCGGAAAATTTTCCCGACGACATTAGCGCGGCGGCAAACGCCTTTTATTTTTTGAACACAATCGACGTTTTTACGGAAGAGAAAAACCGAGCGCTCATTTGCTACGGAGACTCAATCACTTGCTGCAGCTGGGTGGACTACCTTCGCGAGCGCGCCTTTAAGGGCGGCAAAGGAAACGTTTCTGTCATCCGCCGCGCGGTTTGCGGAACTAGAATCTTGCGCCAATACGATTGCATAACTTACCAGGCTTACGGCCTAAAGGGAGCGGCGCGCTTTCCGATTGAGTCAAAGGCCGCGGGAGCGGACGCGATAATCATTCACCACGGAATCAACGACATAATCCACCCGGTTGGCGTGGAGGTGAACAAGTTTAGGCCCTGGAGCGATTTGCCGAGCGTCGCGGACTTGATAGAAGGCGTCAAAAAAATTTACGTGGAGCCTGCAAGAAAGGCCGGCCTAAAAGTTTACGGCGCGACGCTTTTGCCGATTTACGGCTGGCGCACTTACAACGAAAAGCGCGAGGCTATGAGACAAGAGTTCAACGAATGGATAAGGGCCTCAAAAGACTTTGACGGCTTTGTTGACTTTGACAAAGCCGTCCGCGACGCGCGAAACCCCAAAGCCTTTATGAGCGACTGCGATTCCGGCGACCACTTGCACCCAAGCGAAAGAGCCTGCCAGTTAATGGCGCAAGCCGTGCCGGAGGAATGGATTTAGGAGGAGAAAATGCCGATAATCGCCGCCTTTATGGTTCCGCATCCGCCGATGATAGTTCCCGATGTCGGACGCGGAAGCGAAAAGCAAGTTCAAAAAACAATCGCCGCTTACGAAAAAGTCGCGGAAGAAATCGCCGCGCTAAAGCCTGAGACGATTGTAATTTCTAGTCCGCACAGCGTGATGTACGCCGATTATTTTCACGTCTCGCCAGGCCTTAAAGCGACAGGCTCCTTTGCCGACTTTGGCGCGCCGCAAGTAAAGTTTGAAGTTGACTATGACAAAGACTTTGTGGAACTGTTGGAACGTAAGGCGCAAGAATCGCGCTTTCCGGCTGGAACTCTTGGCGAAAAAAATCCAGCGCTTGACCACGGGACGATGGTTCCGCTTTGGTTCATCCTAAAAAAATACAAGGACTTTAAGCTTGTTCGAACAGGGCTTTCTGGCCTGGACCTTTTAAAGCATTATGAATATGGAACGATGATAAAGGCCGCGGCGGAAGAGTTGGGCCGGCGCGTTGTCTATGTGGCAAGCGGCGACTTGTCGCACAAGTTGCAGGACTACGGGCCTTACGGTTTTGCAAAAGAAGGGCCGCTTTACGACGCTCGGATTATGGACGTTTGCGCGGCGGCGCGCTTTGGAGAGCTTTTTGATTTTGACGAAAACTTTTGCGAAAAGGCCGCCGAGTGCGGGCACAAGTCTTTTGTCATCATGGCTGGAGCGTTGGACGGAACGGCTGTTGAGGCCAAGCAATATTCGCACGAGGACGTGACCGGCGTAGGATACGGAATATGCTCTTTTGTTCCAAAGGGCCGCGACGAAGGAAGGCGCTTTCTAAACGCGCGGTTAAAATTTGTGGAAGGCGAGATTGCGAGCAAAAAAGAAAAGTCCGACGCTTATGTTAGGCTTGCCCGCGCGTCCGCCGAGCAATTTGTAAAAAACGGAAGCGTCATGCCTTTGCCTGATTGGCTTCCGGCGGAACTCTTGAACGCCCAGGCCGGCGCTTTTGTTTCCATCCACAAGTTTGGAGCCTTGCGCGGCTGCATCGGAACGACAGGGCCCACGCAAAAAAATTTGGCGCTGGAAATAATCCACAACGCCGTAAGCGCGGTTAGCAAAGACCCCCGCTTTGAGCCGGTGGAAGAGGACGAGCTAAAATACCTTGACATCAGCGTGGACGTTTTGGGCGAGCCGGAAAAAATAAAATCCGAATCAGAACTTGACGTAAAAAAATACGGCGTGATTGTTCAAAGCGGATACAAGCGCGGGCTTCTTCTTCCAGACCTAGACGGCGTTGACACGGTTGAGCAACAAGTGTCGATCGCAAGGCGAAAGGGCGGCATCGCTCCCGGCGAAAAAGTCGAATTGTTCCGCTTTGAAGTTGTCCGCCATCACTAAACGTCTTTGGAGGAAACCATGCCGCAATGCGACGCGTGTTTTAGGCGCTGTAAGATTGAGGAAGGCGCTATTGGCTTTTGCGGAGCCAGGGCTTGCCGCGGCGGAAATATTGTCGCCGACAATTACGGAAAGCTTACCGCGCTCGCGCTTGACCCGATAGAAAAAAAGCCGCTCAAAATGTTCATGCCGGGAAAGATGGTTTTGTCAGTCGGCTCGTACGGCTGCAACTTGCGCTGCCCCTTTTGCCAAAACAGCGGCATTTCTTGGTCGCAAGAAGCGTTTGATTACAGGAACACGACGGAACGTTGCTCTCCCCAAGAACTTGTCCAAAGCGCTCTTGCCTTGCGCGGCCGCGGAAACATAGGGCTTGCCTTTACTTACAACGAGCCGCTGGTTGGCTGGGAGTTTGTCCGCGACGCCGCCGCGCTTTGCAAGGAAGCCGGAATGAAAAGCGTTTTGGTCACAAACGGAACAGGAAGCCTAAAAGTTTTGCAAGAAATAAAGCCTTACATCGACGCGATGAACATCGACCTAAAATCCTTTTCCGAAAATTTTTACAAGGACTTTATCGGCGGCGACTTGCGAATGACAAAAGACTTTATCCGCGGCGCTCTTGAATCAAGCCACGTGGAGCTGACGACTCTGATAATCCCCGGAAAGAACGACAGCGAAGAAGAGATGCGCTCCCTTGCCGCTTGGGTCGCCGGCTTGGAAAAAGAGTTTGGCAAAAAGATTCCGCTCCACATCACAAGATTTTTTCCGCGCTTTAAGCTTTTGGACACAGAGCCTACGCCTGTAAGCGCGATAAAGCGCCTGGTTGAGGTTGCCAAGGAGCGGTTGGAATTTGTTTTTGCGGGGAATGTGTAAGGAAGGAGCCAATAAAAAACCCCAAAACGGAGCTGGCTTTGCAGGCGTTTGGGGAATTGTAGTTTTTCTAGGCGTCTTGGTCGTAAACGTTATTGACCGCAGCCGTAAATCAATTGGAATCGATTTAGACTTGAAGTTTTAAGTCTTTCCGGGACTGATATCTGTACAATAAATTTTCAAAGCCACGTCAAGAAGTTGTACTTACTTCCTTGTGTAGCTCACATCAGACAGCTCTTTTTTAAGCTGGGCGCTAGGAGTAAAAAGAACACGCAAGTTCGTGATATCGTTTGAACTTACGTCCTCCTCCTTTTCATGCCCATTCGAACTGAACGAAAGCTTAAAAATACCTAGTTTGTTCAGTCTGATACGGTTTGAATTCTTCAGATAGAATGGCATCTTATCCAAGAAACTCTCGATAACTGCCACAATATCAGCCGGCGTCAGCGTGCAAGTCTTAGAAATATCCTTTGCCAAATCATTGACATCGATTTCTTCGCCATACACAGGCGACGCATAATACTTAGAATCCGCTTCTCGATCCAACGGATTCTGACGTTTTGTAGTAGTGTACATCATAGCTGTACCTCTTTTTGAATTGTGTTAGAAATGCTCTCTTATAAGCACCTCCGCATGCGATTTAATCGAGGCTTCAACGAAGTCCCATACCTTCGGCCGAAGAGTACAATTTGAATTTAATAAAATCCGAGGCAATCGGCAAGTAAAAAATGAAAAAATTTTTGTTCTTCCAAAATTCTCAGTAAATTTTAGAAAAATTCTCAAAGGATTTTAAAAAATATTTACTGAGTTTTTGGGCAAAAGTCAGTGGGAATTTCCTCCCCATTCCGTGAGGATTTATTGAAAATTCAATAAAATCGTGGTAAAATCTGATTGTTAGAGGTCAAGATGACTGCCGTTCCTGCAAAAGACAAAATAGAATTTATGGTTGCTCTTGTAAGCGATTTTGCAAAAAAGTATTCGCTTTCTACCACACAGGCATTCAACTACCTTGACCGCTTTAATGCCATTGCACTTTTGTTGCAGCATTACAAAATTGCGCATACGCTTTCTTTTGCAGAAGTTATTGACGACATTGCATTCTATTGCAGAAATCACGGAGGAGAGCTGCAATGAGCGACATTTTTGAAAAGAAGGAAATGTCTGAAGAAGACATCAAACTGCAATATATTACTCCTGCGTTGACCGCAAAATGGGATGTCAAAAAAATCACAATGGAAACTTCTCCCGTCAATAATTTTACGGACGGAAAAGTGCGCATAAAAGGCAACATACCAAGCCGCGACAAAGGAAAGCGCTGCGACTACGTTCTTTGGCACAACAAGGGAACGCCGCTTGCAATCGTAGAGGCAAAGGACAACAACCATTCTTCTTCATTTGGAATGCAACAGGCAATTACTTATGGCGTGATGATGAACGTTCCCTTTGTCTACACTTCTAACGGCGACAGTTTTTTTGAGCATGATTTTACGACAGGCCTTGAAAGAGAGTTTCCGCTGGCGGATTTTCCAACGGCGGAAGAGCTTATGGCAAGATGGAAAAAGGACGCTGTCGAGAAAAACTTTGAGGCGATAGACAAAAAGCGATATTACATAGACGGAAAATCAGAAGTATACGACGTTCCGCTTTATTTTGAAGAAAAGTTGATGGACACGCCCTTCTATTCCGGAGCTGACTGCTATCCGCCGCGCTACTACCAGCGCAACGCGGTAAACAGAACGCTGGAAGCGGTTTCAAAAAAACAGGACCGAATTCTTATCGCTATGGCCACTGGAACCGGCAAAACATATACCGCCTTCCAAATAGTTTGGCGTTTGATTGAATCTGGAACTAAAAAGAAAGTTCTTTACCTTGCGGACAGAAATAATCTTGTGGACCAATCCATTCAGCAGGACTTTAAGCCGCTTGAAAAAGTGATTCATAAAATCAACTTTCAAAAAGAGGACAAGTCAAAAATCTCCGCTTATCAGGTTTACTTTGCCCTTTACCAACAGCTGGATTCCGCGAAGCATCACGGCGAAGAAGACGAAGAAACGGAAGAAGAAATCGAGCTTGAGATTTCAAAATACAAGGAATTCTTTACGCCGGACTTTTTTGACTTGATTATTGTAGATGAGTGCCATCGCGGTTCCGCAAAGGCTGACTCACGCTGGCGAAAAATCCTTGACTACTTTAACGGCGCTACCCAAATCGGCATGACCGCCACTCCAAAAGAAACAAAGTACGTTTCGAATATCGATTACTTTGGAGAGCCAGTTTATTCATACAGTCTTAAACAAGGAATCGAAGACGGCTTCCTTGCGCCGTTCAAGGTGATTAATGTTCATACAAATATTGATGACGGCTGGCGACCAAAAAAAGGCCAAAGAGACATTGACGGTAACGAAATTGAAGACCGCGAATACAATCTTTCTGACTACGATTACAGCATAATCATTCAAGACCGAATTGACGAAGTCGCGGCCGAGATAACAAAATACTTAAAGCAAACGGACAGAATGAGCAAAACGATTGTCTTCTGTCCTACGGAAGATGCAGCAGACAGAATGCGAGTTGCATTAAACAATTTGAATACAGACATGGTTTTGAAAGACAACCAGGGAAATGTAAAAGAGCAATATGTAGTCCGCATCACAGGAAGCGATAAATACGGTAAAGACAAACTCGATTACTTTATTTCTGTTGGTGAAAAGTACCCGGTAATTGCAACAACTTCAAAACTGCTTTCTACCGGCAGTGACTGTAAAATGGTAAAGCTTATTGTCATTGATGAACTCATAAATTCAATGACTGAGTTTAAGCAGATTATTGGCCGCGGTACACGACTTAGATATAGTGAGGGTAAAACTCATTTTACTATTATGGACTTCCGAAGAGTAAGCCGTTTGTTTGCCGACCCTGAATGGGATGGAGAGATTGAGCAGAGCGATGATTACGATCCAAAAGCTAAGCCAAAAACGCCGCCGCAACCAACAGGCACGGACGACCCCAGCGGCGGTGACGGTCCTGATAGTACCGACCATCCAGGCTCAAATCCAAAACCGATTGTCGGTCGGGGCGGCGTAAGAGTGGATGTCCTTCAGCGCCTTGTTTCGATCTACGACACAGACGGAAAGCTTTTAAAGCAAGAATCAATCGAAGATTACACAAAAGAGAGCATTCTTGGAACATACCAAACGCTTGAAAATTTCATTCGGACTTGGAACGGTGAGCAGAAAAAAGAAATCATTCGCAACATGCTCAAAGAAAAAGGCATCGACCTTGAGTTGATTAAAAAAGACCAGAACATGACCGACGTGGATGACTTTGACTTTATCTGTCATATTGCTTTTAACCAAAAGCCGCTTACAAGACGTGAGCGGGCGGACAATGTAAAGAAGCGCGATGTGTTTAGCAAATACGGCAAGGACGCCCGCGATGTCATTGACGCGCTTCTTGACAAGTACGCGGAGCTTGGCATTTACGACATTGAGTCAACAGAGATTCTAAAGCAAAATCCATTCACAAAATACGGAAAGCCTGCCCGCATTGCCGCTTTGTTTGGCGGAAACGACAAATACCGCCAGGCGATAAGAGAGCTGGAAGCGGAACTTTACGCGGCGTAAAAAGTTAATAAGGTGGAATAATATATGAGCAACTTGAGCAGTTTTGTAAAACGTGTTCGTGATGTAATGCGTAACGATGCCGGAATTAACGGCGACGCGCAGAGAATTGAGCAACTGGCGTGGATGCTGTTCCTAAAAGTGTATGACGCAAAAGAAGAAGACTGGGAATTTGAAGACGAAAAATACGAGTCAATAATCCCAGAAGAACTCCGCTGGCGCAACTGGGCTCACGCAGAAAACCAAGGCGACGGGCTTACCGGCGACAAACTCTTAAACTTTGTGAACAACAAGCTTTTTCCGACGCTCAAAAATCTTGAAATCTCTCCCGACACGCCAATCCGTCAAAGCATTGTGCGAACGACTTTTGAAGACGCAAACAACTACATGAAGGACGGCGTGCTTTTGCGCCAGATTGCCAACATTATTGACGAGCTTGATTTTGGAAGCTACGAAGAAACACATGCCTTTGGCGAAATCTACGAAACAATTCTTAAGGAACTGCAAAGCGCGGGAAGCGCTGGTGAGTTCTATACACCTCGCGCTGTAACTCAATTTATGGCAAAAATGATTAGGCCACAGATTGGCGAGACAATGGCGGACTTTGCCTGCGGAACCGGCGGCTTTCTTTCAAGCTGGATAAAAGAGCTTGAAGAAGTGAAAAACGCGAAGGGCAGTGTCACAAACAAAGAGTCGGAAAAAATCTACAACTCGATTTACGCCGTGGAAAAAAAGCAGTTCCCTTACATGCTTTGCGTTACAAACATGCTTTTGCACGGCTTGGACAGTCCGCGCGTATATCATGGGAACTCGCTCATTTACAAACTTTTGGACTACACCCAAAAAGACGCTTTTAACGTAATTCTAATGAACCCGCCTTATGGCGGAAGCGAAAAGGACGACATAAAGCAAAACTTTCCCGCGGACTTACGTTCTAGCGAAACAGCCGATTTGTTTATGGCCGTCATTATGTACCGCTTGAAGAAAAATGGCCGCGCCGCCGTAATCGTTCCTGACGGATTTTTGTTTGGAAACGACAACGCAAAGAACAACCTTAAGAAAAAACTTCTTACGGATTTTAACCTTCATACAATTGTTCGCTTGCCTGGAAGCGTATTCAGCCCATACACAAGCATTACGACAAACATTCTTTTCTTTAACAACGAAGAGCCGACTGGAAAGACTTGGTTCTACCGTGTAGATATTCCAAGCGACAGAAAGCACTTTAGCAAAACAAAGCCGATGGAATTAAAGCATTTTGACGACTGCATCGCATGGTGGAACAAGCGCAAAGAAATCACGGACAGCGACGGCAATCCAAAAGCAAAATGTTACGCCGCGCAGGAACTTATTGATTCAAATTACAACTTTGATGTCTGCGGTTATCCTCACGAAGAAGAAGAAATCTTAAGCGTTGCAGAAACAATCCAGAACTACGAAGAAAAGCGGACAAAGCTTAACGCCGACATAGACAATCTTTTGGCGCGGATTACAGAGCTCCATCAAAAAGCGCAAAAAGGGGAACTGTAAATTTATTGGAAATAATGATATAATATTTTAAGGAGGATTTGTTATGGATCAGAATGAATTGGATTCAACCTGCGGCGTTTCGGATGACGATCTTACCAAACGCTTTATTGAAGCCGTGCGAATCGAAAATGAAATAAAGAAAGCAAAGGGAACTCCTATTTCCTGTTACGACTCAGCAACAAACTCCGCTTATTTGCTTTATTCAGATGGAACAAAAAAATATGTGCGAGCAAATTAAAAAGCCAGAAATTATTGTTTTTGCAGGGCCAAACGGAAGCGGAAAGACTACCGTTACAAAACTTGCAAAAGTAATTGAGCCTTATATAAACGCGGATGAAATAAAGCGGACGAACTACTGTTCTGATTTGGAAGCGGCGCAGCTGGCCGAAAAAATGCGGGAAGAATGTGTGGCTCAGAATAAAAATTTTACTTTTGAAACAGTGCTTTCCACAGACCGCAATCTAAAGCTTTTGCAAAAGGCGAAAGAAAAGGGCTATTTTATCCGCTGCATTTATGTTCTTACCCGTAACCCTGATATAAATGTTTCGCGCGTGGAATCCCGCGCGGCAAACGGTGGACATTCCGTTCCCGAAGATAAAGTCCGCTCTCGTTACGAAAAAGCTCTTGCCCTTATTCCCGAGCTTGTGAAAGTTTGCGATGTCCTTCATATTTATGACAATTCCACATTGCCGTTCAGAATATTCAAAAAACGCAAAACAGAATATTTTTATTGGCAGAACGAGGACTGGAGCAAAGAACAAATTCAGCAGCTTACTGGAATTGAACTATGACCGCTAAAGACTTAAAAAACGCGCTTTTACAAGAAGCCGTGCAAGGCAAGTTAGTTCCTCAGATTGCAAGCGAAGGCAATGCAAAAGATTTGCTGGAAGAGATACGGAAAGAAAAAGCAAAACTTGTAAAAGAAGGAAAAATCAAAAAAAACACGACTAAAGCAAGTGCGTCTGGTCGTGCTCTACCTGAAATTACAGAAGAAGATATTCCGTTTGATATACCTGAGAATTGGTGCTGGTGTAGATTGGGAGAACTTGCTGAAATAATTACTAAAGGTTCATCACCTTCATGGCAAGGAATCAATTATGTTGATAAAGGCATTTTATTTGTTACAAGTGAAAATGTAGGAGATGAAGAATTATTATTATCAAAGAGAAAATTTCTAGAACAAAAATTTAATGAAATTCAACCAAGATCAATATTACAAAAAGGAGACATACTTACAAACATCGTTGGAGCTTCTATCGGACGAACCGCAATTTTTGATCTAGATATTAAAAATGCTAATATCAATCAGGCAGTTGCTTTAATTCGATTAAAAAATAAACAGTTAAACTCGTATATTGTAAAAGTTCTAAATAGTAAAACCATAATAGACCAAATGAGTGATAATACGGTTAATACAGCTCGTGCTAATATAAGTTTAACTACAGTTGAAAACTTCAAAATTCCTCTCCCACCACTAGCCGAACAAAAACGCATAGTTGCCGCAATCGAAAAGTTTATGCCGCTCATAGAAGAATACGGCAAAAAAGAAACAGAACTCAAAGCCCTTAATGAACAAATCGGCGCGCTCACAAAAAAAGCAATCCTGCAGGAAGCCGTTCAGGGAAAACTTGTTCCACAGATTGCAGCCGAAGGGAACGCAAAAGATTTACTGGAAGAAATAAAGAAAGAAAAAGCAAAACTTATAAAAGAAGGAAAAATCAAAAAAGAAAAGCCTTTACCAGAAATTACAGAAGACGAGATTCCGTTTGATATTCCAGAAAACTGGTGCTGGTGTAGATTAGGAGAATTGGCAACACTTGTAACCAAAGGAACAACTCCACGAGGTGGAAATGTTGCGTATTCAAATGAAGGGATAGGTTTTTTACGTGCTGAAAATGTAGCAGGTATCAAAGATCTTGATTTATCAAATTTAAAGTATATTGATGAAGATACTCATAAAAACTTTTTAAAACGTTCAATAATTAATGAAAATGATTTATTGATAACAATTGCTGGTACTCTTGGAAGAACTGCAATTGTAAAAAAAGAAAACTTACCTTTAAATGCAAATCAGGCTATATCAATTGTAAGATTAGTTAATTATGATTTAATCGATTTAATTTATCTGGTTTTTAGTATTAACTCACCTGAATTACAAAAAAAATTAATTGGTCAAACAAAAGTTACCGCTATTCCTAATCTTACATTAGAGATAATTGAGAACTGCATAATACCACTTCCGCCACTTGCAGAGCAAAAACGTATTGTCACTGCAATCGAAAAAATGCTGTCATTATGCGAAAAACTTGGAGAGTAAATTATGGAATTATTTAGTAATGAACCAATATGTTTTGTCGTGATGGGATATGGAAGAAAATTTGACTATAGACATAAACGATATATTAATCTGGATGAAACATATAAAAGAATAATTGAACCTGCTGTAAAACGTGCTGGCTTTAAATGTATCCGTTGTGATTCAGATAAACATTCAGGCATTATAGATCTGAAAATGTATCAATATTTAAAGAACTCTGAATTTGTGATTGCCGATATTTCTACATTAAATCCAAATGCATTATATGAATTAGGAATACGTCATGGAATAAAACCTTATTCTACAATTCTAATGATGGAGAATAAAGGAAAAAAAGATTTACCTTTTGATCTTAGTCATGTATCAACATTTCCTTATGAACATAATGGAGAAACGATTGATGATGAAGAAGTGGATAATAAAACTGAAGAATTATATCAATTAATCATTGAAGTTCGTGAGAAACAGGAAATCGATAGTCCATACTTTACATTTATGGGTATTGAACCATGTGATAGTATAAAACAAATTTCTACTTCCTTGCACACTTTAAGCTTTGTTACTAATACAACTAATGAAAAATATGTAGTCTTATCTTTATTAGGAAGATGGAATGATAAAAATGAAAATGATAAAAAATTACTTGAAAAAATAATTGGTAATAATTCTTTTAATTCTCTCGAATTAATTTCATATGCAAAAGAACAATCATCCTTTTTACATTTAGATGGAATTCATTGGAAATTTAACCATAAAAAAGAAATAATAGATTTATTCAATAAATACAAAACCCCAAGTTTATTTGAAGATTTTAAGGAAGTCGCTATTGAGGTTTTATCAGAACTTGATCCGAAATACGAACTTGAAAAAGATAAGAGATTCATGGCTGCTATTACTGGATATAGTTGTAAGTATTCAAAAGATTTACGTTTTGGAATTTCAGAGACTTTAGTTTGGTTATCCATTAATAATGAATCACTTCTTGGTGAACAAAATAAATATCTTGTTTCAAATATTGTTTTTGAAATATTAAATACTCCTGATTGGCATTTGTGGGCAAGTCTAAACGAATTATTGCCAACACTTGCAGAAGCTTCTCCAGAGTCATTTTTGAAAGCTTTACAAGAGCAAATATCAAAACATTCAGAAGTTATTGTTGAATTATTTAACCAAGAAGGTGATGGAATAATAAGTGGAAGTTTGATGACAGGTATCTTATGGAGTCTTGAAACAATTGCATGGTTTCCAAATAACTTTCAGATGGTTGCAATTATTCTTGCAGAATTGGCTAGACTTGATATAGGTGGAACTTATACAAATCGACCAATCAATTCATTAAAGACTATGTTATTGCCTTGGATAAATACTACTACAGCATCGACAGAGGATAAAATGAAGGCTGTTCAGTATTTATTTGAAAATTATTCAGATATTGCCTGGAAAATTATTTTTTCATTATTACCATCAATGAATTCTACATCCTTTGGTTGTAGTGAACCAAAATATCGAAAATCATTATTGGAAAATTTTAAAAGGGATGTTTCAAGGTCTGATTATGTGACGCAAATAACAGAATACTCAAATTATGCTATAGAATTAATGAAAAAAGATTTTAATCGTATATTTGTTGTTCTAGAAAATTTAAATGCTATTAATCCAGAATCTTATAGTTCTCTTTTTAAATATTTGGAAAACTATGATTTTGAAAGAATTACAGATGAAGATAAATTTACATTATGGGAAAAGTTGAACGATTTAATAAAAAAGCATAAAAGATTTGCAAACTCTAAGTGGGCTTATAAAGAAGATATTATCGGAAATATCGAAAAGTTTGCAAAAAAAATACAACCAACAGATAAAAGACTTTTATATCGTGCTTTGTTTACTTTACCGGATTACGAGTTATCTGATGAAGTATATGATGAACATAAAACTACAAATTGGGAAGCAGTTAGAAAAAATGCAACTGAAAAGCGTGAAACTGCATTTAATGAAATATTAAATGAATATGGATTAGAAACTCTTCCAGAATTTATTGTAAATGAGAGAATGGCTATTTCTGTAGCTACAATTTTAGGAAATAAAAAAAATGAAGAAATAGATTCATTTCTTATTCCGAAATACTTAAATTCAGAAAATGAATATATGAATTTATTATGTTCGTCATATATAAGAGGTTCAAGTTATATTAGAGAAAAAGATTGGTTTTCTCATTTAAAAATTAATTCTTATGAGAATATATTAAAAACACAATTCTTAATAAACTTGAAATTTGAATCAACAACCTGGGATCTAGCAAGAGAAATACTAGGTGAAGATTATGGTTTATATTGGGAAAATGTTAATCAAAATGTACTTGCATGTGAATCTGATTTAACAACAGCTATTAAGGAATTTAACAAAGTTAGCAGATTTGATGAAGCAACAGAATGTATACATAGTTCTATTTTCAACAAACACTATATTGAACCAGAATTAATTATAGAAACTCTTTCTAATGTTTTACGTAATTCTCCAAGTGAAAAAACGGAAACATATAAATTAATAGAAATAATTAAATATCTAGAAAACTCAACAACTGATAAAGAATCTCTCTGGAAAATTGAATGGGGATTTTATGGTCTTTTTATCTTTGATAATAAAAATGTACCAAATACATTATATCAAAAGTTAGCAACTGCTCCTGAGTTATATGTAACATTTTTGAAACTTGGTTTTAAGGAAGATAATGACAAAAGAAAAAAAGAACTTTCCGAAAAAGAACAGGCATTAGCACAGTGCTCATGGAACCTATTAAATAATTTCCATTTATTACCAGGACTTGATACAAATGGATTGTTGGATTCTTCTGTATTAATAGACTGGATTAATGAAGTATTAAAACTTGCACAAGAAGTAAACAGAATAGCATCTGCAAAATTATTTATTGGACACTTATTATATCATTCTCCTGCTGATAAGGATGGCTTTTGGATAGATAAGTCTGTCGCCAATATTCTCAATGATTTTAAGAATGGAGATATGCTTAGAGGCTACAAAAATGAAGATATTAATTCTAGAGGAGCTCACGTAGTAGATACAACCGGTGCACAAGAAAATGCAATAGGAGATTTATGGAGAAAACGTGCAGAAGAATTAAGAAATGAAAATTATCCATTTTTTGCAAGTGAAGCTGATTCTATTGCAAAATTTTATTATGATTCTGCAAAACAAAGTCAAAATATGGCTATACCGCCAGAAAGAGAATTAAACTAATCCCGTTTTTCTAAAGAAAAAATCATTACACAAGGAGTTACATATGTGTAAAACAAATATTGAACCTACAGTTGAAAAAAAGTTACCCAGAGAAAACTTAATCAGTCAATGGAAATATAATAGTAAAAGAAGTAAACGTTATAAGAAATTATATTACTGGTTTGAAATTCCTAGTATTATATTAGGCGCAATGATTCCTGTAATTGTCATGATTAAAGATATTCCTTCTATTATTCCAGCAATTATCTCAGGTATTGTTGGTTGCTTAAAGACAATTTCTTTTTTTGGATGCTTTAAGAATTACTGGATATCATCACGGAATATTGCAGAGCAATTAAAGTCAGAATTAAGACAGTATGATGCCAAAATAAATGAATATGATGTAGAAGATGAAAAATCAAGAAATAAAGCTCTAGCGAAAAAACTTGAAGCAATTATTCGTGATGGTAATAAAGATTGGATCACTTTAATTGAAAAAAATGAGGAAGATAAAAAATGAGAGTATTTATATCACATAAAAGTGAAGATGCTGAATTAGCAAAACACTATGCAGAAGAGTTAAGTGAATTAAGTTTTGATTATTATCTTGATGAATATGATATTCATATTAAAAATTCTTCTGATAGAGGAACTTTAATAAATAAAGAAATAAAAAAATCTACAGATTTATTAGTAATTGTTACTGAAAATACAAAAAAATCTTGGTGGGTTCCTTTTGAAATAGGTTTATCTACAGCAGCTAATAATAGAATAGTAACTATCGTGCATGACGGTGCGCCTGAATTACCTTCATTTTTAAGAAAATGGCCTGTTATAGATACAGATGAAAAATACCAAACATATCTTTCTGAATTAGAAATAAATAATAGAAAATTGATAGTTGAAAGTAAACAGTTTTCAAAATCTATGGAAAGCATTTTTAAGTCTAATAACAGTGCGGACATTTTCCATAGCAATTTAATTAACAAATTTAGTAGATTGTAATGGATCAAAAATTCCTAAAACGCCTTATTTCAGAATGTCCTCTTACAGATTTTTCACAAAACGGAAACGTTACTGAAAGAGAATTACAGCTTGATAAATATTTAGAGCAATTCACAAACTTCCTTTATTCAAATGAGAATCAGCTTATTCAACATTTCTGGCAGGAATATATTGCATCTTCAGAAATTGGATTACTCCAGAATTCAAAAATGCTCAGAAGGTGTTTTATTTATTTGGATTGCGCGGTCGCAGTTTACAACTACATCGCCAAAAAGAGTAAAGAAAAGAAAAATACAGAATTAGCTAAACACATTTCAATTCAACTGCAAAATGATTTGAATCAATTTAAAAGCATGCTGCTTCTTGCGATGAACGGCTGTCTTAATAGCTTGATTATGGTGTATCGTTCATTGTATGAAAGTTTTGTAATCGGGCAATACCTGGTTCAGAATCCAGATTTGGTTCCAATTTATAGCGAACATGCTGATTTTTTAAAATACCATCTTACGAAAGTTGTAGGAAACAGCAAGCCAGAATGGGATAAAAAATATAATGAATATATTGAAAAATATGGCGAAGAATTTATAGAGGATTACGGTTGGACAAAAAGCAAGCTTCCAAATAAAAAAGACAGGAAATTAGTCACAATTGTAAAAGCGTGTAAACTAGAGGAAGAGTTTTCAAAATTATATAAATTTTCTTGCAGTTATGTTCATTCCTCCGCTTTTTCTGTTTCTAGCAGACCGGATTTAAACCAAATGAAGGTTTTCTTTAACGCGTCTATGCATATCATCGAATCGGAAGTAACAGATTATATTCGGGAATTAAATATTCCAACAAAAGAAGGCGTAATACTGCGGAATATTTTGATATTCTTGTGGCAGGATTTTGAAAAAATATAATTCCCCCCTCTTACCTCCACCCCTCCCATACCTTTTGCGCCATGCCGACGGTGGCTTCGCTTTTGCCGTTGCGGCAGACGGGCTGGACTAGGAGCTTGGCTTGGTTTTCAAAGAGCTTTGACTCTTTGTCGCTGTCGTCAAGGTAGGCCACGCTGGAGTAGTCTTTGCTCTTTTGGTCGATTAGCGCTTCGATGGCGGCGGAACGGCTTCCCAAGTTTTTTGAAAGGGCCGCGACCACGCTTTCAAATTCGCCTTGGCTCATTTCTTTTTCCTTTAAATCGACAAATTGAAAGGGCAGGCGGCGTTCCTTAAAAAAACGCTGGGCCGCCTTGCAGTCAAATGACTTGTTGGTTCCAAAAATCTGAATCATATTCATTACCTCCGTTGGCTTTTTTTGTAGTCTCTTGGCGATTGGTTGAAATACTTCTTAAAAGTTTCGGCCATGTAGCTGGCGCCGGAAAATCCGGTGGCGTCGGCGATTTCTGTCATCGACATTTCGCTTGAGGCAAGCAGGTCGGCCACTTTGCGGCAGCGGTATTGCGCCAAATATTCTATCGGGGATTTTTCGGTAAGCTTGTTGAAGATTTGGTTGCAAAGGCTTTGGCTTACCCCGCCGGCGCGCGCGATGTCGTTCAAAGAAATTCGGTCGCGGTAACGCTCGTCGATAAAAAGCATCATCTCCTTTAGCCTTGAGTTGTGGCCGGAACTTTCTTCCATATTGTGGACGTGAACGCGGTACGCTTCTGTGAAGCGGCGCATGATGATGTCCCAAAGTTCAAAAAAATATTTTGTGATTAAAAATTCATTTCCCTTGCAATTGTCTTCCATCTCTATCATAAGCTGAAAGATTGATGGCGCGTCAAAATCTTCCGCCTTAAAATGCACAAAGGGAACGGTTTTATCGGCTACAATCGGGCGCACCGCCTTTTGTTCCACCGCGAAAGAGGAGCAAATTATTTTTGGATGCAAAATCGCGATGACGTAGCGCGAAACGCGGTTTGTCGTGGAAAGCGAATAGTGTATCGCGCCGGAATTGACAAAAATCGTGTCGCCCTTTTTTAGCTTGACGAGCGTTCCTTCAACCATGTAGGCCATCTCGCCGCCCTTTATGGAAACGATTTCCACGTCCTCGTGGTAATGGGGAACGCGTTCCCAATCGCAGCCTTTTACGATGTAGCCGTCAAAGATGTATGACGGAAACGACGGGTCGTTGTATCGGACGACTTCCGAGCCGTCCTTGCGCTTTATGATGACGCCCCTTCTTATTTTTGCCATTTTTCCTCCAAAGGCCAAAATATTATAACAATTTTATATTCAATGCGCAATATTGTTATTAAAAAATGTAATTTTAATAATTTTCTTACATATAAATAATTAGTATGATATAATCAATTAAAGGCAGGAGGAAAACATGGAATTCATTAAAGCAAGCGACATTAAAGAACTGTCAAACCCGGGAGTAGTCTCACGACAGCTTTTGAACCCGGAAAATTCAACGAGCAAACGCGTTACTATTACGGAAGTTCATCTTGTTCCCGGAGCAAGCCAGCCCCGCCACACTCACGACGCGTCGGAGCAAATCTGGTACGCCGTCAAGGGCAGCGGAAAGCTTCTTCTTGCCGACGACAAAGAAAAGGAATTCAAGGCGGGAGACGTTGCCCGATTCGCTGACAAGGATGTTCATGGACTTTTGAACGACGGCGACGGAGAGTTTGTTTACGTTTCTGTTACCGCTCCTCCAATCAATTTTGGATACGCGTATAAGGGAATTTCGGAGGAAAAACAATGAACATAACATTTGGACAGGCTGAAAAATCCGATATACCGCAACTTATTCGCTTGCGCCATGCCTACATGCAAGATGATTTTGGCTCGGTTTCGGATTACGAAAAATCTTGCATGGAAAAACAGCTTCCTGATTATTTTGAGCGAAAACTCGGAAAAGAACTTTTTGCCTTTGTCGCTCGCGACGGCGAGAAAATTGTTTCGGTCGCCTTGCTTCTGACAATCGAAATGCCAGCAAATCCAAATGTCTTGAGCGGATTTTACGGTGAGGTTCTGAATGTTTTTACTCAAAGCGAATACCGGGGAAAAGGCTTGGCTTCAACCTTGATGAAAAATTTAATCGAGTTTGCCAAAGAAAAAGGCCTTAGCCGAATTGACCTTAGCGCGACTGACGCAGGCTTTGGCATTTACGAAAAATTAGGCTTTAAAGAAAAGGAAAACCGCTACCGCGACATGCGGTTGAAGTTTTAGGAATCAACATGAAAAAAGCCATTATATTTGACCTTGACGGGACTCTTTGGGATGCAACAGGATGTTCCGTGGATATTTGGAACCGTGTTTTTGACAAGCATAAAAAAACGAGTATGCGAATGACACAGGAAATTTCTTCCAGTCTTATGGGAAAAACCATGCCGGAGATTGGCGCGGCCTTGTTCCCGAACATGACGGAAGAAGAGCGTATGAGCATAGTCAATGATTTTGGAGACGAAGAAGTTAAATATCTGTCAGAACATGGAGCGAATGTTTTCGATGGCGTTGAGGAGACTCTTTCGGCACTTGAAAAGGACTATAATTTATACATTGTAAGCAATTGTCAGGATGGATACGTTCCCGCCTTTTTGCATGCGCATAAGATGGGGCATCATTTTAAAGACATAGAAATGTCTGGCAGGACAGGTATGGACAAAGGCAGTAATATAAAACTGCTAATGAAGCGGAACGGTATTGACAATGCTGTTTATGTAGGCGACACTGCCGGGGATGAAAGTGCGGCAAGATATGCGGGCATCCCATTTGTCTGGGCAGCTTATGGATTTGGCAAAGCAAAGGCACCGGATGGGGTAATTCAGACCATTGGAGACTTGTCAAACTTGTTATTGCACAGGAAAGACGGTAAAATAAATTTATGACAACAATTTATTTTGTAAGACATTGCAAGCCCGACGGAAAAATACAGGATGACAGGAACAGACCCCTGACAGAAGAAGGTCTTGAGGATTCAAATAAGGTGGCTGAAATTCTAAAGGACAAGAAGATTGACGTCTTTATTTCAAGCCCTTACAAGAGAAGCCATGATTCAATAAAAAAAGCCGCAGACTCTTACGGCAAATCGATTCAAACTGACGAACGGCTTCGTGAGCGCAAGGCTGGAGAAAATGGCAACAATCATGAAATGTTCAAAAAGCGTTGGGCTGATTTTGCCTTTGCCGAAGAAGACGGAGAATCTATTGGAGCCGTTCAGGAAAGAAACATCAAGGCGCTCAATGAAATTCTTGAGAAATATGACGGCAAGAACATTGTCATCGGAACTCACGGGACGGCGCTTTCTTCCATAATAAACTACTATGACAAAAGTTTTAACGGCGAAAGCTTTATGAAAATCATAGACTTTATGCCCTGGATTCTAAAGATGGAATTTGACGGAAAAAAATTTCTTTCCAAAGAAGATGTCTTTCACATACAAAAAGAGTACAAAGAATAGGAAAAACAATGAATCACCTTGGAACGCAAACGATTGAGACAGAGCGATTGATTTTGCGCCGCTTTGAATACTCGGACATTGATTCAATGCTTAGGAATTGGATTTCCGATGAAAAGACGCAATATGATTACGGAGAGCCGTTCTACCTAAATCCAGAAGCGGTGCGGAATTTATTTGACACAAAGTATATCGTTTCGTATGCAAAGGATGATTATTACCGGTGGGCGGTTATAGAAAAAGAGTCGGGCGAATGCATCGGACAAATCGCTTATTTTACGATGGATACAAAGAACCTGCATGGCGAGATTGAGTATGTCGTAGGCCCGGCCTTTCAGGGAAAAGGATACGCCACCGAGATGACAAAAGCGGTCATAGCCTTTGGCTTTGAAAAAATCGGCCTGCATAGAGTAGAAATCGACTGCCGCCCGGAAAACACTGCGTCGCGAAAGGTCATCGAAAAATGCGGTCTGACTTATGAAGGATGCTTCCGCGATTTTTTCTGGCGCAAAGACCATTATGAAGGAAGAATGGTATTCTCTATCTTGAAAGAAGAGTATGAGGAAAACAAATGACAATCAAAAAGACAGGCGCGAACGACATTGAAATGCTGATGCAAATCCGCCTCGAAATGCTGCGTGTTGTGAACAACCTAAAAGACGGCGATAGCTTTAGCGACCAGCTGCTTGAATGCAGCCTCGAATATTTTTTGAAGGGCGAGCAGACGACAGTTTTTGCAATGGACGGAGACAAAATTGCGGGCTGCGCAAGTCTGAGCTACATCAATGTCATGCCCACCTTTGACCATCCCACGGGAAAGAGGGCTCATCTTATGAACGTCTACACAAGGACTCAATTCCGCAGGCGTGGAGTTGGAAAAATGATGGTTGAGTTTTTGATTGAAGAAGCAAAATCTCGGGGCGTTACGGAAATCAGCCTTGACGCGACACAAATGGGCCATCCGCTTTACAAGAGTTTGGGCTTTAACGACAACGGCGAAGGAATGAATCTAATACTTTAAAAGGAGGCCTGATGAACCCTATTTTTTTATTTGACCTTGACCAGACCTTGCTGAACTTCCACGCATCGGAAGAAAAGGCATTGGAAATAATCTCAAAAAAATACGGTCTTGCTTACTCCAAAGATACTTACAGTCATTTCAAAGATTACAACAAGTCTCTTTGGCTGGAACTGGAAAAAGGGATCATATCGCGAACAGATTTGTTCAGACTCAGGTTTACTGATTTTATTGCGCAGTGCAAAGGTGAGGCCCTGGGGCTTGATCCTCTTGCAATAAACAATGAGTTCATCGCGACAATGGCAGAAAACGGAGTCCTGATGGATGGTGCATTGGAATTCGTCAGCAAACTCAAAAGTACAATTTCAGGCTGCAGAATCTACATCATATCAAATGGGGCAACCGTCAATGCAAAAGGCAGAATAAATTCCACAGGCCTCAATGCATTTCTTGACGGAATTTTTGTAAGCGAAGAGATGGGAATTGCAAAACCGGCAAAAGAATTTTTTGACCGAGTATTAAGTTCAATCGGAGCAAAAAAAGAGGAATGCATTGTCATAGGAGACTCTCTCATATCCGACATGGCAGGAGCAAAGAATGCCTCCCTTGATTCAGTCTGGTTTATGCCTCAAGCTGGATGCAATTCAAGCATAGAAAATGAAATGGCACAATATGACATCAATTATTGCGCGAACAGTTTTGACGAAATGTACAAAATCCTAAAAAACTGGGCAGGACAGATTTGCAAAAGGAGATAGAATTGAAAAGCACATTTATTTTAAAAGACTATTTTTCTTATGAAGACAAAGAAAGCATTCTGGCTCAGATGCAGGCTCATTCAAAAGAATGGGGCGCGATTCCCTTTTTGACTTTTTGCGACAGGGATGAAATTGAAAGCGACCTCAAGCCATGGATTGGATTCGTGTTCACAGCTCCAGCCTACCGTGGCCATCATCTTGCAGGACAAATAATCGAACACTGCATGAATAATGCCGCTACCCTCTACCCGGAATCAGAATATGTTTATGTTTCATCAGACGAAAAAGGCCTTTACGAAAAATACGGCTTTGAATTCGTTGGAAAGATGAAAAGTGTCTGGGGAGAAGACTCTGGAATTTTCAGAAGAAAAATAGAAAAAGAAGCAAACAAAATCACTTACAAGACACTTAGCCCTGCAGACTACGATGAACTTTGGGAACTCTGGAATCAGGTTGAGCAGACAAAGCGAGCCTTGAATCCTGTGGACGACAGCTGCGAAGGAATCACACGTTACATGAAGCGCAACCCTACGACATGCTTTGCGGCAACAAGCGGCGGAAAAATCGTCGGCGCGATCCTCACAGGCCACGACGGAAGGCGCGCGATCATCCACCATCTTTGCGTGCATCCAGATTTTCAGCGCATGGGAATCGCCCGCGCTCTTGTCGCCAAGGCAGAGGAAGCCCTAAAAAAAGAAGGAATCACAAAAGCCTTTGGCCTTGTCTTTAAGGACAACGACAAGGCAAATTCTTTTTGGGAAAAGATGGGCTATTCGCTCAGAACCAATCTTAATTATCGCAACAAAAGTTTGGACGCGGACGTTCCGACTGGGGAATGAAAGCGATAGAAAAATCGCGGCGCTTTTTCTATCGCGGCCATCTTGCCGCCCCCTTTACAAAAACCTTTGATTCAATCAAAATGGCATGATGGATTGGAAAACGCCGGCCCTGACAGATTTGGAGACCCTTCAAAAATGCGCCGCGACTAACGGCTTTTTGGCCAACGTTTACGGCGCGGCCAATTGCGTCCTTTACGCAAAAAAGTTTGGAGCGCAAATCGCGCTGGAAGGCGGCTGGCTTTTTTTGCGCCTGTACGAAGACCAAAAGCCGCGCTTTTTCTTTCCGCATAAAATTGACGGCGGCCTTGAAGGCGCGGAAGAGGCGCTAAAACTTTTGGAGCGGGAAGCGCGCGGCTTTTTGGAAGCCGACAGCCGCTTTGAAAAAGAGCCGTTTGTCCTAAAGAACATTACCGCCGCCGAAAAGGAAATCGCCGCGCGCGTTTTTCCTGGCGCTCAATTCGCCGCCGCGCGCGAGTCCGGCGACTACATTTATCGGACGGAAGATTTGGCCGCCCTTGCCGGAAAAAAATACGGCAAAAAAAGGAACCACATAAAGCAGTTTAAGACAAAGAGGCCCGGCTGGCGCTTTGAGCCTTTGACAAGCGCAAATTTGCAAGACGCGCGCCTGGTTGAAGAAAAATGGCTTGAAGAAGTTTTGGCGGCCGCCTCGGCGGGCGCAAACAACGCGGCGGGCGACGACCTAAAAATAGAAAAGGAAATAATTTTTTCTGCGCTTGAAAATTTTGACCGCTTTGAAAAAGTTTGCGGAATGACCGGCGGCCTTCTTTATGTTGACGACAAGCCCGCCGCTTTTTGCGTGGCAAGCCGTTTGAGCGCGGCTATCACCGACGTTCACTTTGAAAAATGCCTTTTTGAATATGCCCGCGACGGAGGCTACGCTGTCATCAACAACGAGTTTTCAAAAAGCGTAAAAACAGAATTCATAAACCGGGAAGAGGACTTGGGAATAGAAGGCCTTCGCAAGGCAAAGCTTTCCTACTACCCGGAAGAAATATTGGAGAAATACAATGGAACAATTCATTCAGCTTGATGAATCGTATTTGAGCAAGGCCGCGCAGTTGTACAAGGAGGCCTTTGCCGGCGAACCTTGGAACGACGACTGGAGCGACCAAAAGCAATTGATGGAATATATAAAGGAAGTTTCGGGCCACTACAACGCGCTCAATTACGGCCTTTTGATTGACGGAAAGTTGGTCGCGATTTCTTTGGGCCAAATCCGGCATTGGTGGGAAGGAGCCAATTACAACATTGAAGAATATTGCGTGTCAAAAGATTTGCGCGGCCGGGGCATTGGCTCTAAGTTTATGGCGATGATAGAGGCGGACGTCAAGAAGCGCGGCGTTGCGGGAATTTTTTTGCAAACCGACATCGACAAGCCTTCGTTCCGCTTTTATACAAAGAACGGATTTTCAAATTTGGAAAAGCATGTAAGCTTATTTAAAGGCGTAAAATAAAAGGAGATGGCGGCATGAAAATTTACGACATTTCGCAGGAACTTTTTGGCTGCGCCGTTTATCCGGGCGACCCTCAGCCCGAAAGGTTTGTGACGCTCAGCATTAAAAACGGCGACGTTTGCAATTTGACGGCATTTAAAATGTGCGCCCACAACGGAACCCACGTTGACGCGCCCTTCCATTTTTACGCCGACGGAAAGACAATCGACCAAGTTGACTTGGACCGCTTTATCGGATGGGCCTATGTCGCCGAACATGATGGAGACATAAGCGCCGACGACGCCAAAAACATTTTAAAGGCGGCCAATGGCTGCGAGCGCATTCTTGTAAAGGGAAAGGCGGTGGTCACAAAAGAGGCGGCCCAGGTTTTTGCGCAAGCGCGAATAAAGCTTTTTGGAAACGAGTCGCAGACCGTAGGGCCGATCGACGCGCCAAAAGAAGTTCACCTTATAATGCTTGGCGCGGAGATTGTTTTGCTTGAAGGAATCAGGCTTGAAAAAGTTCCGGCCGGAAAATATTTTTTAAATGCGGTTCCGCTAAATCTTGGCGGAGCGGACGGCTCTCCCTGCCGCGCGACTCTTTTGGAAATGCAGGAATAAGGCGGCGGCCGGATTAAGGCGACTTTTTCTTGTTTTTTTGGGCAAAACGCGCTATAATGGTTGAATATGGCAGATGATTATTCCGGCCCTTCCAAGCCCAAAGCGGTTTGGGAGCCTGGCACGCTTGACGCTACAAGAAAGAATATCGGAGCGATTGACAAGGAAGAAGCCGCCCGCATGACAAAAATTTTGGGCGGCGAAATAATGACTGAAAAGTCAACGCCCATTGACTACTCAAAATTGCCTAAGCGGGCGCCGTCAAACCGCGTTGTCCGTTCCACAAATGTTTCCAGCCAAATGGCCAAAAACGCGTCGTCAAGCGCCAGCTCTTCTTCAAGTTCCGCGCCAAGCGAGCCAAAGCGCAAAGTGACAAAAGCCGCCAATTTGCCCCAAATTTCCGCCAAAGACAACGCAAAGATAGACAAGCTTATGATGAGCGACGTCTACGCCATAAAGCCGAATTACGGCTTGTTCAACTTTCTAAAAAAATTGGCAAAAGACGGTTCCGAAAAGGTGATTCCAGAATTTGCCGAAATCACGCTAAAGGCGCACCTAGACCACATCAATGTCTTTATAACTGTAATAAAATCCATAATTCAATTTTCGCCCGACACATACAAGGCGCGCATTCAAAACGAGACCGACATGAAATTCCGCTTTTTGCGGAAAATTTCCGAATGGTCCACAAAAGACGCGAAGCTCGCTTACGTCAACCTTGAAACCTTGCAAGACACTCCGGTTGTGGCTGACTTGGTTCCCTTTGTAAAAGCGGTTTACAGGCTTTTGATTACGATTCATTATATCGGGGAACCTGCGGTAGTGCGCGCGATTAAGGAAATATACGCGGATTTGTTGCATTACCCCAACGCCGACAAAGACAAATTTTCGCGCTTGGCAAAAGAGGCCATCACGGAATGGGTTTATTTGTACGGCCAAATCATCAAAGGCCTTTATCCGCTTTTGATGCGCATGTGCGGAACTCCTTATGACGAGTTTCCGCATTTCTTTGTCGCGCAAGTTTCGTCGATACTGAACTTTTTGGGCCTGAAAAAATTCGACCTGCTTTTGCCGGAAAAGAAAGTTGACCCCGAAGAAGTTCGCAAGGCAAAAGAGGCGGAAGACAAGGCAAAGGAAGCCGAGCAAAAAAAGAAGGAGCAGGAAAAAGAAGCGGCCAGCCAATCTGAAATGACTGAAAAAGGCTTGGCCTTGCTTGACCGCTTGTTCCCCGGAGCGGGCTTTAAAAAACTGGACACTTTCCCCGACATGTGGCCATACTTTGACCCGCTCTATGATTTTGACGAAGCCTACTTGATGCTGGCTCCAGAAAATCCAATCCAGATTACAATCATTCTTTGCGAAATTTTGCAAGACATTTTCCGCGCTTGCAACAAGATGCAGTTTAACGTTGAAGGAAATCCTTTCTTTTCTTCGCGCGAAGACAACCTTGCAAAGGCTTTGAGCGAATGGCCAGTATATGTAGACACGCTCTTTAGCCGCGACTATGGCGAGCAACTAAAGCAGCTGGTAAACCAAACTTACACGCAGGCCAACTACGTCACGACCCGCGCCGGAAAAAAATGCGTCACCGACATTCTTTGGCTTACCAAGTACAGCTTCCTTCCGCACTTTACTTTTGAGCAGCTTTTGTTGGAACGCCCGATAAACAACAACAAGTATTTGGCGCTCTTTATTAGAACGGCCTTTTTGCGCGACGCCTTCAACGACCTTACAAAGCAAATCGCGCAGGTTGAAAAGACAAAGGGCGCTGTCGGCGGCTTGAACAATCCGTGGGAACATTACGATTTTGAAATTACGTCGCCGATTTCAAAGCGCTTGGACGTTTTGCTGAACGCAAAGGACAAGAGCGCCAACACTACGGCCAGCAACGCGAATGTAATAAAATACATTTCGTGCATTATTTCCGTTCTTGACTGGTGGATCAACTCGCGCTCTTCGCCCGCTTACAAGGCCGACTCGCGCAGGATTTACCGCACTGTGCCGGGCACGCAGGAACCGGCTTTTTCCATCGAGCCGCGCGAAGACCAAGACCAGCTCTTTGCCGCCGCCATTCGCGCCGCCGTGCAAAAAAAGTGATATTGTCATTCTGCCGCATTGCGGCATTATGGCAAGGAAATTATTTACTTGTCCGCTCGCGCGGACTGTCATTGCCGGGCTTGACCCGGCAATCTTTTATCCCTCATTCTCGTAGGCCACCAAATGCTCTTGGCCGTAGATTTTGCGCAGTTTGGGCTTTTCGATTTTTCCCGTCGGGTTTCGCGGAACAGGCGCGAATATGATTTTGCGCGGTCTCTTGTAGCGGGGCAATTCCTCGCAAAATTGATTGATTTCGTCTTCGGTGGCGGTCATGCCTTCCTTTAACTGGATGACCGCGCCCGCGATTTCGCCCAAGCGCTTGTCGGGCAAACCTATGACGGCCACGTCGTGAATTTTGTCGTTCTTGCGCAAAAAGTCTTCTATCTGAACTGGATACAAGTTTTCGCCGCCGCAAACGATGACGTCCTTGGCGCGGTCAACAAGGTAGTAAAAGCCTTCCGGGTCTTGCATGGCCACGTCGCCGGTGTCAAGCCAGCCGTCGTGTAGGACTTCCGCCGTGGCTTCAGGGTTGTTAAAGTATTCTTTCATCACGCCGGGGCCTTTGACGTAAAGGATTCCGGCCTGGCCCTTTTCCACTTCCTTGCCTGTCTCGTTGTCCACAATCTTACATTCCCAACCGTAGCCGGGCACGCCAATCGCGCCAACCTTGCGCGTGTTTTCCACTCCAAGGTGAACGCAGCCAGGACCGATGCTTTCGGACAGGCCGTAATTGGTGTCGTATTGGTGCTTGGGAAAGTATTCCAGCCAATGCCGCACAAGGCTTGGCGGAACGGGTTGGGCGCCGATGTGCATCAAGCGCCACTGGTCCAGCTGGTAGTCCGCCGCTTTTATTTTTCCGCTGTCCAAAGCGTCAAGAATGTCCTGCGCCCACGGAACCAAAAGCCAAACTATCGTGCATTTTTCGCGGCTTACGGCGCCCAAAATGTATTCGGGCTTTGTTCCCTTTAGCAAGACGGCGCGGCTTCCCGACACTAGCGATCCAAACCAGTGCATTTTGGCGCCGGTGTGATAAAGCGGCGGAATGCACAAAAAGCAGTCCGAGCGGCTTGTGGAATGGTGCTTTTGCTCGACAAGCGCGGCGTGCGTAAGGGCGCGGTGGGTGTGCAAAATCGCTTTTGGAAAGCCCGTCGTTCCGCTTGAAAAATAAATGGCCGCGTCGTCGTCGTCCTTCAATTCGATTTCCGGCGCCTTGCTGGGGTAGTCGGCCACAAGCTCGCGGTAGCTTTCGGCAAAGGTCGGACAGTTTTCGCCAACGTAAATCAAAAGGCGGTTCTTGTTAAGCTTTTCCTCTATCTGCTCAACGCGGCCGATAAATTCCGGCCCAAAAAGCAATACGTCAACTTCGGCCAAGTCGGCGCAATACAAAATTTCGTCGGCGGAATACCTAAAATTCATCGGAACTACAATCGCGCCCGACTTTAAGACGCCAAAGTAAATCGGAAGCCATTCCAAGCAGTTCATCATCAAAATGGCAACCTTGTCGCCGCGCTTGATTCCCCGCGCCAAAAGCATGTTGGCCATGCGGTTGGCCTTTTCGTCAAAGACGCGCCAAGTGATTTCGCGGCGGTAAAAGGTCTTGTCGGTCGGCTGAATCAAGTCGTAGTCTTTCCAAGTTATTTTTCGCGTTTCTTCCTGTTCAGGATTGACTTCCACCAAAGCGACTTCGTCGCCGTAAAGCTTGCGGTTTTTTTCCAAAAATTCAGTGATTGCCATTAAAGTTCTCCAAAGTTGAATGTTCTATTATACCACGCTTCGCTTGAATTTGCAAATAAATGCCGCTTGTATATGCCGCGTTT
Organism: uncultured Treponema sp.; assembly: GCA_900316905.1. Classification (GTDB taxonomy): domain Bacteria; phylum Spirochaetota; class Spirochaetia; order Treponematales; family Treponemataceae; genus Treponema_D. The sequence continues at coordinate 37,142 of ONET01000003.1, forward strand.
TTTTGGTAAAGTCAGCGTATGTTCTTAAAATACCTTTGGATTTTTTTCATAAGCATGGTTCCGCTTATTGAATTGCGCGGCGCCATTCCCGTTTCGCAGGCCTTGGGCTTGCCGATAATTCCTTCTTACGCAGTTTGCATTGTCGGGAACATGATTCCCGTTCCGATAATTTTTTGGTTCGCGCGCCGATTTTTGGAGTGTGGCCAGGACAAAAAATTTGTTGGCGGAATTTGCCGCTTCTTTTTGGTCAAGGGAAGTGACGCCGGCAAAAAGCTTCAGGCCAAGGCTGGCCGAACGCTTTTTGTGGCTTTGTTTTTGTTTGTCGGAATTCCGCTGCCGGGAACCGGAGCGTGGACTGGAACCTTGGCGGCCAGCCTTTTGGACATGGATTTTAAGGAAACGGTCATCGCCGTCACGCTCGGCGTTTTGCTCGCCGGCGTGATTATGATGGCCTTAAGCTTCGGTCTCTTCGGCGCCATTCTCGGCTGATTCGGATTCCGCTTCTTTAGCTTCCTCTTCAACCTTAAACAAGCTGATTTCTCCAGAAACGCGCTCAATGCTTTCGCTGTTTTCTTTTGTAATGTTGTTCACTTGCTGTATTGAGTTGTTGATTTCGTTTACGCCAATGCTGATTTCGTTCATGGCGCCGTTGATTTGCTGCGTTACAGAAGCCAGCTTGTCCATTTCGGCGAGCAACTTTTTCTTGCCGTCTTCCATGATTCCGGCGCTGGTTTTGACGTCGGCGGTAATCGTGTTGATTTCATTGACGGAATCAAGCACTTGCTCGCCGCCCTTGGTCTGCTCGTCCATCGCCGCCTTGATTTCGTTTTCCTGAATGCTGACGGTCTGCGTGTTGCTGAAAATCGTCTCGAATTGCGCCTGGGTCTGAGAAGCGTCTTGAACCATCGAATCGATTTGCTCTCGCATTCTCTTCATTACATTGTTGATGTTCTTTCCCTGCTTGTTGGAATCTTCGGCAAGCTTTCTGATTTCGTCGGCTACAACCGCAAAGCCCTTTCCGGCCTCGCCGGCGTGCGCGGCTTCGATGGCGGCGTTCATTGACAAAAGGTTTGTCTGGCGGGCGATGTTTTGGATTACCGCGCTGGCTTCGATAAGGCCGGCGGAATCTTCGGCAATCTTCTTTGTCATCTCAACGCTCTTGGAAACGATTTCTTTTCCGATGGCGGCGGAATCTGAAAGAAGCTTTACGCTCTGAGAGTTCTTGGCCAAAATGCTGTTGACTGAATTGATGTTGGCGACCATCTGCTCAACCGCCGCCGACGAGCGCGAAACGCTTTCGGACTGTGAGTTGATGTTGCTGGTCAACTTTTCAATGCTTTCGCTCATTTCGTTGAGCGTGACGTTGGCTTCTTGCACGCCGGTAGATTGGTTGCCTACGTCGTTCTTGATGCTGTCGATGTTGGCGCTGATTTGCGTGATGGCGCCGGCGACGTCGTCCATGTTGCTGGAAAGGTTTCGGCCGATGTTTTGCATGTTGCCGGATTCCACGATGATGGACTTCATCGAGCTGGCGATTTTTTCAATCGTAAGGTTGAAGTATTCGGACAAGCGGCCGATTTCATCTTTTGTCTTTACCGGCAGGCGCACGGTCAAGTCGCCGTCGCCCTCGGAAATGTTCTTGAGGATGCCGGTGATTTCGATGATCGGCTTAGTGAAGCTGCGCGCCATCAAGCTGGCGACCAAAATGGAAATTATGATGCCCAAAACCAAGGCGACAATCACCGCTTCGATGATTTTTGTCGTTCCGCCGTTGATGACGGACATCGGGATTACCAAAACATAGTCCAAAGAGTAATAGTCGTTTGACGAAGGAAGAGCGCGGATTTCGCACTTTGTTCCGTCAAGCATCTTGTCGCGGGAAGTGTTGTAGGCGCCGGGCGCAAAATTCTCCACGCTCTTCAAGCCGATGTCGTTGACTTTTTGAAAGGTCAATTCGTCGCTGAAAGGGTTAAGCAAAACGTTGCAGTCTTGGTCAACAAGGATGTATTTGATGTCGCCCATGCTGGTGGAGTCTCCCAAAAGGATTCCAAAAAGGCGCGCGTCGATTTCATAAGCCGCTACGCCGACCATGTCGCCGTATTCGTCGGTGATTGTTTTTGAGGCGGTAAAGGCAAGCTTGCCGTCGGACAATTCGTGCAAAGTTGAAAAACGCGCCACGCCGTCATAGTCAACCGCCTCGATGTACCAGTTTTCTTCTTGCGGATTGGCGGGAGCGTAGTCTTGCGGATAATAATAGGATTCGCCGCTTTCCAATGTAATCGAAGCCGCCAAGACCGTGTCGTTGTTTTCAACAAATGAACTTTCGTATTCAGTCAGCGCTTCTTCCATCGTGTCGGGGTTGTTTTTTGCCATCAAGTATGAATTTCCAAGCAAAGAAAGTTCCGCGTCCGAACCGTTCAAAAAGGCTGAAATGGTCGTGTCTGTAAGGCGCATTATGTTGCCCAAGTTTTCCGTGAACTGAATGTCGTTGATAGATTTTTCACGGATGAAAACCATGATTCCAAGCGCCAGCAAAAGCGAAATAGTCATAAGGTTTATGCCCATGACGATTTTGCCGGCCAATGTCTTTTCTTTTCTTCCTTTTTTGCGTAGTTTCCATAAGATCCTCTCAAAAAGATACTGCGTTTATTCTATAGATTATAACATGGAATTTAAAAATAATAAAGTATTTATTGTAATTTTTTTAAACCTATGCTATTATATACGTATACAGACAGTCCAGCCCAAAAAAAATCCGCTGGCTGCCAGGAGAAGAATTATGAAGAAAATTTTTGCATTGCTTGCGGCGTGCGCCTTGTTCGCTTCTGCCTCTTTTGCGGAAGACGCGGCTTCAATCGCCAACAAGTCTGTCAGCATCACTCCGCCTGAATTCACTGCGACAAACGTAAGCTTTCAGTTTTTTGACAAAAACGGAAAGCTTGAGCGCGACTTGGTTCTTGACCAGTACGGCCGCAACCGCGCGGATTTGGTAGAAACAGTTTTTGCCTTTACAGCCGACGCTGACATCAAAAACACCCGCTTGCTTCAGGCCGAAAAGAAAGGAAAGCAGGACGACAAATGGATTTTCTTGCCGTCAGTGGGAACCGCCCGCCGCGTTTCTTCAGCCGAACGCCAAAAGTCATTCGTAGGCTCTGAATTCGCCTATGACGACATGTCTTTGCGCGACGCCGCTTTGGACACTCACACAATGATCAACGAGAACGTTTCAAAGAAGGTTGCCGCCACAACCTACAACTGCTGGCAGATTGAGTCAGTTCCTATTAAAAAAACCGACTCTGGCTACTCAAAGCGCGTTCAGTTCATCGACAAAAAGACTTACTTGCCTGTTTACGTTGAGTACTACGACCGCAAGGGCGCCCTTCTTAAGACTTGCGCCATTGAGGAAATCCGCACCGGCACAGGCGTAACGGGAAAGACCTATCCTATCCGCTGGAAAGTTCGCATGGAAAACAAGCAGAACGGCCGCACGACTTTGGTAACGCTCAAAAAGCAGACAATTGACAAGCCGGTTCCTGAAAAGACATTCACTCAGGGCTGGCTCGTTTCAGGAAAGTAAGAGACTTGTTCCTTTTGCGACGCGGACTGTCATTGTCGCGCCGCAATAATAACAGCCAAGACAAAAAAACCGCGCGGTCAGCGCGGTTTTTTTATGCCATTTCAAAAGATGTCCGGGCAAGCCCGAACATGAAAATCACTTTACTTTCTTAACAACGACATTCTTAATCACAATGTCCGCCGTGGAGCCTTGGTTTCCCATGTTGAATTCCACGCGGCCCATCGCGTCCGTCTTGTCCTTCATCGTAAAGTTGAATGAAAAATGCTGTTCCTTTTTGGTAAGCTCAACCTTTGTGTCCTTAAAGTAGCGGATCCAGTTGCGTTCCGGCGCGGACACGGCGGCGAGCATAGTTCGCGGCGCGGAAGCTTTTGCGTCAAACGAAAACTCGTATGTACAGCCTTCCTCAATCGGAATGCCGACATGGAAAACCTGCACGCTGTATTCTAGCGAGCCGGCCTTTTTGGTTTTTATCGTAAGAGCGCCGCCGCCGATTGTGGCCGAGCCTTCTCCGCCGCCAGCCGTGTAAAAGTCCCAGCCGCTTCCGTCGCTCATGTCCTCTTTTTCGGTGAACTTGGAGTTGCGCACATAGTTTCCTTCCGCGTCTGGCTCGCGCAAGACGACGACCTTTTCGGGCATCTTTACGTTTTCGTCGTATTCCTTCTTTTGGTAGACGCGAACGTAGTCAACGATGAGCCGCGCGTTTTCGGCGAATTTGGCGTTCTTTTCGGGGTATCCGACCCAAGTTCCGCCGACGGCAAGGTTCAGGATAATGTAAAACTGCTTGTTAAATGGCGCGGGATAGGGACGCCCGTCTCCGTTGGCGCGGGGTCTGGTGAACCATTCGTTGGTCTTGTAGTAAAGCTTTCCGTCGATGTACCAGCGGAATTCGCCCGGATCCCATTCCAAGGCGTAAACATGGAATTCCTTGGAAAAGTCGCCTTGCTCAAGAGTGTATTTTCCCTGCTGCTGCGTGTGCGGCTCTCCGTAGTGAATCGTTCCAAAAACGCGCTTTGTTTCGTCGCCAAGCACTTCCATGATGTCAATCTCGCCGCATCGGGGCCAGGGGCCGTAATAGTCTTCGCTTGACGGCATCATCCAAAAGGCCGGCAAAAAGCCTTTGCCGCTAGGAACCTTTAGGCGGGCCTCAAAGCGGCCGTATTTAAACACATGCTTTCCGAACGTGTTGATTCTTCCGGAAGTGTATTCGTTTGTCTTTTTGTTCTTGAGCGCCTGGATTACAAGGCAGCCGTCCTTGACGTAAGTGTTTTCTGTCGAAGTTCCGTAGCTTTGCAATTCCTTGTTCACCCAGCCGGCCTCGTGCTCCTCGTATTTCCAGTTGTCCATGTTAAGCTGGTCGCCGTCAAAGTTCTCCTCCCAAACCAAATCCGCGTCGGTGTACATGTCGCTTTGCAAGGCTGGCGCGGGCGTTGTGGGCGCGATGGCGTCTTTTTTTTGCGAGCAGCCCATGGCCAAGAAAAGCATGGCCGCGGCCGCTGACTTTAATAGCATTTTCATAGTTCCTCTTGCCTTAGTTTTTTCCTGTCTTGAACGCGGTTTTTGTCAAAGTTATTTTGCTGTCTATCGCGTCGTCATACATCAGCTGAACTGTGACGTCTTTTTTAGGCTCCGCGACAACTTTGTACAAAAGCTCGCCTTCAATCGTCTCGTTGGCCTTGATGTTTTTTACGGCTTCGTATTGGTTGGAAATTTGCAGCCAGTATTTGGCAGCGGGCGAGTTGTCGATTACGGCCATCACCAAGGCGGGAAGGTCCTTGTTGCTGGTCAGCTTGAAGTGGACTTCGATTGTGTCGCCCGGCTTGGGCAGGCTTCCGGCAAAGTATTTTGTGAAGGTGGGCGGATTGGTGTTTTGGTAGTTCTTTCCGTAGGGATTTTTGCCAATCGTCACTGTCTTTCCGTTGGTCGTGTCGGCCAAGTCAATTACATAGGTTTCCGCGCAAAGCGAACCCAAAAACATCGCTCCGACAAGAGCGGCTAAAATGAATCTTTTCATAATGAACTCCTTGTGTATATAAAGATAATTCTTAATTTTAGCGCGCTTTTTGCGTTTTGGCAAAAAAAATAAATAACAAAATATTTAAGAAGTTTTTTAAAAAAGCGCTTGACGAAAAAATGCAAGCGCCGTATATTATGTTTATCCGTTCAATTATTTGAACAGATAAACCAATTACATCTTGACGGAGTTTTTTATGAAAAACCTCTTAAAACATCCAAAGTTGATTGTTTTTATTTGTCTTGCGTTGACAGTCGCTTTGGCGGCGCCTTTGGTCTCAGTTTCAATTGAGAACACCGTCCGCCGTTACATGCCTCCAAAGAGCGACTCATACACTCGCTTGATTGACACGGAAGACCAGTTTGGCAGCATGATTTCCATCGGAATCTCGCTGGAGACAGACGACGAAACTATCTTGACGCCTGAATACTTGGAAGTCATCCGAAAAATCACGGATCAAATCGATTCGTTGGACGGAATCAAGTCTATCAATTCCATCACAAAAATCGATTATGTTTACTCGCTTGACGGCGGACTTGCAGCCGGCCAGTTGCTTGACGACGACTACACTGGAAGCAAGGCCGACATTCAAGCCGTAAAGGAAAAAATCATCGATTGGCAGGACATGTACAACCGCGTCATCATCGACGACGATTTCCAGGCGGCCCAAATCGCGGCCACAATCGACCCCGACTTTGGCTCAACCCAGCAAATCGAGCTTTTGCACAAAATCCAAAAAATCGCCTACGAGGCGATCGAAGGCCACAACCTTGAGGTCCGCTTTTACGGCGACCCTGTCTTGAGCGACAACGCCTCCGACTACATGATCCACGACTTGCTCACGCTCATTCCGCTTGTAACTCTCGTGGTTCTTCTTTCTTTGTACTTCTCTTTCCATACGTTCAGCGGAACTTTGCTGCCCTTGATTTCTGTCTTGATGTCCACAATTTGGTCTTGCGGAATCATGTCGTTGGCGCATGTCACGTTCACAATTGTGGCCAGCGTAATCCCAGTATGCTTGATTGCCTGCGGCTCGGCTTACGGAATTCACGTAATCACCCACTATGAGGCCGCCGTCAAGAAGATTGAGGGCGAAATCACAAAAGAAAAGCACTTGGACGCCATTTGCGCGGGATTGAAGGACGTTTGGATAGCCGTTTTGTTGGCGGCCGTAACGACAATCGCGGGCTTCATTTCTCTTGTCACAAGCCCCATCGAGCCGCTAAAGAGCTTCGCCATTTTCTCCGCGACGGGCGTGGCTTTCTCATTGCTCACTTCAATCACCTTCATTCCGGCCGCGCTTTCATTGCGCCCGCTCAACCGCATCGGAAAGCGCCGTTTTAACCAGCTTTCAGAAAAAATCAAGGCCAAGGTCTTGCGCGAGCGCGAGCGTCTTGGAGGCCACAAGGCGGAGGCGCGCGGCCGCACCTTGTACAACATTTACCATTTCTGCGCCGGCACAAAGCCGCGCCTGGTGATTTTCTCAGTCTTGATTTGCTTGTTCTCATTCTTGGGAGTGAAGCAGCTGGTCATCAACACCTCGCTTGTCGGCTATTTTCCGCCGGACAGCAAATTCCGCAAGGACATCGACTTTGTTGACGAAACCTTCGCCGGAACCAACGACGTTTACTTTGTAATCAGCGGCCAGGAAAAGGGCGACATGACCAAGCCCGAAATCCTAAAGAAAGTCGACGACTTGCAAAACCATCTTCTTGACGAATACCCTGAGCAAATCGGAAAGGCGGTTTCTTTCACCACGTTCATCAAGAGAATGAACCAAGTTATGCACGCGCCGATGGTCGGCGCTTCCGACAGCGCGGACGACTTTGCCGCCGCCGATTCAGGCGACTACGCCGAAGACGATTGGGGCGATTCCGGAGATGACTGGGGAGACGCTTCCGGCGACGAATGGGCGGACGCGGGCGACGACTGGGGAGATTCTTCCAGCGACGAAAGCGAGGCGCAAACAGCCGCCGAAACAAAGGAATGGGTTGACCCCAACATTCAGCACGCAAAGGACTTGCAGCAACAGGTAACAGTCCAGCAAGCATTGGAAATGTTCGCCACAGCCTACACGGCGGCCGGCGGAAAAAACGCCACCGTCGAAGGAATGGTCAAAGAGCTTGAAAGGCTTTTCAACTTCAACGGCATAGACTACTACGAAGTTCCTTACGACTTGGACAAATATCCCGCCGCCACCCGCGAAGGCTTGGCCAACCTCGTAAGCCAGTACTTGCTTCTTTACAGCGGCTCGCTTGACAGATTCAGCGACGACCAGCTTGCGCCAAAGACAATCCGCATGCAGGTTCAGCTTAGATGCCACGACACCCACAAAATCAAGGAAATCATCACCGAGGCCCAGGACTACGCCAAGGCCAACTTCCCGGCGGGATACACTTTGGTTCCCACAGGAAACGGCGAGATGGAAGTTTCAATGACCGACATGGTCATTTCAAGCCAAATCACCAGCATCTTGTTCTCAATCTTCATGGTCTTTGTAATCATCGCGGTTTCATTCAAGTCGCCTGTGGCCGGCTTGCTTGGCGCGATTCCGCTTGCCTTTACGATTATCCTAAACTTCATGACGATGGGCTTTACGGGCATCCATCTTGACTTGGTCACCAGCATCATCGCCAGCGTGGCCATCGGCGTTGGAATCGACTACACGATTCACTTTATGGAAAGCTACAAGGCCGAGCGCGCCAAGAGCGACAATGTTGAGGAAGTCACTATGAGGACCTTTGCTGTCAGCGGCTTGGGAATTGTGACCAACGCGCTTGCCGTAGGCTTGGGCTTCTTGGTGTTGCTTTTGTCAAACTTCCAGATTTTGCGCTGCATCGGCTTGCTGGTCGCCATCGTAATGTTCTCAAGCTCTTTCTTGGCCATGACGGTAATCCCCGGCGTTCTCAACGCCTTTGATCCCAAGTTCATCAGGCCAAAGGAAGAGAAGCAACAACAGTAAATTGTTGGCGTTCCGCCACATTGTGACGGAATGCCGCTGTCATTCCGCCGCTTTGCGTCGGTATGGCAAGGAAATGATTAACAAGCGCTCTCGCGAGTGCTGTCATTGCCGCGCTTGACGCGGCAATCTAAAATAAAACTATTTACCTTAAGGAGGGTAGATTTATGAAAATGACAAAAATTATCGTAGCGGCTGCCGCCGCTCTAACAGTTGGAACTATGGCTTTCGCCCTTGACGGAAGAACAGTTATGCAAAACGCCGACGACGTAAAAAAGCCGGCCTTTACCCGCGCGCAAGTTCAGATGATTTTGATCGAAAAGAGCGGCGCCAAGGAAGTCCGCGTAATCGACGAATGGGGAAAGAACGAGGGCGGACTTTCAACGGTCGTAATGCAGTTCAACACTCCCGCCAGCGTAAAGGGAACCCGCTTTAGCCAAAAGGAAAACGCTTCCGGCCCGGACACAAAGTTCATCTTCTTGCCTGACGTCGGAACAGTGCGCCCTGTAGCCGCAAGCCAAGGCTCCAGCTCGTTCATGGGAAGCGACGCCACATACGACGACATGTCAACCCGCGAAGTGGACGCCGACACCCACGAATTGCTTGCCGAAACGGAAGCCAAGAACGGATTCGCCAACTGCGCCAAAGTAAAGTCAACTCCCAAAGACCTCAAGGAAGCCCAGTACGCCTACCGCATTTCTTGGGTGGACAAGGACACTTGGGTTCCGGTTTATGTTGAAATGTACAGCAAGAAGACAGGAAAGATTTGCAAGGTTTTGGAGGTAAAGAGCCTCAAGGTAATCAAGGGCTATCCCACACCGCTCATCAACGAAATGACAAACGTTGAGACCGGCCACAAAACTCAGCTTGTAATGAACGAAGAGCGCCTAAAGTTTGACGAGCCCATCAATCCGGCTTACTTTAGCAAGGGCTTCTTGCAGAACGGAAAGGTTTCAAAGTAACTTGCCGGCGCGAATGAAAGCGTCGCGCCGCGCAACAACAGTGGAGCGGGAATTTTGCCCGCGCCATTTGCAATAATATGCAAAAGTTGCTATAATTTTTGTTTGTTAAAAAAGTCAAAATCTACATTACAGTTAAAGGAGATGATTATGACTGTATGCAAAAAGATTTTCGCTGTAAGCTTGGCCTGCGCCTTGTTGGCGGCGAATGTTTATGCCCAAGACGATTGGGGAAGCGACGAGTCCTCTGTTGAGGAAACATCTGAACCGACATTTTGGGACCGATTCAAAATTAGCGGAGACGCCACTTTGGCCGGCCGCTCGTATTTTAACAGCAACAGTGTTTATACTACAGAAGTAACCGCAATTCCTCGCTTTAAGCTTGGCTTTGACTACGAAGGAAACGCCACAAAATTCAGCTCAAAGATTCGCCTTGACGAGCAGACATTGCGCTACGACAACGAGATGATTCTTGACGAATTTAGCGCCGACTTGTTCGTTGGCAACTGGGTTTTGAGCGCCGGAAAGATGAAAGTCGTTTGGGGAAAAGGCGACAAGCTTCATGTGCTTGACAACTTCAACTCAAACAACTACTACGACTTCTTGATTCCTGACTACCTTGACCGCCGCAATTCAGAGTACATGTTCCGCGCGCAGTACAACAGCCCGCTCGGCTTCCGCATTGAAGGAATTTACACTCCGATTATGCACGCAGAAACTTACGCGCAAAAAGGCCCTTGGGTTCCAGAAAAAGTTAACACACTAAAATCTACTATTGGATCATTTCCTTTAACTATAAATAGCTACGAGGACTTGATAAAGGCCGCCTCTAAACAAGACGACCTTTATCCCAACACACATAAACTTGACTACGGCCAGTTTGGCGGCTATTTCAACTTCACTCTAGGCCTCTTTGACTTTGGCGTTTCTTACTACAATGGCCGCTACAAGCAGGTTTCGGCTGATGTTTCAGGAGTAATTTACGCTGGTATCGCAAAACAATACCCGAAATTCGCGCCTTATGTAGCTTCGTTTATCAAAATGCCTACTCTTGAATATGACAAAGTTCAATCATTTGGCCTCGACATGCAGACAGCGCTTGGACCTTTCACAATCCGCGCGGAAGGCGTCTACAACATGACAAAAGACTTCGATGGCAGCGACCCGTGGATACACAACAACAGCATCGGCTACCTCTTTGGCTTTGACGTAAGCCTTCCGGTTCACAACGTGACATTGAACGTTCAGGGAACAGGAAACATGATTTTAAAAAAGGGTGAAATCAGTGACTACAAACTTCCCGCTACATTGGCTGCCGCTTCCGGCATGAAATCTGTTCCTAATACAAAGCAATATGACGTAGATTACGACCCCACAAGCTGCTACACAAACCACAAGGTTGTCGTTCAGTTGCAGGACACATTCTACTACGAAAAGATTACAGCCACCGTCAAGGCGATTTACGGAATCGAGCGCTATGATTTGCTTGTTATGCCCGAACTTTCGTTCAAGGTTCGCGACGGTTGGAAGATTAGCGCAAGCGGATTGTATATCCACAACTTTAACAAAGACGAAAACAGCGAATTCAAGGGCTGGCTTGACAACAGCTTTGTGCAGTTGGCTGTCAACTACACATTCTAATTTTTCGCAGGCGACTTATGAATCAGGAAGAAGAACTTTTAACTTTGTTTAAAAATGTAAATGATTTTATTCCCATTTTTCAGGCTCTTGCTGATTCAGAGCGCCTGTTGATTCTGCTAAAGCTCTTTTACGCCGGTTCCAAGGGAAAGAACGTGACTGAGCTTAGCGGAAAAACCCGCCTTTCGCGTCCGGCCGTAAGCCACCACCTAAAGGTGCTTAAGGCCGCGCGCATCATCAATTCCCGCAAAGACGGAACGCAAGTCTATTATTCGTTGGACGCCAAAGACAAAATCGCAAAGATTGAAAACTTGGTCAATGTTTTGCTTCAACACCTAAAGACTATTGACGCAAACCAAGACGAGGTTATAGAAGGCGCGGCCTTGGAGAGCTTGGTCGCCAAAGCCCGCGACATGATAAAAAGCGCATAATCAGAGTCCGGTTCCTTCGTCAATGCCCATCATAATGTTAAGGCACTGAACCGCGGCGCCGCTGGCTCCCTTTCCTAAATTGTCAAAGCGGGAACACAAGCAAATCCTGTCGTCGTTTCCGTAAACAAAAATCTGCATGTTGTTGGTTCCGCTCAAAGTGTTGGCCGGAATAAAGGCTTCAGGCAAAACGCCTTGGCCCATCAGCGGCGCCACCTTTACGAATCGGCATCCGTCATAGTGGGCGGCCAACTGGTCGCGAAGATCCGCCGCGCCATTTTTTTTGGCCAGCAGGCGGCCGTGCAAAGAAACAGTGACGGTCATTCCGCTAAAGTAATCGCAAACATAAGGATTAAAAATCGGCTCTTCCGCAAGGCCGCAAATTTGCTTCATTTCCGGCAAGTGCTTGTGCGCCTGCGTCAAGGCGTACTGGCGCGGCGATTTTAGCTCTGGGTTGCGGTTGGGATCCTCGTATTGCGCGATGGCTTTTTTTCCGGCGCCGCTGTAACCCGAGACCGCGTGGCAGACAAGCGGATAGTCGGGCGCGATAATTCCATGCTGGACAAGCGGGTAAACCAAGCTGATAAAGCCGCTCGCGTAACAGCCAGGAACCGCCACGCGCTTTGAAGAAACGATTTTTGCGCGGTGGGCCGCCGACAATTCAGGAAAGCCGTATGCCCAATCGGGATTGGTTCTGTGGGCTGTAGAAGCGTCGATGATTCTTGTGTTGGGATTTGTACAAAGGTTTACGGCTTCGCGGGAGGCCGCGTCGGGCAAGCACAAAAAAGTAAAATCAGAAGCGTTTATGCATTCGGCGCGGGCGGCGGGGTCCTTTCGCTTTTCGTCGTCTATAAGGATAAGCTCGATGTCCTTGCGGCCGGCAAAGCGCTCGTATATTTTTAGGCCGGTTGTGCCTTCCTTTCCGTCAATAAAAATTTTGTAAGCCATAACATTTCCTTTAATTAGAATGAGCCGCCCGAGCGTTTGGCGCTAAGACAGCAGTTTTTGTTTATAGTAAAATATCAAATTAAAACGAATTGTTCAACAAAATCCGCGATTCCGTCCTGGTCGTTTGTGAGCCTGGTCACAAAAGCGGCCTCGTCCTTTATCTTGTCCAAGCCGTTTGACATGGCAACGGAAAGGCCGCACTTTACAATCATCGACTCGTCGTTCATGCTGTCGCCAAAGGCCATGACATCCTTCATGTTTATTCCAAGGCGGCCGCACAAAAATTCCAAGGCCTCGCCTTTTCCGCAGTTAGCCGGGAGAATTTCCAAAAAGTAGGGCTTGCTTATCAAGACCACGGCGCGGCCCTCAAAGCGCGCGGCCAGCTCCTTTTGCAAGCCGACCAAAATTTTTGGGTCGCCCGGAACCATCATTTTGGCAAAACCGCTTTTTACAAAATTTTCAAAGTCAGGAACCACTTCCGAAGGAACGCCGGTAAGCTTGGAATCCATTCTTGTGTATTCGTTGTCCACGCTGGCGTAAACCATTGAGCTGCTGTAAACCTGGCACGGAAGGCCAACCTTGTCCGCCGCCTTCTTGGCCTGCGCCAAAACGTCTCCGTCAACCTTCGCCGAATATATTTCCTCGCGCTTATGCAAGTCAACCACAACCGAGCCGTTTGACGCGACCGCGTAACGGCCTTGCTCCGTTCCCGCCAAATCCAGGCGGCGGACAAAGGGCAAAATCGCGCTTGGCGACCTTCCCGAACATATGACGACGTAAATATTTTGTTCGGCGGCTTTTTGCACGGCGGCCACCGTTCTGTCAGAAATCAAAAGCTCGTTGTTCAAAAGGCTGTCGTCCAAGTCAAGGGCGACAAGCTTTGGAGCGACTTTGCCGCTTGGTAGTTTTTGCATTTTTTCCTCTTATTGTTTTTTATTCCGCCTTTTGCCTGCCGGTGTCGCGAATCACGCCGGGAATGTATTCCGGGTCTTTTGTCCGGACAATCGTTCCAGCCTGCAAATCGTATTTAGTGTAAATGACGCATTCATGGCCGTCGCAAGCCCAAAACTGTTCCAGGCCGCTTTCAGGGTCGATGAAAAGCCAAGAGTCTTTTTGGCTGACCACGGCAGTTACGTCAGGGCTTACGAATTCAATCTCTTGCCCGGCCTTGACCATGTTCATCGGTTGGTAGCGGTAGGCAAACCAACCATCGCGGGCTGCGACGGCTGGCGGCGCCTTTTGGGGATGCTTTTTGTTGTCGGCCAAGCGCGCCTCGCGGGCGGCAGGGTGCATCGCGTCCAATTCCTTTTGGCGAGCCTCAATCGCGCTTTTGCCTTTGCGCAAAAGTTCGCGCAGCTCCGCGCCTGAAAGCCGGCCGCCGATTATCGCCGCCAAGTCGTAGGGGCTGTCGCTCGCGCCTGTTGTCGTCTCGTTTGCGTCGGCCGCGTTGTAGTAAAAGCCGGTGGTCGATTCGCGGTGGGCAACGTTTTCCAGTTCCGCCACAAAGGGAGCGGCTTCTTCTTGGCTGATTTTTCCTTCAAGCGCGTCCAAGGCCTTGCGGTAGGCCCGCGTGACAAGGGCAACGTAATAAAGGCTTTTCATGCGGCCTTCAATTTTTAGCGAGTCAACGCCGGCGGCCTTGAGGTCGGCCAAATGCTCTATCATGCGCAAGTCCTTGCTTGAAAGTATCGCGGTGAAATTTTCGCCTTCAAAAACCGGATGGAATTCTCCCGGCCTGGATTGTTCCTCCAAAAGAAGGGCGCCGCTCTGGGCTATTTGTTTTGCGCTTTTTTCGGTCAAGCGGCCGTCGCTTCCTAACTCAAAGTTCCACCTGCAGGCGTGGGAACAAAGGCCGCCTTGCGCGCTGCGGTTGGTCAAATAGGCGCTCATAAGGCAGCGGCCTGCGTAGGCTATGCACATCGCTCCGTGGACAAAAACTTCCAGCTCCATGTCGGGAACCGCGTCCTTGATTTGGCGGATTTCGGACAAGCCAGCTTCGCGGCCAAGCACGACGCGGCTAAAGCCCATCGACTTGTAGATTTTTACGGCCTCGCGGTTTACGCAAGAAGCCTGGGTGCTAAGGTGCAGCGCGGCGTTGGGAAAATGCTTTTGCAGTATCGGAACGATTCCAATGTCCTGAACGATAAAGGCGTCTATCGGATATTGCTTAAAGTAATCCACGCTGTCCAAAAGCGCGTCGATGTCTTTGTTGTGGAATATTATGTTCAATGCGCAGTGAAGTTTTTTTTGCGGGAACTGTTCCTTTAGCGTCCGGACGCGCGCGATGTCGTCTTCATAAAAGTTGTCGGCCTTGGCTCGCAGGGAAAATTTTTTTAGGCCGATGTAGGCCGCGTCGGCGCCGTATGCGTATGCGTAATAAAGTTTTTGCGAGTTTCCCGCCGGGCTAAGAAGTTCCATCAATCCTAAGCCTCTGCGGTTATGCTGTTTTCCAAAATCGGAGCGCGGCTCAAAGTCTGTTCGTCAACCGCTTCTCTTTTGAATGTGACAAGCTTTCCGACGCGTTCAATGGCCAAGTGCGATTCCGGCAAAAACTCATCGGCCATTTGGAACATGAACATCATGTCGGGCCATACGTCAAGCTCGCAAACTTTTCCGGCTTTTTTGAAAATTTGTTGAAATGTTTTCGCGTCTTCAAGCAACATTTCTTTTTCTCCCATTTGTATAAAAACGGGAGGAAAATTTTCCAAGGCTTCTTCCGTGATGAACATTGGCGAGACCATTGGGTTTTCCAAGTTGCCGGAATATGTGTAAATGTCGCCGCTGCTTCTTAAAGCTTCGGAAGACAAAATTTCATCGCGACTCTTTTTGTTTTTTATCAGCGCCGAATTTGGAGAAAGGCTTAGCCAGGGCGAAAAGAAAATCACTTGCTTGATGCAAGACCGGTAGCGTTCGCGCAACGACAGTATCAAAGCCATGGCTTGGCTCGCTCCGGATCCGTCGGCGGCGATGATTATTTCCGGCGAAAGGGGCGCTTTTCCGTCTACTGAGTCCAAAGAACACGCGACTTGTTCCTCTGTAAAAACATTTCTAAAAACGCTTTGCAAATCTTCCACGGACGCCGGAAAAGCGTAGGCGGGCGCAAGCCTGTATTCAGGAACTATGATTCTGCAAGAAGTCGCCGCCGCCAGCGTGGCGCAAAATTCCCGCCATGAATTTTTTGAGCCGCCGACAAAAGAGCCTCCGTGAACGTAAATCATGATTCGATGCGATGAATACATTTCTGGAACAAGAACGTCGCACTGGATGTTTGCGTAAGCTTGTTCCGAACATTCAACATGGTTTGGCAATATCGGGCAAGAAAATTTTTTGTCGATGTTTTTTCTAAAATCTTCTATTTGCTGTCTTGGCGTGTAAACAAGCGAGCGCAGTTTTTTTACAGCTGACTTTCTATCGGCGAGATTTTTCATAATTCTTTCATTTTAGCGCATTTCGCTCCATTTTGGCAAATGCTTTTAGTGGAACTGGCCCCAGTTGGAGCCGCTTTCTATCGACACGCGCAGGGGAATCGAAAGCTGGACCGCGCCTTCCATTTTTTGGCGGAGGAGCGCGATTGTCTGCTCGATGACTTCCGGCTTGTCGGGACATTCCAAAATCAATTCGTCGTGGACTTGAAGCACGATGTCGGCGGCGCTGCCTTGAACGGGCGTGTTGACCGCGACGCGCTCGGCGGCGGCTTTTTCCACCTTGTTCTTGCTGTTGATGTTCATCACGCGGCGGCGGCGGCCCATGATTGTTTGGACATGGCCGCTTTCTTCCGCGCCTTTAATCGTGTCGTTGATAAAGGCGTTGATGGCGGAATATTGCTTAAAGTAATTTTCGATAAAGCTTTGCGCCTGCGTTCGCGGGATTCCAAGCTGCGCGGCCAGCCTAAAGGCGCTCATTCCGTAGATTACGCCAAAGTTGATTGTCTTTGCCGTCCGCCGCATTTCGGGCGTGACTTGGTCGGCGGGAACTCCGTAAATGAGCGAGGCCGTGGCCTTGTGAACGTCGTCGCCGTTGATGAAGGCCGCGCGCATGTTTTGGTCGCCCGAAAGGTGCGCCAAGACCACAAGCTCGATTTGCGAATAGTCGGCGCTTATCAACACTGTTCCCGGAACGGCTGTAAAGGCCGAGCGGATTTTGCGGCCCGCTTCGTTGCGGACCGGAATGTTTTGCAAGTTGGGGTCGCGGCTAGAAAGGCGGCCAGTCGCCGTTCCTGTTTGCATGAAGGATGTGTGGACGCGGCCTTGCTTGTCGGCCAGTTTTGGAAGGGCCTCGACATAGGTTGACTGCAGCTTTGAAAGCTCGCGGAATTTTAGTATTTTTGCCGGAACGGGGTCCAGCTCGGCAAGCTCTTCCAAAACGCTTGTGTCGGTTGAGTAGCCGGTCTTGGTTTTCTTTCCGTGCGGAAGGCCGCGCTCGGTGAACAAAACTTCCTGCAATTGCTTGGGCGAGGCGATGTTGAACTCGTGGCCGACTTGCTCGTAGATTTCTTTTTCGGCGGAGGAAATTTCTTTTTGCAAATCCTTGTTGTAGGAATCAAGCGCCGCCGAGTCCAAGTGGATTCCGGCCAATTCCATTTCGCCAAGAATTTTTATGAGCGGCATTTCGATTGTTTCAAAAAGTTCCAGCAAATTTTTATGCTTTAACTCGTCATAAAAAATTTTGTAAAGCTGGAAGGTAAAGTCCGCGTCTTCGGCGGCGTAAGGAACTGCCTTTTCAAGCGGAACGTCGCGGAATGTTTGTCCCTTGCCAACCAAGTCCTTGAACTCGATTCCGACAAGCGCGAGCTTTGTTTGGCCCAGCGTTTCAAGCGAGTAGGGCGAATGTCCGATTTTGTCCGGGTCCAAAAGCCAGGCAGCGATCATCGTGTCAAAAATTTTTGCCCTGCAATCTTCTTCGCGCAGGCCCGCCGTCCGCAAAACTTCGTAGTCAAACTTTGCGTTGTGCAGAACAAGCGTCCAATCCGCCGCCTTGAACAAGCGCGAGATTTGCTCCACCGCGTCTTGTTGGCTTACGCCGTCGCTAGAAAAAAGCGAGTCGCCTTGCGAGGCCACGGGAATGTAAAAGCCCGCGCCGTTTTTGTTTGAAAGGCTAAAGCCCACAAGCTGGGCCTCGGTTGTTTTTAAGGAATCGGTTTCGGTGTCCAGGGCGACGATTTTTTGCGGCGAGGAAAGGATGCCGTCCACCAATTTTTTTAGCTCGTCCGCGCTTGTGACGGCCTTGTAGTCGCCTTGGTTTTTGCGCAGGGGAAGAGGCGCGGGCACATCTTGGTTTTGCGAACCATAATCGGAAACTGACCCAGAAGCGGCGGAAGCGCCGGATTGGCCAGAAGCGTTGGACGAGGCGGAAACGCTTTCTTTACCAGAAACGCCGCCGCCTTGGCCGGCCGCGCCTTCCTGGCCAAAAAGTCCGTCCGCGCCATTTGCGTCGTCCAAAACTTTTTCGCCAGCCTCAACCGCCAGCGCGGCGAATTGCTTGGCCGGCTGAAAGGCCTGGTAGGCCTTTAACTTTTGGGCGGCGGCGGCGTAGTGGAATTCTGTCTTCGCGACGTTTTCCAATTCCTTGCCGGGAACCGTGTCGCAAAGGGTGATCAGTTTTTTGGAAAAGAAGGCGCTGTCTTTTCCGTCGCGAATCTTTTGTCCGATCGCGCCTTTTATTTCGTCCGCGTGTTCGTAGATGCCTTCGAGAGAGCCGTATTGGTCCAAAAATTTGCAGGCGGTTTTTACGCCTACGCCTTTTACGCCGGGAACGTTGTCAGCGGTGTCGCCGTAAAGCGAAAGCAAGTCCAAAAGCAGCTTGGGCTCCACGCCCCACTCGGCCTTCACTCCTTCCGCTCCCACGACTTTCCAAACGTCGGCGTGGTCGGGCTTAAGGATTTGGACGCGCTCGCCGACCAATTGCATCAAGTCCTTGTCGCCCGAAAGTATGCGGACGCTTTTTCCTTGCTCCACCGCTTTGCGCGTGACGGTGGCGATGACGTCGTCGGCTTCGTAGCCTTCAACCCGCAAGGAAGGAACGCCAAGCGCTTCCAAAGTTTCCTCAATCCACGGAATTTGCGCGTGTAGGTCTTCGGGAGTTTTGGGGCGCGTGGCCTTGTAGTCGGAATACATTTCGTGGCGGAAGGTTTTTCCTTTTGAGTCAAGGGCGGCGATCAAGGTCTTGGGCTTGTAATGCTCAATCATCGCGCGCAGGTTCCTAAAAAAGCCAAAGAGGGCGCTGATGTTGCGCCCGTTGGAATCTGTGAGCGGCCTTGAAATGAACGCGAAGTAGCAGCGGTAAATCAGGCCGTATGAGTCGATTATATAAATTGTGTCGTCGTTAAAAATTTCGTTTGCCATGCGCGTATTGTAGCGCGCATTTTAGGCTTTTTCTATAGGAACAGGCAAATATCCAGTGTCATCTGCAGATTGGACTGGAATAAAATAGTCATACCCTAATACTTTATAATTCGCGTCCATCTACTTTTCTTCCTCATCTTCCAAAAAGACAGAGGCCTTTGTATCTTCTGTAAGACCGATGCCGTCTCTTGCATTGAGTGGCGTAACGACTTTCTTTCCTGTTTTCTGCTCAAGTTCAATGCGGGCATTTTTTGCGATGCTTGCGCCGTCTACTGCATTCTTTACATGGTCGCTAAAATTTTTAGGGTCGTTGGATTCAGAGATTTCTTTTGTAGAAAGTTCCGCCAGCATATTCAAGACAAGTTCCTTGTTTGTCATATTATCGCGTAGATTCTCTTTTTTGAGGCCTTTGTATTCCTTGTATTCTTTTGCAGTTTTACCTGCCCAAGTTTTGTAAATAATGTCAGTAAGAGTGGCAAACTGAACGCCCTCTTTTAAACCGTGCTTTTTCCATTCGTCAGTAAGGTCTTTGCGGATTTCTATAGATTTTAGCCGCTGGTTTATCCAGTTTTCTGAGTATCCTAAGGCCCGGTATTCTGCCAAAGCCCGCCGTATTCCCTGTTCAGGATCCTGCATTTCGTCAAGACGTTCTTTTGCAACCTGAGCCATCCAAAGTTTAAATGGCTCGGCCTTTGGAGAAGGAATTGACTGAATCAGGCGGAAAAGCTGCTCGGTATTAAGGCAATCTGTAAGACGCATTTTACCATCTGGAGCTTGCATTTTCAAAGCGTGACAATTTGTCACGGTTTCATTTCCTTCTTCTTTGAGCCGTTGTTTTAGTTTTCGCCAATAGGCCGGAGCGTCTTTGCTTTCCGTCAAAATAGCAACTACATCCACAACCGAAAAATACCATTCTTCGCTTTCTTTATCCCAAAGGGCGCGGACTTTTTTGTCTTCAAAAAGCTTTATCTGGGTATTTTCTGTCATTCAATCACCTCCCAGTGACCATTCTTGTCTGCGCCTACTCGTTTGAGTAAATTCATTTTTTCAAGTTTTCATTGTAACATGCTCCGCGTTGTTTTGCTAGTGTCAATATCAGCGCAACATGCGTCAAAATCATAAATTGACAGCGAAAAAAACTCGCCTCTATAATGGCGGCGGAGGAAATAATGAAAAAGTATTTTAGATTCGCCGCCAATTTTCGCGCGGTTGTGATTTTTCCATTTGCCTTTTGCGTCGCATTTTTTGCGGAGTCGTGCAGTTCCAGCGGAGAGAATGTAGGAGAGAATGTTGTTCTTGACAATGTGGAACTGAACAAAACAAGCTGCGCGGTAGTCATTCCAAAAGGAAAGACGGCGACGGTGGATGTTACGGACGGATCTTATTGGGACAAGATTGTTTTTAAGGAAAGTGTGGAAGAATGGCGCGGTGTTTTTGTGCAAAATCGAAAAATAATATTGAGCGCCTTTTGCATGGGCCAGTATCCTGTCACGCAAGAACTGTTTGAAAAAGTCATGGGCTACAATCCCTGCTTGTTTAAGGACGACATTCCTGGCGAATCAACCGCGTTGCGCGCGGCGGACACAATTTCTTGGTTTGAAGGAATTGTCTTTTGCAACAAGCTTACGCAAGCGACGATGAAAGATTCCGATTGTGTTTATTACGCGAATTCCTCCTGCAAAAAAATCTATGACGAGGCGGACATGAAAAAGCGCGTCGTTCCGTTCTTCAACCAAAAGAAAAAGGGCTGGCGGCTCCCGACCGAAACTGAATGGGAATACGCGGCCCGCGGCGGAATCGAAAATTTTGACAAAAGAAATTTCGCTTTTTCCGGAACGGCCAGCGCGGGCGGAAAGCTTGTCCTTGACGGAAAAGGCAATGTGTTCACCGACGCCAACTTGGACGAATACGGCTGGTACCGCGCCAACTCAAACAAATCGACGCATGAAGTTGGATTAAAGAAGCCCAACGCGCTTGGCCTTTACGACATGACCGGAAACGTTTGGGAATGGATTTACGATTGGATTGACCACCACCTTGCGGAAGGAACCATTAAAAACCCGATTGGTCCGGAAACTGGCGCCGACCGTTGCCTGCGCGGAGGCTCTTGGTTTGACAACGCCTACGACTGCGTCCTTTGCAGGCGCTTTCACAACGCCCATCCCGGCATCGGACACTCGTATTTTGGCTTTAGGGTTTGCAGGAGTCTATAGGTAAATTCCGCGCTGGCAAGAAAAGAGCCCCGCGCGCGCGAGGCTCAGTTGTGAGAATGAAACAGAAAAACTGTTTTTGTTTGGTACAGAATCCTCTCCTTTTTTATTTATTTTCCCACCAATAAAAATTGTAGCGCGCCTTTGCAAAAACGCAATTGACTAATAATGCGAGCGCCTATACTTTTAATTGGAGTTTTTATTTTGAGCGTTTTTCAAACTTAAAGGCGTCCAAGAATTTTTGAGCGCGCTCAGTTTTGGGGGAATTGAAAAAATCGTCGGGCTTTCCTTCTTCCACAATTACGCCGTCGTCGATGAATACAATTCTGTCGGCCACCGCGCGGGCGAATTCCATTTGATGGGTAACAATCAGCATTGTGCGCCCTTCCTTGGCCAGGTCCATCATTACATCCAAAACTTCGCGAACCATTTCCGGGTCAAGCGCGGCGGTCACTTCGTCAAACAATAGAATTTCTGGATTCATGCACAGGGCGCGGACGATGGCCACGCGCTGTTTTTGGCCGCCCGAAAGCTGGCGGGGGAATGCGGATTTTTTTTCCAAAAGGCCCACGCGTTCCAAAAGTTTTTCGGCTTGCGCGGTCACTTGGGCCTTGTCGCGTTTTTGCGCTTTTACAGGGCCGAGCAAAACATTTTTTAGCACGGTCAAATTGGGGAACAAGTCGTAGCTTTGGAACACCATTCCGATTTTTTGGCGGACCAAGTGCATGTCGTTTTTCCTGTTGCTGATGACTTCGCCGTCCAAAAGAATTTCTCCGCCTTGTATTGATTCCAAACCGTTCACGCAGCGCAATAGAGTGGACTTTCCGCAGCCGGACGGACCAAGAATTACGACGACCTCTCCGCGCTCAACGTCCAGCGAAACGCCTTTTAAAATTCCGCCGGCCTCTTTGTATGACTTTACAAGATTCTTTATTTGCAATATTGGCATAATTGTCTCCGCGTTTTCCTAGTTTTTCTTTTCTATTTTGTCGGCCACAAGCGAAAGCGACCAGCATACGATGAAGTACATGAAAAATATTACCGAATAAACCGCGATCGACGCGGTCGGAATCGTTAGGCGGTTGGCCTCGATTATTTGCTGGCCAATTTTGACCACTTCTATCACTCCAACAAAAACCACCAGCGACGTTGTCTTTATCATTCGCGTTATCAAATTCATGCTGACAGGAACAAGCCGCTTTACAGTTTGCGGAAGAATCACATACATAAAAATCTGCCGCTCGGTAAGGCCGATAGCCCGGCCGCTTTCGTATTGGTGGCGTGGAATCGACTGCAAGGCGCCTCTGACCAAGTCGCCCATTTCGGCGGTTCCCCAAAGCGAAAAGACCAAGATGGACGCGGCCTCGCCGGAAATCGAAATGTCAAAGGCGCGCGTAAGGCCAAAGTAGGCCAAAAAAAGCAAGACCATTTGCGGCATTATCCGCATGAATTCAAGGTAAAGCGCGCAGACGGCGCGGACAAAACGCTTTTTGGAATTCATCACAAGGCCGAACAAAAAGCCCAGCGCGATTGAAATCAGCACTGATACGGCCGCGATCCAAATGGTCACGCCCATTCCGCCAAGAAGCCGCGCTACGTTCCTTCCTTTTAAAAGAACGCTAAAGGCTGTCTTTATCGCCTCAAACGTTTCCGTACTGGCCATAGCGCAGCCTCCTTTCGGCGATGTGCGACAAAATTGAAATTGGAAGCAGGATTATAAAATACGCCGCGACCAAAAGCAAGAGCGCCTCTTCGGTTTTGTAGTAAAGGCCAATCAAGTCCTTGGCCACAAACATCAAGTCGGCCAAAGCGACGGCGCTAAAGACAGAAGTTTCCTTTAACAAAAATATTATGTTGGCCACCACTCCTGGAACGGACACGGTCGCGGCTTGCGGAAGAACCACATATTCCACCAGCTGCCGCTTGTTAAGTCCCACGCAAAGGCCGCTTTCTATTTGAACGCGGCCGACGGTGCCCAAGGCGCTCCTAAATGTTTCGGCCATGTAAGAGCCGCCCAAAAAAGTAAGGCCGATGATTCCGCATTGCTCGCTGGAAAATTTTATTCCCATTCTGGGAAAGGCAAAATATAAAAAGAAAAGTTGTATCAAGAGGGGCGTGTTGCGTGAAAATTCAGTGTATGCCCTGACAATGATTTTTAAGACTGGTATTTTCCAGTAGCGGACCAGGGCGCAAAATATTCCAACAACAAATGAAAGCAGTATTCCAATAAAGCCTATCCGCAGCGTCAAAAATGCCGCCTCTTTGTAAAGCGGAATAACTTCTTTTATAAATTCATAATCCATCACAACCTACAGGTTGGCATAAAAAAATTGCCCGGTTTGCCCGGGCAATTAAAGGGTTGCCAACGGCCTGTATATATTACAACTTTCCGCCTTCTACTACAAGACTGTCGGCGTCGGAATCTTTTCCGTACACGCTGCGGAGCGTGGCCTCGTAGTCGGCGTGGAAGAACTTTTCTTTTCCAAGCTGGACAATCTCGTTGTTGAGCCAGTCAAGCAAGTCCTTGTTTCCCTTTTGAACGGCGGGAGCGATCGCGTCAAGGCTTCCGATTGAGTCGGCGCCGGCTCCGACAGCGAACGTCGGGTTTTCAATCGCCCAGGCAAGGACTTCCGTGTTGTCGGTTGAAAGGCCGTCGCCGCGTCCGTCCAAAAGCGCGTTGTAGGCTTCTGAATACTGGTCAAACTTTAGAAGCTTGATTTTGGGATAGTTCTTTGAAAAGTAGGACTCGGCGGTCGTTCCCTTGGCGATAATCAAAGTCTTTCCGTTAAGCTGGGCGGGGTCTGTGATCAAAGCCTTTTTGGGCGAGACGATTCCCAAGGCCACCTTCATGTAGGGAAGGGCAAAGTCAACCTTTTGCGCGCGCTCGGGCGTAACAGTAAAGTTGGCGAGAACGATGTCAACCTTTCCTGTGGCCAAAACCTCGACGCGGGCCGCGGCTTCCACCGGAACGTACTTTACTTTTACTCCCAAATCTTTTGCGATGCGGTTTCCAAAGTAAACGTCGTAGCCCTGATATTCGCCGTTTTCGTCAACGTAGCCAAAGGGCTTTTTGTCGCTGAAAACCGCGATTTTAATTGTCTTGCTCTTTTTGATTTCCGCTACAGTTCTGCCTTCCTTTCCTTTGGCAAAAATCGAAGACATGGCCATAGAAACCAGTACCAACGCCAACGCAACTTTCTTTGCAATAGAACCAATTTTCATAAGAATTCCTCCTTTTTTTGTTTTACCTACTATTCCGATAGGTTTTATTGATATTGAATATATACAGCGCCTGCGCTTTTTTGTCAACAGGTTTTTAAAAAAAATTTTATTTTTCTTGCGGAACTTTGGCGCAAAAAAATGCCCGGGCAAGCCGGGCAATGACAAGCGTCATGTTCGGGTTTGGCCCGGACATCTTTTGATTGGCTTGCGCTTACATCAATTCCTCAAGGTCAAGCTCGCCGGCGATGCAGGGAACCTGGATCGACCAGTTTTCCAGCACTTGCGGGTGAAGCTCGCCAAAGATTCCGACTTGCTTTCCGTTGACCATGATGCCGGCTTGGCGGCCTGGAATAAAGCGCGGGTCGCTGGTTTCCACAACCTTGTACTCGTGGTCAAGGTAGTAGAGGAGCGACGACACTTCGCTGGCCGCGCTGTTGAAGTTGGCGTTGGAGGCCGCGGTGACAAAGCCAAGGGCTTGGCGCGTGCGCGTTCCGGTGTTCTCTTCGGGGCAAATGTAGGCGACTTTTCCAATTTCAAAAATCTTGTGAGGGAAAATCGCGTTGGCGCTTTGGGCTTCCGCGCGCAAAAGCGACGGAATGATTGACGGGCGGACAAACTGGTAGTTTTCGCTCATCGGGTTGGCAACCTCAATCGCGTTGTCGGCGCTTACGTTCATGCGCTCGATGTAGTCCTTTTTGCTTCCAAGATAGTTGAAAATCATTTCCTGGTAGTTAAGGCCCACCATGATTTCCTTTGTCTTGCGGCTGTAAACCGTAAGGTCGGACAGCTTTCCGATTGTGAATGCGTTGGGCTTTTGCGGGGCAAAGTCCTTTACGCCGCAGCCAATCATAACGTCTTCGATTACGTCAACTTCGTGCAAGAAGTCGTTGCGGTAGGGCGCCGGGCTAAGAACGATTTCCCAGTCGTCGCCAACCTGCTTTGTCTCAACCTTGCTTCCCATGCGGGTAAGGGCGTCGGCGACCTTCTTAATGTCAAAGTCGCTTCCGAGCAATTTGTTGACGGCGCTGAGCGTGGCCTTTGTTGTGGGCTGGAAATAGAAGGGAACCATGATGTCCTTTCCAAAGCCAGTGTCGTAGGGATGCTTTACCAAAATCGGCTTAATGTCGTAGCCTTGGTCGATGAAGTCGCAGGCAACGATGTTGGCGCTCAAAATCAAGCCTTCCATGTTGTCGCCCGTAAGCTCAACCATCAAATCCTTGTCTCCAACTTGAACCGCTCCAAGCGTGGCGCTGTTGATTATCGGAGCCATAGACATAACTTCGTCCTTTGCGTCCGACAAAAGCGGGAACTTTTTGCAGTCCTTTAGAATCCAGCCAAAGTCCTTTCCCTTGGGATGGTCGGTCAAAATCTGGCGGCAAGTCATCGGGCTTTCGCACTGGAGCGGAACAAAAGAAGTTTTGTCCGGATCGACGGCGTGGTATTTTACCGGGAACTTGATTTGGTCAACGCGGTAAACGCCCATAGAAATGGACTTGCGCTTGCGGCCAAAGTTCCATGCCAGTTTTTCCTGCGTTTGGATTATGTCCTTTAGCATGGGGTCGTCGATGGCTTTTCCGCAAATCATAAAGGCCACCATGTAGGGGCGCACGTCCTTAAGCTCCGGGTCAACGGTCACGACGCGGTCGCCGTAGTCGCCGTTTCCCATGTTGGACATGTATTTGTAGTAGTCGGCGGTCTTTCCGCCCGCGTGCAATTTTAGCTGGCGGGCCACGCCGTTTGTGGACCAAAGGTCGGGGCGGTTTGTGTCGTTCAATTCGATTTTGATGGCGCGCTCGCTTTCGGGGAGCGTCGTGTCGGGCTTTTCGTCAAGCTCGGCCTTTGCGCAGGGCAGAACGTCTTCCAGCGCGGCGTAGTCGTATCGCTTTCCAACAGCGTCAAAAAACAGTTTTTCGTTTACTTCTATTTTTGGCATAAATTACTCCAATTTGTGAATTATATTAAATAATAGAAAAAAGTTCAAGAAATATAAAAAAACGCGGGCAAAATGGGGCGGGTCCCAGCGACGCGCTTTAGGCGGCGAAGGGGTTTTGGATGCGCGCGCCGGCGATGATTTGTTGGTCGTTCAAGTCTTCGGAATAAACGGTGGCGCAGCCTGTGTCGCTGGCCGCCGAAATAATAAGCGAGTCCCAAAACGAAAACTGGCTTTTTATGCTTATGTCCACGGCGGACAAAATCAGCGGAACCGAGATTTTTGCAACCGAGATGTTTTCGGAAAACATTTTTACCATTTTCTTTGCCTTTTCTTTGTCGCACAAGAATTTTTTTGTGACCACATTGTAGAATTCCTGAAGGCATTGCGTTGAGATCACTCCGTTCCCGGAATCAATCGCGTCTTTTATAAGGGCCGTCGCGATTTTTTGTTTTCGCGCGTCGCTTTCGTCCGCGTAATAAACGAGAATGTTTGAGTCAAAAAAGACTTTGCCTTCCGCTGATTTAATTTGCTTATCTTTCATAGAGCTCCTCCCGGGTCCATTTTTGGCCGTGTGAATTTAAATGCAGGCTTTTTACAAAGTCTTCCATTTTTTGATACGCCTGCATATGCTTGTCGGGCTTGAGCTTTTCTTCGGTAGCCGCTTGGACCATGCCAGAAATTTTTGCCAGCACCTTTAGCTGTTCTTGGTAGACCAGCTTGGGGAGCATTTGGAGGATTGCGTTAAGATAGTAGGAAGGAGCGCGACGAACCGCCAAATAGTCCGCGCCTGCGCCCGCGCCGGAATCGTGGACGGCGAGGCTTTCTTCTTCCTTTCGTTCTATTTCGTAGGACGTTTCAGGATGCTCGCCTTGCTCCTCGCCAAAGGAATTGAGCTGGTCGTCCAAAATAACGTCGTAGGGAACATGGTAAAAATTGGCAAGGTTTACCACGGTTTTGACGGGGGGAACCGCCTCGCCGCTTTCGTACTTAATGTACATTTGCCGCGAGATTCCCAAAAAGGAAGCGACCGCCGCCTGCGAATAATTGTTCTGAATCCTAAGATTTAAAAGGGTCCTGTGCATGCGGACAGTATACAGCGCGTTCTTTGATAAGTCAACTAGAATTTACAAAAAATGTAATGAAAAATTTACTATTTGGGTGGCAAAGCTGGCCGAGCTAAAGCGTATGTAGGTGCCTTGCTGGGCCTGCTTTGGCGCCGCGTCACTCGTCGCGGACGATAGCGTCGTCGGCGATGATGTCGCGGTTTTTCCAGGCCAAGAAGGCGATGGCCGCGCCGGCCAGCATAAGGGCGGCGCCGCCGATTCGTATGATTGTGAATCCTATGGAGCTTGGCAAAAGGAACAACACCACGGCCAGCGCGAAAGAGGCCGCGATTTCTATGGCGTAGCGCTTTACCGGAAGGCCGTCGCGGCGCAAGGTGAGCGCTATGGGGATTTCCAAAATGGCCGAGGCCAGCGAGTAAACGGCAAAAATGCAGACCATTGTTTGCCAAGCGAACTGAGCCACGCGCAAGGGAATCACAACGCACAAAATTCCGATGACGATTCCCACGGCGGCCCTGATGTAACACTGCGTTTTAAATGTCTTGTCGTCGCTTAGGGGAGCCACGGCCGCCAGCATAAAGCCGCCGCTCAAGATGGCCGAAATTCCCAAGACAACCACAACGACTTGAACCACAGGTTCCGCCGCCAAAAGCATCATAAGGCCAACGATGGCCGTCATAATTCCCAAAAAATAATTAGAATTGTTCATTCTACTATTATAGCGCGCTTCGCGTGCTTTTGCAAATTTGAAATTATTGACGTTCGCGCCTCGCGGCGCGGAGGCAATACCGCGCTTCGCCTGATTTCGCAAATTCTTTCCGTTTTTTCCCCAAAACATAAATTTTTGTTTTATGTTGAATTTATGCGGAACATGGTGTATAATGTTAAAATTATAGCAGGAGTTTTCTTTTGGGCAAACGAATATTGTTGATAGGAAACAACGAACAGAGCTTTTTGATAAAAGCGTTGGTAAAAAACTTAAAAGGCGCTTCTTACGAAGTTGACTTTTGCCCGCCGGAGGGCAACTATATCAACGCGCGAATGGTCTCGGACAATCCGCCGGAAATTTTGATACTCTATCTTGAGCGCTTGGAAGACAGCGACAACGCTTTTTTCCAATGGGTCAACACTTTCATAACTGGCGAAGGAAAAAAATGCCGCCTGTACTTTATCGGCAACGCCGGCGAAATCAACATGGCCTACGAATTCATCCATCGCGACTATGTAAAGTACGCCTTTGAGCGTCCGGTGGAAATGCCCGAGTTCCTTAAGATTTTGGAAAAGGACGGCGGCGACTATTCTTTTTCTGACGGCGTAAAGGAATACGAGCTGGACGAGACAAAGAAAACGATATTGGTCGTTGACGACGAGCAGGTTCAGCTGCACGCTATGGACCGCTGGCTTAACAAAAACTACAATGTTCTTACGGAAAAGTCAGGAACAAACGCAATAGCGCTTTTGTCGCACTACAAGGTTGACATGATTTTGCTGGACTACGAAATGCCGGTTCTTTCGGGCTTGGACGTGTTCCAGCTTTTAAAGTCTGATCCTTCCACCGCGAACATTCCTGTGGTTTTCTTGACCGCCAACGACGACAGCGAAATCGTAAAGCAAGTGATCGCCGCGCGTCCTGTAGGCTATCTTTTAAAGAACACGCCGCCCGGAATTTTGGTTCAAAAAATCGCCGACATTTTCCAAAGGTTGGCGGACGCAAAAAAGCCCAAGAGACCCTTTTAGCGGCGAGATGTTTGGAGGCACGATATGACTATAGACACAGCACACGGAATGGAATATTCGATGGACGATAAGGACATGTACAAAGACATGATCCAAATGTTCGTTGACCAAAGGGAACAAAACCTTTCCGACATAAACGGAGCCTTTGAAAAAAAAGACTGGGACAACTACCGCATCAAGGTTCACGGCTTAAAGAGCAATTCCCGCTTGGTTGGCGGAATGGACTTGGGCAACCTTGCCGAAAAGTGCGAGCACGCGGCCCGCGACAAAGACGAGGCTACAATTCTTGCCGAGCATCAAAATCTTTTGGCGCTTTACGACGAGACAATCGCCGCTCTAAAGGCCGTTGATTTTAACGCGCTGTGACATGGCGGCGGACAATAAATAATTTCATTGCCGCCACTTGACAAAGTCTTATTTTTTATGTTATTATCGTAGAACATTTTGGAGCGATGGCAGAGTGGTCGAACGCGGCGGTCTTGAAAACCGTTGTACCGCAAGGTACCGGGGGTTCAAATCCCTCTCGCTCCGCATATTTGGAAGCGTGGTAGAGCGGTAATACGCCGGATTGCTAATCCGTGGGTTCCAATTTGGGCCCGGCAGGTTCGACTCCTGTCGCTTCCGTTTTACAAGCTTCAGCTTGAATGAGATTGTAGCTCAGCTGGATTAGAGCGCCACCCTGCGGAGGTGGAGGTCGCACGTTCGAATCGTGTCAGTCTCATAATTAAGGTCGTGCCACCAAGCTCGGCCTTTTTTTATTTTTAAGTGGGCCTAACGAGCCGATTCGAAGCGGAGCGAACGGTCAA
Organism: uncultured Treponema sp.; assembly: GCA_900316905.1. GTDB lineage: Bacteria > Spirochaetota > Spirochaetia > Treponematales > Treponemataceae > Treponema_D. The sequence continues at coordinate 66,975 of ONET01000003.1, forward strand.
AAAAATCGCGAGCAATGCGAAAGCCGGGCGATTTTAATCCTCGGAATACTTTTCAAAAAGATTTTTGATGTACAAGGAAATTTGCAGCGCGGTTCTTGTCTCGCCGTCGGAAAAGTCCAGGTTTAGAAGCTCTTCCATTTTGTTGATTCTGTAGATGATTGTGTTTCTGTGCGCGTGGTTTTGCTCGGCGACTTTTAAAATGTTTCCGCCGTTCTTTAGGTAGGCGCTTAGGGTTTTATAAAAGTCCTCGCGCTTTAGCGGCTCCAATTCGTCAAGCTTTCCGAGATTTTCTTTGTAGAAATTTTTTAGTATTTCCTTGTTGCGCGCGTCGATGAGGATTTTGTAAATTCCCAAGTCGCCGTAGAAATTCATTTTTTGCGGGTTGGCGTTAATTTCCAGAGCCGCTTGGGCGTGCGCGAAAATTTCGCTTAAGCCGTCCACTGTTTTTGCCGCGTCGGAAATCGAAACGTTTGAGTCTTTGAAAAGCTTGTCGGCCTTTGCGGTGTTGAAAATTTCTTGTATGTCGTAAAAGCCCGCGTCCTTTAAAACAAAAATGATTTTGTTGTTGTGGACAAAGCAAACGTATTTGTTGTGGCTTATGTTCAGGCGCGAGCAAAAATTATATTCAACGTAGCGCTTGATTTTCATCATGTCGTCGTTGAACAGCTCTTCGTTCAGTTCAACAAGGACAATCAGAAAATCTTTCGCGTCCCTAAAAGGCGTGTTCTTTATTTGCAAGGGATCGCATTCGTTCTTTTCAAAAATCGCCTTGTAAAAAAATTTTTCAACTGACTTTGTGTTTAGGTTGTCGTTGGCAATCATGTTGCCTATTTCTTGCATCAAGTCTATCGTGTGGATTTCCCAAGGCATCGAAAGAAGGGGAAAGCCTTTTTTGTCGCAATAGTCAATCAGCTTTTTTGGAATTTCCTTTATGTATTTTCCGGTGTTTATTACAAGGCCAGTCGCGTCGTGCTTGATGAACTCGTCGACAAATTCCTTGAGGTAGTCGAAAATGTGTTTGTCCGATTTTATTCCGTGGTTGTCTTTGCTGCGCTCGTAGTTTACTCCAAGCGTGATGGCCAGCTCGTTGCCTCTTATGAATTCAATTGTCTCGGTGTCTTCGGCGTAGCAAACCCAGCTGACGTTTTTTTTGATTCCTTGCCGGCCCGCCAAAAGCTTTAGCTTGAAAGGCGTTTCCGTAAAGTTGATTATTGTCTGTAGGGAAAGAGCCATATCGTTCACCCCGCATTGTAAATTTTTATATAAGAAAATAAAAAAAATTGTGCATATTGTCAACAACCAAAAAAAGCATTTGCGCTATTTTTGCTTCATTCAATGAACTTGGAGGTGTTTTATGAACGCAAGCGAAATAGCGAAAACGCAAACGTCAAACGTTTTGTTGGGATGGAGCAAGCAGGGCGGCCTTAACCCGATTGTGGTTGACCATGCGGAAGGAATTTACATTTACGACACGGAAGGAAACCGCTACGCCGACATGTCTTCCGAGCAAGTGAACGTGAACGCCGGTTACGCTAACAAGGAGATGAACGAAGCGATAAAGGCCCAGCTAGACAAATACGCTTATGTTCAAGGCTCGTGGGGAGCGGAGCCGAGGGCGCTTTTGGCCAAGTCGATAATCGACCGCCTTCCAAAATCTTTTGGTAAAATATTTTTCACCAACGGCGGAGCGGACGCAAACGAAAACGCGATTAAGATGGCCAGAATGTATACGGGCCGCTTTAAGGTGATGAGCCAATACCGCTCTTACCACGGATCCACTTTTGGCGCCGGAAACCTTACGGGCGAGCCGCGGCACTTTGCGCTGGAACCGGCGATTCCGGGCTTTATCCATTTTAGGGGGCCCTACTCTTACCAGGAGAAAATAAAGTTTGAGTCGGAGGATGACGAGTGCGAGTATTACGTTGACAAGCTTCGCGAGCAAGTGATTTTTGAGGGCGGCGACAGGGTCGCGGCGATTATTTTGGAAACGGTAATCGGCTCTAACGGCGTGATCATTTATCCAAAGAATTATCTTAAAGGCGTTAGAAAAATTTGTGACGAGTTTGGCATTGTGATGATTTGCGACGAAGTCATGGCCGGCTGGTACAGAACCGGCAAAATGTTCGCCTATATGAACTTTGACGTGACTCCCGACATCATAACGTTTGCCAAAGGCGTAAACTCCGGCTACATTCCGCTTGGCGGCGCGATTGTGAAAAACGACATCGCCCATTTCTTTGACGACAAGTATTTGAGCTGCGGCTTGACTTATTCCGGGCACCCGCTTGCCTGCGCGGCAGGAGTGGCTTGCCAAGAGTTTTATCTTAAGAACGACATAGAGGCTCACGTTCAAAAAGTAGGAAAGCATTTGGGGCAAGTCCTTGAATCGATTAAGGCAAAGCATAAGTCTGTCGGCGACGTTCGCTACATCGGCTTGTTCAGCGGAGTGGAACTGGTTAAGGACAGAAAGACGCGCGAGCCTCTTGTTCCTTGGGGCCAAGACCCGCAGGGCATTATGGGCTCGATTGTCAAAGAGTTGAAGAGCCGCGGCTTTTTCACCTATTCCCACGAAAACGTCATTATGGTCGCGCCGCCCCTCATCATCACGGAAGAGCAAATCGACGAGGAGCTTGCTAAGCTGGACGAAGTTTTGACAATCGTTGACGAAAAATACGTTTTGTGAAAGGATTGGGGAATGAACTTTTCTTTTAGCTCTGTTCCTAAAATTTATTTTGGTGACGGTGCGCTAAAAAACGCCGCTCCCGAAATGGCCGCCTTTGGAAAAAAGGCTTTGATCGTCACTGGAAAAATCATCACCAAAACTGGCTTGGCAAAAGAGGTTTCCGACCTTTTGGCTTCGCTTGGAATCGAGGCGGCTTTGTTCAACGATTTGCCGGGCGAGCCGACCGACCAAATGATCATGGCTGGAGTGGACGTCTTTAAATCCGAGAAATGCGATTTTATCGTTGGTCTTGGCGGGGGAACGCCGCTCGACGCCGCCAAGGCGATTGCTGCGATGGCCGTCCTTCCAGGAAAGCTGGCCGACTACAAGGGCAAAGAGATAAAGGGAAATTTCGCGCCTCTGGTATTGATACCGACGACGGCCGGCACCGGTTCCGAGGTGACAAGATATTTTGTCTTTACCAACACGGCGACGGAAGAAAAATTGCTTTTTAAAGGCGACGCTCTTTTGCCGAAAATCGCCGTAATCGATTACAAGTACACAATCACGGCGCCGCAAAGCGTTACGATGGCCACCGGCATGGACGCGCTTTGCCACGCGGTGGAAAGCTACACCAGCCGCGCCGCTAATCCCGTGACCGACAATTTTTGCCTTGACGCGGTGAAAAGAATTTTTGAATATCTTCCAAAGGCTTGCCAAGACGGCGGCGACGAAGAGGCGCGCGAGAACATGAGCTTTGCGGCTTACGAAGCGGGCGTCGCCATTAACGGAGCGCCTACGACAATCATTCACGGAATGAGCCGTCCTATCGGCGCTTGCTTCCACGTTCCGCACGGAATTTCAAACGCGATGCTGGCCGTTGAATGCCTTAAGGCGGTTATGGACGGCTGCTGTGAAAGGTTCGCGCAGCTTGCCGTAGCGATTGGCGCCGCCGAAAAGGGCTGCCCGGCCAAGGAGGGCGCCGAAAAGTTCATCACCGCTTTGGAAGCGCTTACAAAAACTTTGCGCGTTCCGACGCTTAGGGAATACGGAATTGACTTGGAAAAATTCGCCGCGCTGGAAGAAAAGATGGCCGGAGATTCCGTCGCTTCCGGCAGTCCCGCGAAGTGCTGGAAAATTCTTTCCAAGGAAGAGCAGGTGAAAATTTACGATTTGTTGAGAAACAAATAGGCAAAAAGTGTATAGCCAAAGCGCACAATAAAAAAAAATAATTTTGTGCGCTTTGTACAATGCAATAAAAGCCGATTTTTGTTAGGTTTGCATCATCAGAACGTCAGCAAAGACGCTGTGCATGAAAAGATGTCGTATGACATCTTAATCTTTCGCGCAAAGATCTTTGCTGTCTTTTCAGAAAAGTTCTTTGCGAAAACAAGGAGCTGAATATGAAGAGACTTCAGACGGCAATTGTTCTTGGAGTTGTCGCTCTTTTTGCGATGACGAGTTCTTTTTCTGCCCCTAAGCAGAAAACAATCAAGCTTGGATTTAACATTCCTCTCACTGGCGATTCTCCCAAAGTAGGCGAGAGCGCCAAATTCGCGGGCGAAATCATTAAAAGCGAAGTCAACGCCGCCGGCGGCTTGGACGTTAAGGGCGAAAAGTATTTTCTTGACTTTGTCTATGTTGACAACGAGCTCAAGTCTGATTCCGCTATCAACGCCGCCAATAAGTTGATTGACATCGACAAGGTTTTGGCCTCAATTGGTCCTGAAGGTTCCGGCCGCGCGATTCCCGCCGGCGAAATCTACAACGACATGAAAGTGCCGATGATCACTCCTTGGGCTACAAACCCCAAGGCCACGGCCGGACGCCCCTTCTGTTTCCGCGCTTGCTTCCTTGATCCTTTCCAGGCTCCTGTAGCCGCAAAGTTTGCGAGCGAGACATTCGGCGGAAAGAACGTAGCCATCGTCTACAACCTTGAGGACGACTACTCAAAGACTTTGGCCGAGCTTTTCAAAAAGGAGTGGGAGTCAAAGTACGGTAAGGTCGTTGTGTTTGAATCCTTTGGACAGAAGGACCAAGACTTTAGCGTCCAGCTTACAAAGGTTGTCAACTCAAAGGCGGACTTCCTTTACCTTCCCGACTACTACAACTTTGTAGGATTGATCACTTCGCAAGCCAAGGACTTGGGTTGGTCAAAGCCGGTCATGGGCTCCGACTCGTGGGGTTCCGCGGACTTGTTCCCGCTTTCAAAGGGAGCGGTTGTCGGCGCTTACTTTACGACCCACTACGCCGCCAAGGGAGCCACGGGAAAGACAAAGGAGTTCATCACAAAGTATCAAAAGGCTTACGGCTATGTTCCTGACGACGTTGCGGCCCTTACATATGACGCGACTTATATTGTCCTCCAGGCAATTCAAGACGCGGGGCTTACGGGCAACTTGAAAAAGGACCGCGTGGCCATCAAGGACGCGATGGGAAAAATCAAGAGCTTTGCCGGCGTAACCGGAAACATGAAGTTCACTCCTGACGGCGACCCGATCAAGGACGCGGTTGTAGTCAAGGTAACAAAGGACGGCGAGTTTGAATTCGTAAAGAGTTTGCAACCGTAACTTTTCTTAAGTTGCCGGGGGCTGGCCAAAAGATTTTGAATGAGATTTGGTTGGCCCCCAGTTTTCACGATGGAGGCGTCTATGACCTTTTTTATACAAAATATTTTCAATGCCCTTCAATGGGGCAGTTTTTATTCAATGATCGCTCTCGGATACTGCCTTGTTTACGGCGTTTTGAGGCTCATAAACTTCGCTCATGGAGACATCTTCATGACGTCAACCTACATCGCGTTTTTTGTTGTCGCTTTTATCACGGCAAAAATTTCTGGATTGGTTGGAATCCCCTTGTTTGTAATCACGCTTGTTAGCACGATGGCGCTGACAGCTCTTTTGGGCGTGGGAATAGAAAAGGTCGCCTACAAGCCGCTTAGAGCAAAGGGCGCCAACAGACTTTACGTTGTCATCACCGCTTTGATGATCGGCTTTATTCTTGAAAACGGAAACCTTGCCATTCTTGGAGCTTCGGCAAGAAGCTTTCCGGACATCCTTCCAAAATATGTTTGGAACATTGGTCCTGTCACAATCACAAGCCTAAAGGTTTTGGTAATTGTCAGCGCCGTTTTGATTTTCGCGATTTTGCAGTTCATCGTTCAAAAGACCACTTTGGGAATGAGCATGCGCGCGATTTCCTATGACAAGTTCGCGATTCCTCTTATGGGAATCCCTGTAAATACAGTAATCACTTTTACTTTTGCGCTTGGCTCCGCGTTGGCGGCTGTAGCCGGAATTCTTTTTGGAATGTCATATCCTGTAATGGATCCTTACATGGGAATGATTATCGGATGGAAAGCCTTTATCGCCGCGGTTGTCGGAGGAATCGGCGACATCAAGGGAGCCTTTATCGGCGGATTCTTGCTTGGATTTATCGAGATTTTTGTTACGGCGTTCTTGCCGTCAAGCTACAAGGATTTGGTTTCGTTTGTAATCCTTTTGGTTATTCTAACAATTAAGCCGACAGGATTTTTTGGCTTGGCCAAGAGCACAAAGATTTAAGGAGCGCTTATGAATAGAAAGCTGATAATGCCTTTGATGACAATCGCGATGATTTTAATCATTACGGTTCTCGCCAAGTTTGAAATAATAAACAACTACTTTCAGACAATCATCGTGACGATTTGCATTAACGCGATAATGTCGGCGAGCTTGAACATCGTAAACGGCTACATGGGAGAATTCAGTTGCGGCCACGGCGGCTTTATGGCCACCGGCGCTTATGTCTCAGCCGTCGCGTCGCTGATTTTGTTCAAGGACGGAAACTCAATCACCGGCAGCGCGCTTTTGCCAGAAAACCTTGCAGTAATCGGCTTTCCGATTTGCATTTTGCTTGGAGGACTTGGCGCGATGCTGGTAAGCCTAATCGTCGCCATTCCTTCGTTCAAGACGCGCGACGACTATCTTGCGATTATCACGGTGGCCGCAAACTTTATCGTCACGACGGCGATAAACAACATTCCTTTGGTTGGCGGAAGCCGCGGCCTTATGGGAATGAAGAGCGTAATGAACAGCATGGGCGACGTTTTTGACGTTCCGTGGATTTTGATTTGGGCGCTTGTCTTTGCGGTCTTTGCGATTGTTTCAATTCACTTTCTTATGAATTCAACTTTGGGAAAGGGAATCAGCGCGGTTAAGTACGACGAGATTTCGGCGGAAATCATGTCGGTCAACACCAACAACATGAAGCTCATCGCATTTACCTTCAGCTCATTCTTGGCCGGAATCGCAGGCGGCTTGTTCGCGCACTTGCTTGGCTTTATCAATCCGGCAAGCTTTGGAATCATGAAGTCAACCGAGTCTTTGGTAATGGTTTACCTTGGCGGCATGGGCTCGCTGAGCGGATCGGTTCTTTCGGCGGTTGTGTTTACGATTTTGCTGGAACTTTTGCGCCCGGCCCAAATCTTAAAGTGGGTAATCATTCCGTTAATCTTGATTTTGATTATGGAATTCCATCCCGAAGGAATCATGGGCTCAAAGGAATTGACGCAGGTTTTCCCGCGGCTCAAGAAGCTCTTCCCTGTGGACAAGAACCTAGTTAGGGAAGCTAACGCGGCTTGCGAAGGAGGCGTGGCATGAGCGAAACATTATTGAAGATAGATCATCTTACGCATCGCTTTGGCGGCTTGCAGGCTTTAACGGACATCAACGTTGACATAAAGAAGGGTTCGGTAAACGCATTGATCGGACCAAACGGCGCGGGTAAGACAACCGTGTTCAACTTGGTGAGCGGCTTTTACGTTCCGTCCGAAGGCGACATTGTTTTTGACGGAACTAGAATAAACGGCATGAGGCCGCATGTCATCGCCGACTTGCAGATTGGACGAACGTTCCAAAACATTCGCCTGTGGAGCGACATGACAGTTCTTGACAACATTTGCATCGCGCAACATTCGCGGCTTGGCTTTGGCTTGAAGGACGTTTTTCTTAGGACAAAAAAGTACAAGGAGCGCGAGGCGCAAATTCATAAAGTGGCGTGGGAGCTTTTGGAAAAGTTCAGCCTTGCGGACAAGGCTTTGGACTTTCCAAAGAATCTTCCGTACGGAATTCAGCGCCGCGTGGAAATCGCCCGCGCCCTTAGCTTGAATCCAAAGCTTTTGATGTTGGACGAACCGGCCGCAGGACTTTCCACTTCCGACCTTGACGGATTGATTTCTTACATTAAATGGATTCACGACACCTTTGGCATCACGATTTGGATGATCGAGCACCAGATGCAAGTCGTTAACACGCTGGCGGACAACGTAAAGGTAATCAATTTTGGAAAGGAGCTTGCGGAAGGAACGCCCGAGCAAATCCAAAAAAATCCGGCCGTCATCGAGGCTTATCTTGGAAACGCGGACATCAGCATTAAGGACGCATATTCAGGATTGCCTTCAAAGAGGGCAAAGGAGGTTTGATTATGTTGCTTGAAGTTAAGAATTTAAAGGTTGGTTACGGAAACATAGAGGCCTTGCACGGCATAAGCTTTACGGTGGACAAAGGAGAGATTGTCACGTTAATCGGAGCGAACGGCGCGGGAAAGACTTCGACTTTGCTGACGCTGTCGCGTTTGCCAAAGCCTGAGGCTCCGACCGTTCTTGAAGGAGATATTCTTTATGACGGCCGCAGCATTCTCAAAACCGAGCCGCAAGACTTGATTAAGAGAAAGATGATGTGCCTTGTGCCTGAAGGCCGCCATATTTTTGGAAACCTCACGGTGGAAGAAAACCTACAAATGGCTTGCTACGGCCGCAAGAACGAAGAGCACCACGAAATGCGCACGATGGAATTGTACGAACTGCTTTATGATTTGTTCCCGCGCCTTTACGAGCGCCGCAAGCAGCGAAGCGAACTTTTGTCGGGCGGCGAGCAGCAAATGCTTGCGGTGGGCCGGGCGCTTATGACTGACTGCGACTTTATTATGTTGGACGAACCCAGCATGGGACTCGCGCCAAAATTGATGTTCGAAATGTTCCGCGCCCTTAAGCGCTTGAACATTCAAAAAAAGATGACGCTTCTTTTGGTCGAACAAAACGCCAAGGTCGCGCTTGACTTTGCCGACCGCGGATATGTTTTGCAAACCGGTGAAATAATCGCGAGCGGAAAAAGCGAAGAGTTGGCGGCAAACCCGGAAGTGCAAAAGGCTTATCTTGGCGGGAATTAATGGATGCGGCGAAGATTGTCCTTGCAAGCGAAGATTCTCTGCAGATTCAGTTTGAGCAAAAAATTTGCCCGGAAGTGAACAGGCGAATATCCGCTTTTGTCGAAGAGTTCGCCTCTTTGACAAGGGACATGCCGGAAGTCTATGAAGTCGTTCCGACTTATTGCGCCGCGAGCGTTTATTTTGACGAAAAAAAAAGCAAGCCGGCCTTGCTAAAAAAAATCGCGCTTGAAGCCCTTGAAAAAACTTGCGGCGCGGGCGCGGACGGCGCTGCTTGCGGAAAGACGATAAGGATTCCGGTTTGCTACGAGGGAAAAGAATTCGCGCCCGACCTTGAGCGCGTTTGCGCCAAGACGAAGCTTGCGGAAGATGATGTGGTTAAGATTCATTCTTCAACCAACTACTTGATTTACATGATGGGATTTTTGCCGGGCTTTCCGTATTTAGGCGGAATGGACGAGAGGCTTGAAACGCCAAGGCTCGAAACGCCTCGGACGAAAATCCCCGCGGGAAGCGTGGCCATCGGCGGAAAGCAAACCGGCCTTTATCCGATGGAATCGCCCGGCGGCTGGAACATTATAGGAAGAACGCCGCTAAAAGTTTTTGACATTGAGCGCGATCCTGTTTTTTTGTACAAGGCTGGAGATAAAATCCGTTTTGAACCCATCAGCAAAGAGGACTTTGAGCGTTTTGACGAAAAGAAATGGCTTGAAGAAATGGGCTTGGGAGGCACCGCCGCCAAAAGCGCGTTGAAAGAAAAATACGAGTGCGGCGGCGGAATAGAAATTCTTGAAGCGGGCTTGATGACTACGATTCAAGACGGCGGCATTATTGGATTCCAAAAATACGGAATCTCGCAAAGCGGCGTAATGGACAAAACGAGCTTTGATTTGGCCAACGCGCTTTGCGGGAACGAAGAGAACGCCGCCTGCCTTGAAACGACATTGCTTGGCCCAAAAATTCGTTTTACGAGCGATTGCGCTTTTGCGATTTGCGGCGCGGTCTTTGAGGGAGCGGCTTTGGACGGCGTTCATGTTGAGATGAACAAAAGGATTTTAGCCACGGCAGGCTCTGTCCTTGAATGCGGTTCCGCCTCAAAAGGTCTTCGCTCCTACATCGCGTTTGGCGGCGGCGTTCTTGCGCATAAAGTTTTTGGCAGCGCCTCCACAAACGTAAAGAGCAAGATTGGCGGCTACGGAGGAAGGCCGCTTGCCGCGGGCGACGCGCTTGCGTTGGGATACGGGAATGGCGCGGCGACTCCCCGCTCGGCCAGCGCGCTTGGCGAAAGCGGTGCTTTTGGAATGAGCCGCGCCTGCGAAGAGCCGCTAGTGTTGGAATGCGTAAAGTCGTCGCAGTCGGATTTTTTCGGCGCGGAGGGCTTGGAAAAGTTTTCCGCCGCCGTCTACACGGTTGGCGCTCAAAGCGACAGGATGGGAATCCGCTTTGACGGACCAAGCCTTGATTGCGGAAAGACCGACATAATTTCCGACGCGATTCCTTTTGGCGCCGTGCAAATAACTTCGGCCGGCCTTCCAGTTGTGATGGCGGCGGACAGGCAAACGACCGGCGGCTACGCCAAAATCGCCTGCGTGAAAAAAGCGTCGATGCATAAGCTGGCGCAGGCGCTTCCTGGAACAAAAGTAAAATTCAGAATAGACCGACGCTCTAATTTTTAATCAAGGCGCAAGGAGGCAAAATGAAAAACGCAAATCCATACAAAAACTCAAGCCCGCTGGAAGTCCGCCGTCTTATACGCGAAGGAAAAATAACCGGGCAAACTTCCGGCATGTGCGACGGCTGGGCGCAGGCCAACCTTTGCGTTTTGCCTAAAAAATACGCCTACGATTTTTTGCTTTTTTGCCAGCGCAATCCGCAGTCTTGCCCGCTCTTGGAAGTGGGCGACGAAGGCAAGAGGTTTCTAAACAGTTCCGCCGCCGACTGCGACATCGCGAAGGATGTTCCCAAATATAGAATTTGGAAGAACGGAATTCTTGTTGACGAATGCGAGGACGCGAGCCGTTATTGGCGCGACGACCTTGTGACTTTTGTGATAGGCTGCAGCTTTTCGTTTGAGGCGCCGCTTATGGCCGCCGGAATTGACGTGCGAAACATTTCCGAAAACCACAACGTTCCGATGTACCTTACGAACATCGATACAAAACCCGCTGGAATTTTCAGCGGAAAAATGGTCGTGTCGATGAGGCCAATTAGGTATGAGCAAATTGTAAAAGCGGTTACGGTGACGGCTAAGGTGCCGAAAGTCCACGGCGCGCCAATCCATATAGGTTCGCCCGACGTGATTGGAATAAAGGACATAAGCAAGCCGGATTTTGGCGAGCCAAGCGGTATTAGAGAAGGCGAGGTTCCGGTTTTTTGGTGTTGTGGGGTTACTCCTCAAAGCGTGGTGATGAATTCAAAGCCCGACTTTTGCATCACGCACGCGCCGGGACACATGTTGATAACAGACATTCCAGAAGCGCAATTGCAAAATTAAATAGAACGGAGGCAAAAAATGAAGAATGTTGCGTATTACAACGGAAAGATGGGTTTGCAGGAAGAGATGACAATTCCCTTCTTGGACAGGGCCATGTTTTTTGGAGACGGCGTTTACGACGCCACCTACTGCGCCAACCGAAAAATTTTTGAGACGGATTGGCACGTCGAACGTTTTTACAACAGCCTCAAGGCCGTTAAGATTCCGTTCAAGCTGACAAAAGAAGAGCTTGTCGCTGAATTGCAAAAGTGCATAGACGCGATGGACTCCAACGGCGTTTGCTTTGTTTACTGGGAAGTAACGAGAGGAACGGCCGCGCGAAACCACCTTTTTCCAAATGTCGAGCCGAACCTTTTGATTAACATCACCGAATCAAAGTTGACCGACTTGCGAAATCCCTGCAAGCTGATAACGGAAGAAGACACGCGCTTTTTTCACTGCAACATAAAAACATTGAACTTGCTGCCCAGCGTTATGGGAAGCCAAAAAGCGTTTGAGGCCGGCGCCAAGGAAGTTATTTTCCATCGCGGATCGCGCGTCACAGAATGCGCGCACACAAACGTCAACATAATCAAGGACGGAGTTTTCATCACGCCGCCCTTGGACGAATTGATTCTTCCGGGCGTCACACGCCGCCACTTTATTTCGCTTTGCCAAAAGCTTGGCGTTCCTTACGAAGAAAGGGTTTTTACTTTGGACGAACTTTTCGCCGCGGACGAAATTTTCATCACTTCGGCCGGAACGTTGGGATTGGCTGCATATGAAATCGACGGAAAGAAAGTCGGAGGAAAGGCGCCCGAGCTTTTGAAAAAATTGCAGAAGGCGGCCGTCGAGGATTTTGAAAAAGAAACGGGATACAAGGCCGACATAATTTAATTATGGAATCGATAGAAGACATAGTTTTGCGGCATTCGGGCAGAGGAATGGACATTCTGCGCGGCTACAAAACCGACAGTTACGCAAAGAAGGCCGCCCAGACAATTCTCAACTGGGAAAAGGGAACTGTGTTCCTGGCCACAGGATTTTATGTGGCGGGCTTTGCGGAAACTGACGGGCCGGTGGGAACTTTGTTTCTTGCCAAAGCTTTGCAAAAGCTAGGCTTTAAGCCGATGATTCTTACCGACGATTTTTGCAAGGGCTTTTTTGAGTCGGAGGGAATCGAAGTTTTGTACATGCCGATGAACGCCGATGTAGGCTGGTGCATGGAGCTGCTTGGAAAATTCACGCCGGTGGGTTTGATAAGCGTTGAGCGATGCGGAGAGAACGCCGCCCGCGAATACGCAAATATGCGCGGAGTGAGCATAAGCGACAAGACCGCAAGCGTCGACTTGTTTTTTCGCATCGCTTTTGGAATCGTCCCGACAATCGGCGTTGGCGACGGCGGAAACGAAATCGGCATGGGAAACGTCGCCTCAATCATTGAGGAAAAACTTTCGCTAAAGCCTTGCGTCATCACGGTGGACGAGCTTGTGATCGCGACGGTTTCAAACTGGGGCGCGTACGCAATCATCGCCTACCTTGAAAAGTTGAGCGGCGTGAAAGTCTTTATGAATTTTGAAGAAGCGAAAGCGTTTATTAAAAAGACTGTTGAAATGGGAAGCGTTGACGGCGTTTTGAAAAAGCAAAACCTCAGCGTGGACGGATTCAACATGGACACAGAAAAAGAAATTATTGATTCGCTAGGAACGGCTATATGAAAATTGATTTGAATTGCGACTTGGGAGAAAGTTTTGGAAATTACAAAATCGGAATGGACGGGGAAGTGATTAAATTCATCAGTTCCGTCAACATCGCGTGCGGCTTCCACGCTTCCGACCCGTTAGTGATGGAAAAAACTGTCGCGCTCGCAAAAGAAAACGGAGTGAAAGTCGGCGCGCATCCGGGCTTTCCTGACTTGGCGGGCTTTGGCCGCAGGAATATGAATGTTTCGCCAAAAGAATTGAAGGCGATGGTTGTCTATCAAATCGGCGCGCTAAACGCTTTTTGCAAAGCCTGTGGAATCAAGATGAACCACGTAAAGCCGCACGGCGCCATGTACAATATGGCGGCCAAAGACGAACGCCTTGCCCTTGCCATCGCCGAAGCCGTGGCGCATGTTGACGACAGCCTTGTTCTAGTCGGACTAAGCGGAAGCGAACTTTTAAAGGCCGCAAAAATTGTTGGCGTAAAATGCGCCAGCGAAGTTTTCGCCGACCGCGCTTATGAAGACGACGGCTCGCTTGTGCCTCGTACGCAAATCGGCGCCGTGATTTCAAACGAAGAAGAGGCTTCTGACCGTGCCGTTCAAATGATAAAATTTGGAAAGGTAAAATCAATAACGGGAAAAGAAATTCCAATAACAGCGGACACAATTTGCATTCACGGCGACACGCCGCAAGCCTTGCATCTTGCAAGAATAATGCGCGCCAAGTTTGCCCGCGAAATGATAGAAATAGAAGCGTTGTAAAGCGCTAAAACCGGAGGCGACAATTGCTGGTGACTGACAAAAGATGCTGGACTGAAATAAACCTTAGCGCGATTATAAACAATTATCGGATTTACAAAAATTGTCTTCCGGCAAAAACAAAAGTCATGGCAGTTGTAAAAGCCGACGCTTACGGGCACGGCGATGTTGACGTCGCCTCCGTCTTGCAAGAAGAAGGCGCCAAAGATTTTGCGGTGGCCACGATTGACGAAGCGATAAAACTTAGGCTTGCCGGAATCAAGGGGCAAATTTTTGTCTTGGGTTACACTCCGATTTTGCGCGCGGAAGAGTTGGCGGAGTACGACATCACGCAAGCTGTTGTTGACGAAAGCCACGCGCAAAAATTGAGCGCGGCGGACAAAAGGATAAAGGCGGTTTTCGCGCTTGACACCGGCATGAACCGTATTGGCCTTGACGCCGACAATCCTGATTATTGCGAAAAAGTGATTCGCGATTATTGCGGAAAGCTTTGCGTTCAAGGAATTTTCACACATTTGTGCGTGGCGGATTCCGACGACGAAGAATCAGTCGATTTTACGAACAAGCAAATTTTAAAATTTGAAGAAGTGGCCAAGCGCGTTGAGGACTTGAAGCTTCCTTATGTTCACTGCTTGAATTCCGCAGGCGGCTTGTGGAATAAATCGTCAAAGTCCGTTTTCGCGCGCTTGGGCATAATTCTTTACGGATTAAAGCCTAGCTATCTAAACCATTTGCCTGTGGGAATTGTTCCTGCCTTAAGTTGGTTTAGCGTGGTTTCTATGGTCAAGAGCGTTCACGCCGGCGAGACGATAAGCTATGGAAGGACTTTTAAAGCCGAGCGTGAAATGAAGGCAGCCACTGTATGCGTGGGCTACGCGGACGGTTACAGCCGCCTTCTTTCAAACAAATTTCACACGCTCATCAACGGAAAAAAGGCGCCTGTCCTTGGGCGGGTTTGCATGGACCAAATCTTGGTTGACGTGACGCATATTGACGGAGTTGAAATGGGAACAAAAGTAACGCTCATCGGACAAGACGGTGACGAATGCATAACGGCGGACGACATGGCGGCGGCGATTGGAACGATTGGCTACGAAATTGTTTGCGGCATTTCAAAAAGAGTTGAGCGAAAATATATAAAAAAAGAAAATCCCATTCGGTAAAATTTTCCGCGCGCGTTCCAAATTTTGTAGTATAATAAAATTATGGACTCAATCGCAAAAACGCTGCGGCAAATGGCCGACCCAAAGACCGCCGCCTTTAACGCAAAAACAATTCCCAACGTTGACCCTAAAAGCATTCTTGGCATAAAGACGCCGGAACTGCGCGCTCTGGCCAAGGAACTTTTAAAAAGCCCAAAAGGCGCCGCGCAAAAATTCCTTTCCGACCTTCCGCACAAGTATTTTGAAGAAAACCAATTGCACGCCTTTGTCGTAAGCGGCATTAAAGACTTTGACCTTTGCGTCGCCGAACTTGAGCGTTTTTTGCCGTTCATCGACAACTGGGCCACTTGCGACCAATGCTCGCCCGCTTGCTTTAAGAAAAACCGCGCGGCGCTTTTGCCCTTGATAAAAAATTGGATAAAAAGCGAGCGTGTTTACACTGTCCGCTTTGCGATTGTAAACCTTATGCGGCATTTTTTGGACGACGATTTTGCGCCCGAATATTTAGAAATGGCCGCCGCAGTAAAGAGCGACGACTATTACATCAAAATGGCCGTTGCTTGGTATTTTGCCGAGGCTTTGGCCAAGCAGTGGGACGCGGCGTTTCCGTACATAAAGGCAAAGCGCTTGGAGGCCTGGACCCACAACAAGGCCATTCAAAAAGCGCGCGAAAGCTTCCGCGTGTCGGACGAGAGGAAAGAATTGCTTGCGGGGATGAAAGTCGCCGCACCGCAGTCCTAGGCTTGCAATCAAAGCTTGCGAGCGGCTTAGACCAGCGACTTGTTCATCCAGCGCTTGCTTTTCCAGCGCAAAAGCATGACGATGCCGCGCGTGGTTTCGTCGGTTCCGATTCCAAGCCAAAAGCCCGCCACGCCAAGGCCAAGCTTTAGGCCCAAGAGATAGCTTCCCAAAACCATAATAACCCAGTTGGAGAACATTCCGTAAAAGACCGGGAATTTTATGTCGCCCGAGCCTTTTAGCGCTCCAATGAAAATCAAGTTGAGCGAGCGGCCGAATTCCAAATAAATCGAAAGCAAGAGCAAGGTTGAGACATACGAGATGATTTGTTCCTGCTTGGTAAAAAATCCGATGATTGGCATCCTAAAAAGGTTGATGAGCAAAATCATTATGACCGAGCATGAAGTGGCCACGGCGCCGTATTTGAAAACCTTTTTGTAAATGTCCTCTTCTTGTCCCGCGCCCACGCTCCAGCCTGTCTTGATTTGAACCGCGCTTCCGATTCCAATCGCTGTGACAAAGACAAAGCGGCAAATTGTGGCCGTGTAGACTTGCGCCGACATCGCGAAGGTTCCCAAAGTTGAAATCATCGCCATGATGACGATTTGCGACACGTTGTAGGAAAGGCTTTCGCTTGCGGTTGGAACTCCGACAGAAAGAATGAGCTTGTAAAAGCGGCCGGGAATTTTGCAGCGGCAAAAAAGTTCAAACGAAATGTCCTTTTTGCGCTTTATTATGATTTGCAAAATCACGCAAGAGGCTATCATCGAAATTACCGAAGACCAGGCCACGCCCTTGACTCCAAAAACCGGAAGGCCGAAAAATCCGTAAAGGCTTATGGCGTTTCCGGCGACGTTGATTAAGTTGGAAGCCAGGGTAACAATCATCGCCTCTTTTGTGTAGCCGTAGGAGCGCAGGATTGCCGACTGCAAAAGGCCAAAGGCGATGAAGAAGGAACCGGCGCCGCCAAAAATCAAAAAGTAGTCGTTGGCAAACTGGCGCACTTCAGCTTCCAAGGTGTAACGGCCAAGAAGCGGCTTTATGCCAAAGATAACGGCCAGCGTCATCACGGCGGCGGCGGCCGTCACCATAATCGCGCTGGACTTTGCGATGGCGTTAAGGTCGTCGCGGCTTTTTTGCGCGCCCAAAAATTGCGAAAGCACGATTGAAGTTCCGATGGCGATGACATTGAAAAGGATGTTGATGAAAAATACGTATTGCGTCATCATTCCGACGGCGGCCACCGCCTTTTCGGAATAAAAGCTTAGCATCACGGTGTCGATTGAGGCGACAAGAATTCTAAAGAATTGTTCGACGATAAGAGGAAAGCTAAGCTTTGTCATTGGGAGCGCGCCGCGTCCCGCATTGGCTTTGTTCATAAAGTAGGAGTATGTTAAAACGCTCCTAAAATGTCAATCGGGGAGGCCCGGGCGTTTTGGTCTGGAACTATTCGCGCTTGATAATTGTATTTATCAAGCGCGAAAAGGAACGAGTCAAGGCCTTGAGCGGAGCGTGCCTTGACCGTTCCTACTCCAAGCGCTTTTCAAATTCCTCGATGGGAAGCGGCTTGTCAAAGAAGTAGCCTTGCGCCAAAAAGCAATTGTTTTCTTTGAGCATTTTGACGTGCTCGATTGTCTCAACGCCTTCCACGATTGTGTCCAAGCCGATGTCCTGCGCCAACGAAATGATGTGCTTTAGCATGACATATTGGCGGCGGTCGTTTTCGCTTTTGGGCAAAAAGCATTTGTCAATTTTAAGGACGTCCCAAGGAAGCTCGCGAATCAAATTCATCGACGAGTAACCCATTCCAAAGTCGTCCACGCTGGTTGAAATCATTTGCTCGTGCAATCCGTCAATTACCTTGCGCAGTTCCGCAAAGCCTACGTCGGTTGTTGTTTCGGTCAATTCTATTTCTATTAGTTCGTGCGGAACATTGTGCTTGTCGATTGTTTTGACAATCATCTCGACCAGCTTTTCGTCGCGCAAGTGGGCGCGCGAAAGGTTCACGCTGACCTTAAAAAGACGGTGGCCTTGGTCCAGCCAATGGCGCAAGTTTTGGCAAACATGGTCAAGCATGTAAAAGTCAAGCTTGCAAATGGCCCCGTCTTGTTCCAACTGCGGAATGAATTGGTCGGGAAAAATAAAGGAGTCGCCGTGCTTCCAGCGCACAAGGGCTTCCGCGCCCGCCAAGCGGTAGTTTCTTAGAGAAACCTTGGGCTGGAAGTAAACGAGAAATTCTTCATTTTTAAGAGCCTCTGGAAAGAGAGCCAAAACGTCAACTGCCAAGTTCTTCCACCTCAACTTCCAGCTGCGGAATTTTTATCAAAAATTCCATCTCGGTGTCGGAAGTAATCTCAAAGTTTATTTGTCCGAACAGTTGCTGGACTATTCTGGCGATGGTTCTGTAGCCCATGCCCTTCATGTTTGTGTCTTCCAAGTAGGACTGGTCGCCGGTTTCTATGAACATTTGCAGCGCCTCAAGATCTTCGTCGGCGTAGCCCTGCGTCGTGTCCGTGAATTTAAACGTAAGTATTGTTGCGTATGAATTTTTTTGCGCGGTGATGTCCAAAGAGGCCTTGCCGCTTTCCAGCTGGCGGGCGCTGCTTTTAAAGAGCAAGTAAACGATTTGCGAAATGCGGTCGTTGTCGCCGAACAAGTACATGGGAACGTTGTCCGCGATTGTGTACGAAAAATCCGGCGACTTGTCGCCCATAATTTTTTTGGCCTGCTCGATGTAGTGGGGAACCAAGCGATGGACGCTGTATTCGGTTTCAACCAAATGCGTGGAGCCGATTTTGTCTTGTATGTTTTGCACGGAATCGCTTACGGCTGTGTAGACGTCCGTTCCTGTTTCCAAGATTTGCTCCACTTGCTTTTTAATCAATTCCAAGTCGTCGGATTCCAACGCCTCGCTCATGACCTCGACCCATTCCTGCATTGACTGCTTCATCTTGAGGGCGGTTTCCGTCACGGCGGAAGAAGCGGACAGCGCGCTTTGTTGCATGGCGTGCGAGTTGTTCAAGGAAAGGCTTGAGGCGTATGCCATTTGCGAAAGCGCTTCCGCGATTGAAGCCAAAAATTTTGATCCGCTTGAAATCAAGGACTCTGGAACTTTTTCTTTTTTCGCCGCGTCAGGACCGCAAATAAAAAGGCCTATCAATTCGCCCTCAAGCAAAAGGGGGCTGGCGGCGTCAAAAGAGCCAAATTCATTCTTTAGCGTTATTGTTTTTCCAGAGCGGAGGATTTGAAGTATTTCCTTTTTTAGGACAGGCTCGTTGGCGTCCTCGTTGTAAACAAGAATTTTTGTTATGAAATCCGAAAAGTCGCCGCCTTCTGTTACAGGGTTTGCGGACGTGTCGATTACAAGGACTTTCAAGCCGGTAAAGCGCTCAAAACCGTCTTGTATTATTTGAAGAGAGTCTGCGTCCAATAAATCTGTAATCGTAAACTTTAACACAATTCTGTCCTAGACTATCCATTATAGCGCGCTTTGCGCGCTTTTGCAAATATAAACGCAACAAAAAAGCGGACCCTAAATTGGGCCCGCCTTTTGCAAGAAAGCGCCTTTTTACGCCTGCGGCTTGTTCCAAGTGACGCGGAAGCCCACGCTCTTGAACTGGCCCGAAGCGTAGTTGAGCTCCTTGTTGTTGCATTTTCCAGCGCGGGCGGCGTCAAAGAAGCTTCCGCCGCAATAGTAGCGGCTTCCGTCGTTTCGCTCGCTCCAAACCCATTCAAAAACGTTTCCCGACATGTCGTAGATTCCAAAGGCGTTGGGCTTTAGCTGGGCCACTTGGTGCAATTTGCCGCCTGAGTTGCAGTCGGTCCAGGCCACCGAGTCCAAGTCGTCGCTTCCGGAATACTTATATTTTTCGCCGCCGCGAATCGCCACGTCCCATTCGTCCAGGGTGGGAATTCGGTAGCCGTCCGCGCTGGGGTCAAAGTCTATTTTGCCCGCGATTTTTTGGTTTTGGTGCGGAACGTAGCCCCAGTCGTCGGGGTTTGCGCTTCCGTTCACGCTGTAGCAGGGAGTCTTTTGCTGAATGGCGCTTAGCTTGTTGCAAAAGACAATCGCGTCGTACCAGCTTACGGATTCAACTGGGAACTTGTCGCCCTTTTCTTTGGAAGGATTTTGGCCGGTGACGGCTTGGTAGACGTCCTGTGTGATTTCTGTCTTTGTGATGCAAAAATTGTTGTCGGGGATTTCGACGATTCCGATTGAAACGCCGTTTCCAAAATCAATCTTGGCTTCTTTTTTTGCGCAAGATGCAAACGGGGCGGTTAGAAGAGCCAAGGCAAGGGCTGTGAAAACGCCCGCGATGTTTGTCATTTTTACAACTTTCATAAAAGACCTCCTTTTTGTCTTTGTTTAGGTCGAATTTAGCGCGCGACGGAAAATTTGCAAGCGACGAATTTAGCATTGGATAGGGCAATTTTGATATTTTAGTCAAAAAAAGTAGCGTTTTTTTAAAATATGATGTAGAATATTGACATGAACGAGTACAAGCACGAGAACATCCTTCACAAAAGGCACTTTGACTTGCAGTTTTCAATCCGCTTTGAGGTCGTGGACGACGTGAACTTTTATTCGCCCTTCCACTGGCACAACCACATCGAGGCGCTTTACGTTTTGGACGGAAAGATTGGCTTTAAGGTGGAGGAGCGCAAATACCTTTTGGAAGGCGGCGACATGGTAATCGTCAATTCCGAAAAAATCCATTCGTCAAAGCTGAACGGACGCGCCAAGTACATTTTGCTGCAAGTTCCGCTAAGCGCCTTTGAGGGAATCTACGACGACATGGAAAGCGTCGTGTTCAAGGAAGCGCTTTCCCCCGACGAAAGCCAAAAGCTTTTTCCATTCCTAGAGCGGATGCTGGAATGCGTGGACTCAAAGGAACCGGAGCAAAGGGTTAAATTTGTCTCGCTTTTGTACGAGTTCTTTTACGTCATTCTTAGCGATTTTCAGGCGGAACGGAAGAGGGCCGCCGGCGGCTATTACGGAATCAACCGCATTTCGCCGGTCTTGGCTTACGTAGAAAAAGAGTTCCGCCAAAAAATCAGCCTGGGCGACGCCGCCCAAATTATAAATGTTTCGCCCGAGCACCTTTGCAGGCTCTTTAAAAAATACACCGACATGACCTTTAACGAATACCTTATGTCGCTGAGGATTTCGGCTTTTTACCAGGCGCTTTTGAACACAAGCCAAAAGATTTCCGCTCTTTTGGAGGAATGCGGCATTACAAACTACAAGGTCTTTATCCGCGAGTTCAAAAAGACTTTTGGCAAAACTCCAGAGACGATTAGGAACGAACGCCGCTCGTGACAAAGATTGCAGGCAAGACTAAAATGCGGCGGCCAGCAAGGCCTTAAAGCGGCTCAAACGTCTTAAATCCGCCGGGAACGATTTGCGCGTCAAGAACGTTGTCTTGGTAAATCTCGCCGTCAATCTCTATGGCGGCCGCGTTGAGGACTGTGATTTTGGCTGCGTCGCAAACGACGTGCTCGGCCCAGGGCTTTCCGATGTGCTGGCCGGCCACAAATGCTGGCATCGCCATAAGGACCGGGCCTTTAGGCGGCTTTACGATCATCAAGTCCATCTTTCCGTCGTCGATTTTTGCGGGCGGGCAAAGCTTGATTCCGCCGCCGAATTGCGTTCCGTTGCAAAAGGCCGCCATCACGCACTTGTATTCCTGCGTAAAGCCGTCGCACTCAACTTGGACCGTGTAGGGCTTGTAATTTAAAAGCAGCTTTGAAAGCGAAAAGATATACGTGTTTTTATTTTCTTCGGTAAGCTTTAGCACTTCAACGTCAAGGCCGGTTCCACAAACGTTAAGGCAGCGGCGCTCGCCAACCTGGATGTAGTCGCGGTCCACTGGCTTTCCGTGGACAATCGCCTGCATGGCCTCTTTGGGGTCAAAGGAAATTTTGGCTCCGACGGCGTAGTCGTTTCCGCGGCCGGCTGGAACCAGTCCCAAGCGGGCGGCGGTAAAGTCCATTCCGTTAAGGACTTCGTGGAAGGTGCCGTCGCCGCCGATTGCGATTACAGTGTGGAGCGAGCCAGAATCGCTTGGCGAGCCTGAATCGTTGGAGGCGGCCGCGTTTTGGGCTTGCAGAGCCTTGGCTTCTTGGCAAGCCTTTTGGGCCAGCGCGCGGCCGGAGCCGTGGCCGTTTATTATTTCTGTCTTAAAGGGAAGGCTGTTTTGCGTCAGGAATTTTTCCGCGGTCTCAAGGCACTTTTTACCGGCGCCCTTTCCGCTCTGCAAGTTTGCGATAATGTAATACATTTTTTTATAGTAACATTATTCACGCGGTTCGGCAACCTTGATTTTATGAAAATCTTGAAGTATAATTTTGGTATGGCCAGCGACGTAAAGACAATGGAAAAGCGCTTTAAAATATTGGAAACTCTCAATTGGGACATGGATGTAAGCAAAGAAGAATTGCTTGACCTTGTCTTGGGCAAAGTTTCTGATGTAGGCGGAATTACAAGGGAAACGCTTTTTCTTAGGTCTTTGGAACGGGTGGCGTGGCACAATCTTTTTGTGTTGTGGAACAGCGCGGAAGAGTGTTGCGGACTTTACACAGAAAAAGTCAGAAGGGGTTTGAGGAATGACGAGTCCAGACAGAAATATGACTTCATATTCGGCCTATTACGAGGAGAACCTGTACAAACTCCAGAATGGGGTTCTGAATATTGTGAAAGAATTAGGAACGCCTTTTTATCTGACAGGTGGAACCGCCCTGAGCAGAGGCTATTACAAGCATAGATATTCGGATGACTTGGATTTTTTTGTAAACAACGATTCAAATTTTTCTAAGAACGTGGACCGTGTGATAGACGAGCTTTCCGCCAAGGGCTATAGTTGGGATCCTGACACTGAGTTTTACAAAACAGTTGGATTTTACACGATGAAAATTCATCACAAAGATTTTTCTATGGGCTTGAAAATAGATTTTGTCAACGACATCGAAGCGCATTTTGGCGAAATCCGTGAAACAGATTTTTTTTATAGAACAGATTCCATCCGAAACATATTGTCAAACAAACTTTCAGCTTCCACTAGGTTTGCAGGAAAGGACATGGTTGACATAAGAGAAATTTGCTTGCATGAAAAATTTAGCTGGGGAGAAATTTTTGAGGAAGTGCGTCAAAAAGAAATCGGTCTAGATCCTGACACTGTTTCTCAAATAATTGAAGGCACTCCGCGTTCCGCTTTTGATAGAATCAAATGGATAACAAAGCCAAGTTGGGAGCGGTTTCAAAAAGACATAAAAACCATTTCTAGGGATATGCTTAAGCTGGGCGAGAACAGTTTGAGGTAGTAAGTTCGTTGCAAAATTGCCGCAAGCGCCAAGGCCTGCGCATGCAAAAATTTTTCTTGCTTTATGTTCCTTTCCATAATATAATGATAAGGATATAAGTCAGGCTTGAATTATGTTAAGAAACAACAGATTCTCTAAACAGATTGTCATGCTTATCTCCGCTTTTTTGGTCGCTGTTATCGGGGTCTTGGCCGTTTTGTTGATAAGCCAGTCAAAGAACCTTTTGCAAAAGCACATGCGCGAAAGAATGTTGGACATAGCCAAAAGCGCGGCGGCCTTGCTTGACGGCGACGATTTGGAAAAGCTTCAAAAAGAGGACAAAGAAACTGAGCCTTACCAAAAGGCCCTGGGAGTCCTTCGTTCCTTTCAAGAGCAGGTGGAGCTGCGATACATCTACGGAATCCGCGACATGGGCGGAAAAAAATTCACCTTTACGATTGACCCCACCGTCGAAGACCCGGGGGAATTTGGCGAGCCCGTCACATACACAGACGCGCTGTACCAAGCCAGCCTTGGAACTCCTTCTGTGGACGAAGAGCCTTACGAAGACCATTGGGGACGTTTTTACAGCGCCTACAGTCCTGTCCTGAATTCCGACGGAAAAGTCGCGGGAATCGTGGCGGTTGACATAGACGCGAATTGGTACGAGGACCAGTTGCGGGGAAACGTTTACACGACAGCCGTTGTTTGCTTGATTTCGCTTTTGGCCGGAGCGGCGATTGTCCTTTTTATTATCGCAAAAGTCAGAAAGCGCTTTTTTTCAATCAGCGAAGAAATGAGCCGGCTTGGCGAGGACGTTGAATCCCTTGCGGGCGAGTTGCGGCTGGCTTCCGGAGCGGGCCGTTACAACGAGCGCATGGAGGATTTTAAGCCAAAGTATGACGATGATTTTGAGCTTTTGGAAAGCAAGCTGCATTTTATACGCGACGAGTTGAAGCAGTACATTAACGACGCGCGCGAGATGGCTTACACCGACGCGCTTACGGGGCTTGGAAACAGGAACGCCTACTTTGAGGAAATAAACCGCATTGACGCGCAAATCGTAAGCGGAAGGGCTAATTTTTCTGTGGCCGTTTTTGACATCAACGGACTAAAAAGCGCCAACGACAATTTGGGGCATGAGTTTGGAGACCTTTTGATTAGGACGATAGCCGCAATTTTAAAGGAATGCGTCGCCGAAGGAAAGCTTTACAGAATAGGCGGCGACGAGTTTGTGGCGATTGCCCAAAATTCCGAAAATGATTTTTTTGAAAAAGCTTTTGCCTTGATAGACCGCGCGCTTTCTGACAGGGGCGGCGTTTTGCGCGACGGAGAAAAGCAGGCGGCTCTGGCCGTTTCCAAGGGCGCGGCTGTTTACCAAAAAGGCGCGGACAAGCGTTACAACGCCGTCTTTCACAAGGCGGACAGCGTTATGTACGACGACAAGGCCGCTTGGTATTCCAGGAGCGAGAATGTTTAAAAGAATCAAGGCGACGCGCGCGGCGATTTGCTTTTGCGCGCTTTTTGTTTTTGGCGCGGCCTTGTTCGCGGCCGACACTCAGTTTGTGTATTCGGGAAGCCAAAATTATTCTTTGGTGGAACGGACGGACTTGCGCCGCTACGACAACGGAAAATACGTTGGCCTTATGAGCCGCGAGGCGCGTTCCTTTATTGTATGCGAGGACGGCGTTTACGACGGCGATTTTTTTGTTCACCAGGACACAGTTCACAATCAAAAAATCGTAGTGAACGGAATTCACGACAGCATTCGCTCTGTCTTTAAAATCGGAAAAGACGGAACGCTTACGATGATAGAGGACAACGGCTATCCCAGCTTTAGAAGCTTTCCGACCTTTCCGCAAAAGAAAATCCAGCAAGGCCAGTCTTGGCAAGCCCGCGCCGTCCGCGCGCTGGATCCGCTCAGCAAAGGAAAGCCGACCCGCGTTCCGATTTATGTTGAGTACACTTACTTGCGCGACGAAGTTTTTGGCGGACAGGAAGTTTACGTTTTAAGCGCGCGCTGGGCCACCCGCTACGGCTATTCGGAAGTCGACCCCAACGGCGACCCGGACTTATTGCGCGCCAACGGTTCCAACAACGCCACGATGTACATCCGCAAAGCCGACTGCGCCGCGCTCGTTATTCGCGACAGCGTTGACGAGCTGTACGAGTTTTCCGACGGAAGCAAGGTGGCGTTTAAGGGAACTATTAGTTTGTTCACCGAATATCCGCCGGCGATTGACAGGACAAGGCTTTTGCCTGCAATAAACCGCGTCGCAGCCGCCGACACAAACGCAGGCGGAACTGTGGCTAGCGCGCAAGGCGGCGCTTCCGGCAAGCCAAAAAGTTCCGGGGCAACTGGCGGCGGCGAGGACAGGCCTCCGCTAAACGAAAGCAAGTGGCTTGAAAAAGTCCGCGTCGTGGGAACGTCGGGCGGCGCCGGAGAGTCTTCCGTAAAAATCAAGGAGACCGCTGGCGGCATAATGCTCACGCTGGAAAACCTTCACTTTAAGCCCGACAGCGCCCAGTTGTTGCCAGGCGAGGCCGCGCTCTTGGACAAAATCGCCTCGATCCTAAAAGAAACCGGCCAAAACAAATTGCTTGTAAACGGCCACACCGCCAGCGTCGGAAACTCCAGCGGCGAGATGACGCTTTCCGTTGAGCGCGCAAAAGAAGTCGCCGCCCAACTATGCAAGCGCGGAATCGACGCCGACAAATTCATTTGCCGCGGAAGCGGAAGCAATTACCCCGTCGCCGACAATTCCACCAAAGAAGGCATGGCCCAAAACCGCCGCGTCGAGATTACGATATTGGAGTAGGCCGCTCCGTGTTGTCGATTTTTTTTGCGGTCAAAAAATTGCGTAAAACAGCAAAATGAGAATCTTAGTCATGCTGAATCCGACAAACAGATACGGAACAAAAGGAACCTACACAGAGTTAAGAAAATTTTTACTTTGTGACGGTTACATAAAATTGCAGAACGAAGTTTTTATGCGCGTCGAAGACACAAAAAAAAGGTTGCGTAAAACATCAAAATCGTATAAAATCATATTTACCGTCTACAGGAGAAGTAAGAATGTTGATTTTGACAGAGAAGCAATTCAAAAATTGCGTTTTGTGTCATGGAAAGCCAGACTTGCAAGAAAAACTTATAGGCGCAAAAGACTTGGTAACGCTATAAAAATGTAGAGTTGCTAAACGACCTTCCGTTTTCGGAAAGTGATACAACGTTAACAGGAAGGGGGCTCGAAAATGACAATAGAAAAAGCACTCGAACTTGTAAAAATAAACGCTTCCGAAATAACTCCTGATAAAAAAAAAGGATGCGAAGATTGCGTTTTATTTGGCACATACAAGAATGAACAAATTAGCGTGTATGAAAGCAGGGGTAATTTTGTTATAGAACTTGGAATCGGTCAAAAAATGTACAGGGTGTATAAAGATTCCGGTCAAGTTGAAGATTTTGAAATAATTGTTGCATAACCCACAAGCCCCGCAAGCCGGGGCTTTTTTATTGCCCTGCTTCGTCTGTCAGGTTATAATTTTCGCAGGAGGTTATTCATGACAGCGGACAAAGAAAAGATGAAGCTGGAATTGTTCAAGACAATCCTTGCCAACTCTTCCGCTAAACGACCTTCCGTTTTCGGAAAGTGATACAACAAAAAGCATGGGGGATATACAGATGATTACATTCAAGCTAGTATCAAAGAACGGCTCGAAGCTTTATTACAAAGTCGCGGGCGTTGAAATGACAGGAATTATATGGATTGATAAAGAAACACTTGAATCTGGAGTTGAAGAAGTAACAGGTATTTATCAGCCAACAGAAAAAGATGTTCAACATGTTTTATACATTGCAAAGAAAAAACTACTAGAAATGAATTTTCCTGAAAGTTGCATTTATGCTACACACTGATTTTGCTGCCCCAGACATCCGTGACTTTTTTTAAGGAGTTATTGAAATGAAACCAAATTTTGATTTCCAAGAGAAATTCGGTCATATTGCTCATTTCATGCCTGATGATGATTTAATGGCTATACGACCTTCCGTTTTCGGAAAGTGCTGCGCCCAAGAAAAAACAATTTACACTAACTTGAAATTATTTTGAATTTGTGTAAAATCATAAATTATGAAAACCATAAAGCGGGAATTGTATCTTTCTCAAATACGGAAGTATTACGATATTGACCTCATAAAAGTTCTTGTCGGTGTGCGGCGCGCCGGAAAATCTGTCATTCTTAAACAGATTATCGACGAGCTAAAAAAATCGACGGACAAAAAACACATAGTTTACATAAATTTTGAAGACTTAGAGTATTCCGAAATCGACACAGCAAAAAAACTGAACGACGCGATAAAGGCGCGGGTTGTTGACTCAAAAAAATATTATCTTTTTTTTGACGAAATTCAACATGTGCAAGAATTTGAAAAAGCCCTCGCCTCTTTTAAGGCGACATTGAATGCTTCGATTTTTGTTACCGGCAGCAACTCCAAGCTCCTTTCCGGCGAACTGGCCACGCTCCTAGTTGGAAGAACGGTGGAATTTAAAATCATGCCGTTCTCGTATTATGAGGCCGTTCAACTTCTTGAAAAAAATAAAATGGTTGTCCCTGTGGATTTCTTTTACAATTACATCAAGTGGGGCGGGCTTCCGCAACGCTTTGACTTTACGGAAGAAAAGGACATAAAAAACTACATAGAAAGCGTTTATTCCGGCATTGTGGAAAAAGACATTTACAAAAGAGACTCGCAAATAGAAAAGAATAAATTCAATTCTGTCGCTTCCTACATCCTTTCAAACGCAGGCAAGGAATTTTCCGCCCAAAGCGTGGTGAATTATTTTAACAGCAACAATGAAGCGAATAAAAAATCCTTTGAAAAGAAAACCCTTTACAATTACATAGACAAGCTGCAAAAATCGTATCTTATTTCGCGCGTAAAAAGATTCAACATTGTTGGAAAAGAAGTTTTGAAAACAATCGAAAAGCACTATGCAATCGACACGGGCTTTAGAACAATAAACACAAACCTTGTAAACTATGAAGACACTTTCTTTTTGGAAAACATAATCTACAACGAATTGATTCTTCGCGGTTATATAGTTTACACAGGGAAAACCTATAAGAGCGAAATCGATTTTGTTGTGACAGACGGAAAGAAAAAATGTTTTGTTCAGGTTTCATATTTAATGCCTGGCCAAGAAACCTTAAAGCGCGAATTTGGAGCGTTTTCTCCCATAAAAGATTCCTCGCCAAAATATGTTCTTTCTTTGGATAAAATCGATTTGTCGCATGATGGAATCACGCATATCAACATAGAAGATTTTCTTTTGCATAAAAAGGATTTGTTTTTAGCTTAAAGCTAACCGACCTTCCGTTTTCGGAAGCTGACGCTCCTATCTCCTAATCACCGGCGCTCCCTCGGCGTAATTTCCGTAGCGGGACATAAACTCCTCGTATTCTTCTTGCTCGGTAATCCAGATGATGATGCTCACTTCCTGAACACCGAGATTTTTGTAGGCCTGAAGGCGGGTGTTTCCATCGTTCATTTCAAAACCATGCTCGACATAGTGGGCGATTAGCGGCGGCATTTCTGGATCTTTTTTAATTGAATCCTCCAGGGCTGCCACGTGAATTGGCCACCAGTCCTTGTCGATTTTATACTTCATGCCTTCTTCGGGACCAGTGTTGCGCTCAAACAAATCGGTAGGCATTTTTATTGGGCCGATGTAATAGCGTTCAAAAAGCTTGAGACCGTCCGAAAAGGGAATATTGCTTTTTTCAGCATCGTGAAGATAGGCATGGATCCATTCGTCAATTTTATTTTCTTTTGCATAGCTTAAAGCCGAAGAAAGCGTCTTGTTGTAATTCAGCATAATGTACTCCTGTTTTGTGTAGACTATATGCTTTACGGAATCAAACGAAAGACAATATTTTTCTGAAAGCTCTTCGATTGTGAGTCCCTCCGCGAAATCTTTTTTCATGCTCTGATTTCTTTTTGCAAGATATGCCCTGTAGCCAGAAGATTCTCCCCAGGCCTTTTTTTCATTTTTGGCCGGAATGTAAATGGTCTCGCCGCTGACATACCGCTGAATCTGCTTCAAAAGATTCTCGGGAAAAATGTCCTGCGCATTCCTGTAATTCATAAAGTCCTCATTTTTTTCAAAGCGCTTTGTGATTATATAATATAGGATTTGGGAACGCTTGTATATGTTGAGAATGTATGGAAACAATGTTTACATATAGCAAAAGCGCGTAAAGCGCGGTAGAATGAAAATATGATTAAAAACCGAACATTGTCATTTGCCGTGATTGCGGCTGTGTACGCTTTGGCCATCGCGGGCGGAATTTTTTGCTACGATTGGATTTGCGCGCGACATTATTTTTGCTGGCAGCTTTCTCTTTTGGCGGCGGACGTTTTTGCAACCGTCATCGTATTTTTGTTCAGCGTGATTTTTGGGAACGCTTCGGTCTACGACCCTTACTGGAGCGTCCAACCGCCGGTGATTTTGCTTGTCGCTTTGGCGCGGCGCGGTGGAAATTCTTTTGCGTGGGTTCTGTTCGCGGCGGTTCTTTTTTGGGGAATCCGCCTTACGGCCAACTGGGCCTACAATTTTAAAAGCTTTGAATACCAGGACTGGCGCTACGTCATGCTAAAGGAAAAGACCGGCGTTTTTTATCCGCTTATAAACTTTTTGGGAATCCATCTTTTTCCGACGCTTGTGGTTTACCTTTGCGTTTTGCCGGCGGCCACGGTGATTTTGGAGGGAGCGGCTTTTAAACCGATTTGCGCGGTCTTTTTGGTGCTGGCCTTTGCCGCTCCGACATTCCAAGGGATCGCGGACATACAAATGCATCGCTTTAGAAAGCGAGGGACGGGAGGCTTTTGTCGCGACGGCCTGTGGAAGCGCTCGCGCCATCCAAACTACGCTTGCGAAATCTTGATGTGGTGGAGCGTGGGCCTTGCAAGCTTTTTCGCGCTGGACATGCGCCTGCCCTTGCTTGCCGGGGCGCTGGCCAACACCGCGCTCTTTTTGTTTGTCAGCGTTCCCTTGGCTGACAAAAGGCAGTCGCGAAAGCCCGGCTTTGACGAATACAAAAAGCAGACGCGAATGCTGTAGCGACAAAAAAAAAGCGCCGCCATAAGCGACGTCGCTCTTTTTGAATTTTGCGCGCGGATGCAAGAAGCCGCGTTGGGCATTTTCATGGGATGATTCCATGGCGGCGGCACCAATCGCTTAATTCAGCCTGTTTACACGGATCCCGCCCTCCGCCGGCAACGGAATCAAGCTCTTCGTCGCTCAAAACGATTCCGGCTTCCTTGAGTTTTTCTTTGGCTTCTTCGCGAGTCTCGCACTTTGACAACTCTTCCTTAAGTTTTCCTGTCAATTCCATAATATTCCTCCTAGAACTTGCGGCGTCGTCCCTCTGAGTCGGTTTTTTGGGGCGGTCTGCGAATCGCGATGCCGCCGGCAACAGAATCAAGCTCTTCGTCGTTCAAGATGACTCCAGCGTCCTTAATCTTGTCTTTGGCCTCTTCGCGTGTTTCGCACTTGGCGACTTCTTCCTTAAGTTTTCCTGTCAATTCCATAATCAGTTCCTCCTTGTTTATGGGTATCTTCACTTATTTAGACGATAAAAATCAAAAACGGGCAGTAAAAAAACGAAAAAAATTTGTGTTTTTTTTAATCCGTCCAAGCGACTAGAAAAATTCCGCAAAATGCGGTAGAATAGAAACAAATGAAACGCGATATAAAAAGTATAAGATTTTTTGCCGCCGCGCTGTTTTTTGCGGCGCTCTTTTTGTCCGCTTGCGGTTCCGGCGGAGCGAAGGCGCTTTACGACTATAAAGAATTTCCTTTGGAGCGGAACGGAATCGCGCTGCATTTGGATTGCGTCCAGTTTGCCAAAAAAAGTTCCGCCAAAAGCGACAAAGACCAAAAGAACATATTGCTTGTTCACGGCGTGACATACTCCTCGCATGAATTTGACATCGACTACAAAGACTACAGCCTTGTCAAAAAGTTGGCGCGCGAAGGCTGGGCGGTTTGGCGCTTGGACATAGCGGGCTTTGGCCACTCGCAGGAAGTTTCCGACGGCTTTATGCCGGATTCCGACTACGCCGCGCTGGACATAAACGCCGCCGTCCAAAAAATCGTGGAGTTGACCGGGCAGGACAAAATAGACGTCCTTGGCTGGTCTTGGGGAACGGTTACGGTAAGCCGCTTTGCCGCCGCCCACAGCGAGCGCGTAAACAAGCTTGTGTTGTACGCTCCAATCATGAGCGGAATCGGAGACGCAAAAACGGCCGAGCCATTCCACCACAACACATGGGAACACGCGGCGGACGACTTTCAGCGAAACAAAGCCGGCGCCTTTGACTATTCGATTGCCGAGCGCGAGCTGATAGAAATATGGTGCTCCAGCTGCTGGAGATACGACGGCGAAAAAAGTCCCAACGGCGGCAGGCGCGACATTTGCGTTCCCCAGGCAAAAGAGCTGATTGACTTGGCAAAAATACAAAATCCAACGCTTGTGATTTGCGGCGACAAAGACCCTTACTTAAATTACAAGCTTGTGAAAAAGTCGCTCAAGAGCCTGCCAAAAGGCTCAAGGCTAGAGATGATAAAGGGCGGCTCGCACGTCGTTTTTGTCGAAGCGCCATATTATCGCGACTTTCAAAAGCGGCTTATGAAATTTTTGGAGAAATGAAAAATGTACACGCGCGAAATTACGCCGGCCCCCGAAAAATTGATTCAAAACGGAAAGCCGGTTTTTGGAACGTTCGACACGCTCCCCAAAAAGCTTGACATAAAGGGCGTGACCACGCCTTACTCAGGTATCCCGTACCCGCCGATTTTGTCGCGCCTAAGAATCCGTGCGCGCGCGGTTTACGTCTTTAGCGTGGGCGACTACGTTGGCGTGGTCCAGTTTTTTGACAACAAAATTTTGAACATGGCCGAGTTCGCGCTGTGGAACACCAAGCGGGGAACCAAATACGTTTACCGAAAATTTTTGGGCGTGCGACGCAAGATGATTCCGACAAAATTGGGCGCAGGCCGTTGCTCCACCAGAACGCCAGGAAGGCGCGTGCGCTTTTCGTGGAACCATCAAAGCGGCCGCTTGCTTCTTGCCGTAAACGTAAAGGGCTTTAGCCACAGGCCGGAGATAAAAATTTTTTCGCAAGGAAACTTTAACGACGCGGCTTCAAAGGAAATAGTTTCGGTAAAGCCCGCTCCGACGACGCGCCGCTGCTCGGCCACCTGGTACGCATCCGTTCCGATAACGACAAAGTTTGAAGTTAAGGGCGTTGAAAAAGTCGCCGCCGAAAGCGCCAAGGGAAACAGCCTGCTTTTTGTGAACCGCGCATACTACAAATTCATCACGCGCGGCGAGTCGATCACCGCAAGCGGCGTGGTTGACGGAAAGAACGTTTCGCTCAGGCTTTCCACCACAAGCCTTGACGCTCCCAACACCAGCAAACACAACGACAACGCGCTGTTTGTTGACGGCGTTTTCACTCCGCTCCCGCCCGTCTGCATAACCCATCCCTTTGGAATCGCAAAAGACTGGAACGCGCAAGACTACGAAAGCATGGTGGACTTGTCCTTTGTTCCGCAAAACTCATATTCGTGCAAGGCAAACTTCATTTTGGTCAACGCCAGCTACGACACCGTCTTTGGCTTTTTAAATGGAAGCGTCCTCCGCGCCGACGGCAGCAAAATCGAGCTGCGCGACTTTCCCGCCGTCGCGCAAATCAGTAGAATACGGCTCTAGGATGCCAGAAATCTTAATCGGAACAAGCGGCTACGACTACCCGGAATGGCGCGGCGTATTTTATCCGGCCAGCCTAAAGCGCGCGGATTTTTTGCCTTACTACGCCACGCAATTCAACGCGCTGGAGCTTAACAACACTTTTTACAACATGCCCACGGCGGAACGCTTGCTAAGTTTTTGGGAACGGAGCGGGGGCGCGCTAAAGTTCAGCGTAAAGGCCAATAGGCTTTTGACCCACGAGATTGGCCGCGACTGGAAAAGCGCCGCCCAAGAATTTTTGGCCGCCCTAAAGCCGCTGGCCCAAAACAAAAGCCTTGCCTCCGCGCTTTTTCAGTTTCCGCAAAGCTTTCATTACACAGACCAAAACCGCCTTTACCTTTCCGCGCTGCTCGCGCAGTTTAGGGGCCTTCCTGTGGTGGTGGAATTCCGCCACGCCGAATGGATCCGCCCGTCCGTTTTTGACGGCCTTGCCCAACGCGGCGCAAGTTTGGTGTTCTGCGATATGCCGGAACTGAAGAACCTTCCGAACAAAAACTTTTTGCAAGCCCAAGAAGGCGGCCTGCCTTTTGCCGGAAAAATCGCCTACATCAGGCTGCACGGCCGCAACGCCTCCGCCTGGTACGCAAAAGAAAACGGCGCGCAAGAAAAAGAATGCCTTCAAGACCATGACTCGCTGCCCGGACTGCCCGCAAGCCCAAAAAGCGCCGCCCATGACCGCAACGGCTCCGCCCGCTACCGCTACGACTACAGCGACGACGAGCTTTCCGAGTTTGTGCCCCTCATCCAACAAGCCGCCAGCCAAGGCCGCCAAGTCCAAGTGTTTTTTAACAACCACCCCGACGGCAGCGGCGCCAAGAACGCGCGTAGGATGCGGGAGATGGTGGGGTAGGAATTTAGTAGGGGGAAGTCTCCCCCTCGGCTTCAATTCGGCCGCTTTGCGCCCTCATTTCCGCCTGCCCCCTCTGCGGGGAAACCCCGCAACGCCCCTATCACCAGCAGCCCAGCGTAAGCGAGCGCGTAGATACTGCAATTAGCAAAAAAGAGCGTAGCGATGTAAGAATAAAAGTAAAAAAATGTTTTTTTTAAATAAACTATACAAAAAGATAGACAGAGATTTGAAAGCATGGTATAATGATACAATTAGAAATATGAATTGTATAGACTTATTCTGCGGATGTGGTGGGTTATCTCTAGGTTTTGAAAAAGCTGGTATTAATGTACTCGTTGGTATTGATGCCTGGAAAGATGCAATTACAACTTTTAACTATAATCACAAGAATTCAAAAGGTATTTGTGCCGATTTATCCACTCTAGAACCAAAAGAAATTGAAAAAGAATTAAATGGGAAATCTGTTGATCTGATTATTGGTGGCCCACCTTGTCAGGGATTCTCTGTTGCTGGCAAACGCATTGTAGACGATGTAAGAAATAAACTTTATAAAAACTTTGTTCGTTTTGTTGAATATTACAAACCTCAAGCTTTTATAATGGAAAATGTTCCTAATATTCTTTCTATTGGTGGAGGAATTGTTAGAGATTCAATTGTTAAGGATTTCTCTGATTTAGGTTATAAAGTTGTTTATCAAGTTTTGACAGCAAGTAATTATGGTACACCTCAGAATAGACGACGTGCTGTTTTTGTTGGTTTTAAGAATGGTTTTGAATTCAAGTTTCCGGAAAAGACTGTTGAAAAATTGATTACTTCTTCTGAAGCACTCTCTGATTTGCCTGAAAATTCTTTAGAAGATGGAGCACCTTATCCTATTGCTTCAAAATGTGATTATCAAAAACTAATGCGTTGTAATTCAGATAAAGTTTATAATCATCAGATCACAGAACATAGTGAACGGACAAAAGAAATTATAGCTTTAGTTCCTGATGGTGGAAACTATAAAAACTTACCAGAAGAATTACAGCAGACTAGAAAAGTACATATTGCATGGACTAGATTAAATAGTCAAAAACCAAGCTTTACAATTGATACAGGACATAGACATCATTTCCATTACAAATGGGATAGAATTCCTACAGTTCGAGAAAGTGCCAGAATACAATCGTTCCCAGATGATTTTATTTTTCTAGGAACAAAAACAAGTCAATATAAACAAGTTGGAAATGCAGTGCCGCCATTAATGGCTGAAGCTATAGCAAAAAAAATTAAGGAGAGTCTTAATGTATAAAGTTCCTGACGAATATTATTTTAGAATTCATCATGTAAGACCTCGTTTTAAAGATGATGTAGAAAATGTTCTTTTCTATATGGCTCATTGTTGTTCTACACTTAAAGAATTGCCCTTTAATGAATACAAAGATAAATTAAATGCTATGATTCAGCTTTATCCTGAAAATGCAGGTAAAACTGAAAAAACAATTAATAATTGGCGTACAGAAATTGCTGCCTTATTTGGATTCTACATTGAAGATAAAAATACTCAGAAAACTGAAACTGGAGAAATGGCTTATTTCCTTGATAAGGAACAGGATTTAGTACAGTTCTTTAAGTTTTATCTTTTCAAGTTTCAATATCCAGGTGGTCATCTAAAATCTGACAGAATTAAAGAGTTTATAGATGCAGGAATAAAATTTAAACCTGCTCATTATATTCTTAAAATGCTTTATGAAGCGGAACAGAAAAATGGAAAACCTCTTGGAATTACAAAGGAAGAAGCAACCCATTGTATTTTTAATGATTTAAGAGTTACTCGTGATTATCGTGATGTAAACGATGTTGCTGATTTAATACTTACAAACAGAAAGAATAAAGTTGAATATGAACATGGCGGAGACATAACTAGATACGCCGGAGATATTCTTGATTACATGGTACATGCAAACCTTTTGGACGAACGTCATGGATATTTCTATTTGAACCATACCGAAATGGAATCTATTATGGTTTTCATTAACGATATAAATTATTTTGATGGTTATGATAGATTCTATGGCAAAGATATAAATGTTGCTGACTTATCGGCTGTTGAAACAGATTGGTTCTTTTATGTAAATAAAGAACTTGTGCCTGAATTGTTCAGAACGGATTTGACTTCTTACTTTACAGAATCCCCTGAACAAGAAGAATATTTGTATAAAACAGCTGTTGATGAAAAAGTTGCAGAGATTCTTGAAGGAATTGGTTCTACAAAAGATATTGGTGATTTAGGAGAAAACTTAATTGTTGGTCATGAAAAAGTTCGGCTTGTAAATCTTGGTAGAGAAGATTTAATTCATTTAATAAAGAAAATACCAACAGCTCTTGCCGTTGGATATGATATCCAAAGTGTTGAAGAAGACCAAAGAAAGCGATACATCGAAGTTAAAACAACAATAAGTAATCACCCATTAAAATTCTTTGGATTTCATCTGACAAGAAACGAATGGGATTCTGCAAATACATTAAATGACAGATATTATGTTTACCGGCTTATGATTAACAGAACTCAGAAAGTAATTTACATTATTCAAAATCCTGTACAATTATATAAACAAGATAAAATTGAAATGCGCATTACAGATGGAGCAGAAATAACCTTCAAAGAAGATGTCGCTGAAAAAACGGAGTTACTCATATGGAAAAAATAAAAGTTGCCTCATTATTCTGTGGTTGTGGCGGTACAGATGTCGGACTATTAGGAAATTTCGATTTTCTAGGTAAGCATTATGCTTCCAATAATATGAAAATTGTTTATGCTAATGATATCGATGATAATGCTTGTAAAATTTTTGAAGAAAATTTTGGCATAAAACCTGATAACCGTGATATACGAAAAGTGTCTTCCACTGAATTACCTGATTTTGATATTCTTACAGGCGGATTTCCATGTCAATCTTTCTCTATCATTGCTCAAAATCCAAAACGTCTTGGTGTAAAAGATGATCGCGGTAAACTCTTCTTTGAAATGTGCCGTATTCTAAAAGATAAACAACCTAAATGTTTTATTGCCGAAAACGTAAAAGGATTACTTACTGCAAATCAGCGAAACGCTTTTCCCCTTATCTTGGAAGAGTTCAAGAATAGCGGATACGATGTGAAATATATGATTCTTAATTCTGCAAACTATGGTGTACCACAGAAAAGAGAACGTGTAATCATTGTTGGTTTTAGAAAAGACTTAAATATTGATTTTGTTTTTCCTAATCATATAATTACCGATGAGGATTTGTTTGAACCGCTTAAGAAAGTAATTGAAAACAATGTTGATGAAAAATATTATTTCTCTGAAAAAGCTGTGCAAGGAATGATGAAAAAACGTTCAAAGATGAATAAAGGTCGTGCTCAGGATATAGAAAAACCTTGTAATACTGTTGGTGCGCATCTTGCAAAAGTTTCTCTTAATAGTACCGACCCTGTTTTAATGTTGGAAAATAGATTCAGAAGATTTACTCCAAGAGAAGTTGCTAGAATTCAATCTTTTCCAGAAAGATTTGAATTGGTTGGCAGCGAATCAGCGCAATATAGGGCACTGGGGAATGCTATACCGCCTGTAATGATTTGGTATGTTGCAAATACGGTGAAAAAATATTTAAAAGCATTAAAGTAGTTTTTTATGAAATGAATTTAAAAAAAATGATACATGATTATCAGTAAGATAATAGGTAATATCTTTAAGATGGATTTTTCAACAAAAAAGTAAAGTGTCAATTTTTTCAGAGCTTACTTCGTTATATCTAGAAAATCGTCACCAATTTGGTGATGAATTTAGTTCTATTCTTAAATTTTTTAACACAATAAGATTGTGTCAACTTTAGTTCGCAGGATTGTAAAAAAAAAGACTTTTCCTCTTGCAATATTTTTGTTTAGCGTTATAAAATGTCTTTGCTTCGAGGTCTTACATCGTTACGCTTTGTTTTGCTAGTTGAAGTATATACATGCTCGCTCACGCGAGCTACTGGCCACTCGGGGCGTTACATCGCTTCGCTCTGTTTTGTTTTTGGAAATTTATTAAACTGTGCTCTCGCGAGCGCAGACAATGCGGAGCCCCTAGGGGAAAGGGTAGCGGAAGACCGCGGAATGCGGGCTGGAGCGAGGGGAAGTCCTTCCCCTAAAAATATAAAAGGAGCGTCGTCAATGGAAAACGGAGCTTCTTCGTGAGGCAACTATAAAGAAATTCTTTATAGTTCAAAAGGAGTTACAGCATTGGAAAGCGGTGGAGCAACTTACAAGGATTTCTTGTTAGTTCAAAATCTGTAAACAAACGCCGTCACCCCCAAGGAGCATAAATGAAACTCATTCGCGTGGCAGCCGCAGTGATATTCCGCGCCACTGACCAAGGACAGCGACAGGTCTTTGCCACGGCGCGCGGTTACGGCGACTGGAAGGGCTGGTGGGAGTTTCCGGGCGGAAAGATCGAGGCCGGCGAGTCGGCGCAAGAAGCGCTTGTCCGCGAAATCCGCGAGGAGCTTGCGTCAAAAATCAGCGTCGGCAAAAAAATCGCGGACGTTGAATGGGACTACCCGGACTTTCACCTTAGCATGCAATGCTTTGAATGCGCCCTGGTCTCCGGCGGCTTGGACTTGCTTGAGGCGCAAAGCGCGGCCTGGCTTGGAGCGGACGACTTGCGCTCGGTCAAATGGCTTCCGGCCGACGAGGCGATTTTGGACAAGGTCGCCGCGCTCTTGTAGGTTTTTATGAAAAACGGTCGCGACCCCGCTTATTCCACTTACGCAGTTTCGCTTTGTTTTGACGACGGCGCTACCCAAAGCGTCAAGGCCGTCCAAGAGCGCCTTGCGCAAATTTGCGGAAACAATTTTTTAATCGAACATTCGGTTCCGCCGCACGTCACGCTTGGCGTTTTTCACGCGGAGCCCGGCGCTCTGTCCGCTTTGCAAAATGCCTTTGACGGTTTTGCAAAGTCCGCGCGCGATGTCTTGGGCGGCCAGGGCCTTGATTTGGAATTTGGCGGAGCGGATTGTTTTTTGAACAAGGTCGTTTTTCTTGCGCTAAAAAAAGATTCGCCAAGCTTTGCTTCTTTGAAAACGCTGAACGAAATTCTCCACAAAAAATTTCTTCCATTGTTTGAAGCGGGCGACAACAGAAATTATTTGCCGGAGCGTTGGCTTCCCCACGCGGCGCTTGCCGTAAAGCTATCGCCCGCGCAGTTTGAAAAATGCGCCCCGCTTCTTGGGCTTTCTAGCGCTCAAGGTGGCGGTGACAGTTTTGGTCTTGCCACCGATTTTGTCTTGCCCCAGTCGGGCCGCGTCGCAGCGCTTTCGCTTGCGCTTTGCAAGCCCTACAAGGAAATTTGCCGCGCGGAATTTTAGTCAGGAATAAATTTTAGGTATCCCGCCGCCCCGTTTTTGGTCTATGGTCCGTTTGAGGTTATCGCGCGCCTTACCCCCGCATCTTCCTTACCGCCGCCGCGCGCTTTAAGGCCACGTGCGCCACGATGCAGGCCAAAATCACTAGGCCTCCAAAAACGCTGGACGCGCTGGGGACTTCGCCCGCAAAAAGCGCCACCCAAACCGGGTTCATCATCGGCTCTATCATCGTGATGATGACGCTGCTTAGCGCGGGAACTTT
The DNA here is from genome assembly GCA_900316905.1 of uncultured Treponema sp. Classification (GTDB taxonomy): domain Bacteria; phylum Spirochaetota; class Spirochaetia; order Treponematales; family Treponemataceae; genus Treponema_D. Next base: position 106,272 of record ONET01000003.1, read on the forward strand.
TTCTATTCCGATGGAAAGAAGGACGGCGGGCATTCCTATTTGAAAAACGCCCAGGCACAAGAGGGCGGGGTAGGACATGGCGCTTTGCGGAAGGCCCGCCTTTACGATGAACGGAATCGCGAACAAAAACGACAAGAGGCACGACAAATTCA
>ONET01000057.1 GCA_900316905.1 uncultured Treponema sp.
AAGACGCTCTGGCTTTTCCAGAGGCGGATGTTTTGGAACGTACGCGCGATGCCCAGCTTTGTGATTTTGTCGGGAGTGGGCTCGATGACCTTGGAGTACTTTCCCCGCTCGGTTCCAGCGTAAAGCTTTTTCATTTTGCCGCGCGGATGGTTTTCTACGATTTCCTCGCCGTTAAAGTAGACCGCGCCGTTTGTGGGCGCGTAAACGCCGGTGACCACGTTAAAGGCCGTCGTCTTTCCGGCGCCGTTTGGCCCGATAAGCGAAACGATTTGGTTTTTGTCAATTTCCAGCGAAAGGGAATTCACGGCGACAACGCCGCCAAACTGCATCGTTATGTCCGAAAGGCGAAGCACGTTTTGACTTTGTCCGCTCATTTTGCGCCTCCTGACTTAGCGGCGCTGTCGCTCGCGCCTGGGGCGGCGCTTTTCTTCGAGCGGCGCTCTGCGACAAATTTGCGCGCGGCTTTCCTGATTCCGGCAAGGGAAAATTCGCCCTCGCCCATTATTCCCCGCTGCCAAAAAATCACGATGAGCATGATGACGACGGCAAAGACCACTTTTCTAAAGCCGGGCTTTAAAAGGGGAACATGGAAGCCGCCTATCATAAGATTGTTGTTGTCCAAAAAGCGAAGCCACCATTCCGAGCAGGCCACAAAAAGCATTGAAGAAATGACGCTTCCCGTGACGCTTCCGATTCCGCCGATGACGACGATGAGCAAAATCTCGTAGGTCATCGCGGACTTGAATTGGTTGGCCTGGATTGTCGTTTGGAACATGGCCAAAAGCGCGCCGGAGATTCCAGCGAAGAACGAGGAAATCGTGAATGAAAGGCGCTTGTGGCTGGCCAAGTTGATGCCCATCGCCTCGGCGGCAACCTCGTCGTCGCGAATGGCTTTAAAGGCGCGCCCGTAGGTTGAGTTTATCAAAAGAACTATCAGCGCTATGCAAACGCCTGAGACCGCGAACGGAAAGAGCGTTGACCTAAAGACAGGATATTTTCGCAAAAGATTTGAGCCGTTTGTAATCGCTCCAAGCTTGTCCCACTGGAAAAGGGCGCGCATGATTTCGGCAAAGCCAAGCGTGGCGATGGCCAAGTAGTCGCTCTTTAAGTGAAGAACAGGAAGGCCTATCAAAAAGGCAAAGAAAGCCGCCACAAGCCCTGCAAGCAAAAGCGCGGCGAAAACCGGAATGGCGAACTGAATCGCGCCGCCGTCAAAGTATTGGTAGACCGCGGGGCGCAGGGCGACCGGAATTGTAAAGACCGCGTAAGTGTAGGCGCCAATCATCATAAAGCCGGCCTGGCCCAAAGAAAAAAGGCCGGTGAAACCGTTCAGCAAATTCATGGAAACGGCCACAAGAGCGTAAATGGCTCCCTTTTTTAGAACGGTAAAAAGCATCGACGTTCTTGGAAGAACTTGTTCCAAGACAAAAATCAAGGCAAAGACAAAGAGAATGAGGCCGGCGGAAAGAATCCAGTCCCTGACATTTTGTTTTTTTAAGTTGACGTTTAAGTTATTCATGCATCACACCTTGTCCGTGGACTTTTCGCCGAAGATTCCTGTCGGCATGAACATGAGGACGAATATCAAAAGGACAAAGGTAAAGGCGTCGCTAAAGGTTGTCCAGCCCAAGCCTTTGATTATGTTTTCGCAAATGCCGATGATAAAGGCTCCGATGACAGCGCCGGGAATCGAGCCGATTCCGCCAAAGACGGCGGCGACAAAAGCCTTGAGGCCTGGCATGGCTCCGACAGTCGGAGTGACGCCGGTGTAGTTGGAAAAGAACAAAAGGCTTCCGACGGCGGCAAGGAAAGTTCCTATCACAAAGGTAGTTGAAATGACGGAATCCAACTTTATGCCCATCAGCTGGGCGGTCTCAAAGTCGCGCGAAACGGCCCGCATGGCCATTCCGATTTTTGTGTAGCGAATCAAGAGGACAAGCGCGACGACAAGGCCTATCGTAAGGAAGGGCGTGATTACCGTAACGCGCTTTGTCATGGCGCCAAAAACTTGTATTGAATCGCTTATCCACGGGATTGGCGGATAATACTTTGTAAGGCCGCCCGTCACATAGAGCGCCAAATTTTGGATCAAGTATGAAACGCCGATAGCGCTAATCATGACCGACATTCTGGGAGCGGTCCGCAAGGGCTTGTAAGCGGCGCGCTCTATGGCAAAACCGATTAAGACCGTAACTGCGATCATCAAGGGAATCGAAACATAGAGCGGCAAAACAGTTGAGGCGTAAATCAAGACCAAGCCCGCCGCCATGAAAACGTCGCCGTGGGCGAAGTTAATCAGGCGCAATATGCCATAGACCATCGTGTAGCCTATGGCGATAAGGGCGTACTGCCCGCCGGTTGAAATTCCGGCGAGAATGTAGGGCAAATTGCTTTGCGCCTTGTCCAAAAAATCAGCGCTAAAAGGAGTCATTTTACTTTACTGACTGAATGGCGACAAATTCCCACAAGCCGCTCTTGTTGTTGGCGTGCTTGACGTAAGCGACGTCGCGCTTGGCGTCGCCAGTTTCGTTAAACTCGATCAAGCCGGTGATTCCGTTGTAGCGAACTTTGGGAAGAGCCTTCTTTATGTCGCTTCCCTTTGTAGAGCCGGCGATCTTCACCGCTTCCAAGGCGACAAAGTAAGCGTCGTAGGCCATTACAGGGTTTGCGGCCACGATGTCGTTTCCGCCGTTGTCAGTCAAGCGCGACGGGTCGGAATTGAGCCATTCGCGGAAGTTTGAAACGAAGGTGGCGATGTCGGCGTCTTCGGCTCCTTCGGCAAAGAAGGTGGTGACGTTCACGTCAACATTAGTGCCTTTGACGGCGCCCAAGATTACGTTTGAATCCCAAGTGTCGCCGGCCAAAATCGGAAGTCCAAGATTCTGCGTGTTGGCCTGCTCGATTATGAGCGCGGCGGCTTCGGTGGAAACAGGGGCGCAGAAAACGTCGGCCTTTTGGTTCTTGGCGTTGGCCACATAAGCGGCAAAGTCGCTTGTTCCTTCGGGGAAGGTTTCAAAAACAACCTCGCCGCCGAGCTTTTTGAAGGCTTCTGTAAAGTAGTTTGAAAGGCCTACTGAATAATCGTCGCCGAGCTTGGCCAACACATACGCCTTTTTTGCCCTGAACTTGTCCACGGCAAAGTTGGCCAAAACCGTTCCCTGGAAGGGATCAAGGAAGCAAATGCGGAAGTAGTGGTCGTTGCCCAAAGTTACCTGCGGGTTTGTGCAAGTGACTCCGATGGCCGGAATGTCGGCGGCGGCGAAAGTGTCGGAGGCCGCGATTGAAACGCCCGAGCCGTATGAGCCAAGAACGACTGAAACGCCCTTGGAAACCAATTCGCTGGCGGCGGTGACAGCCTTGTCGTTTGAGGACTCGTTGTCAACGCGAACAAGCTCAACCTTGTATTCCTTTCCGCCAATGTTGACCTTGGGCATTACCTCGTTGGCGTAGATGGCGCCCAAGGTTTCCTGCTTTCCGCCCGCTCCGTTGTCGCCTGAAGCGGGTTCATAAATTCCGATTTTTACGACAGCGTCCTTAGAGCCGCCGCATGAAGAAAGAGCGAAAAGAGCGCACGCGCCCATCGCCGCGAGAATGATTTTTTTCATAGTCTCCTCCAATTTTTTGAAAAATATTTTAGCGCAAAAGTTGAAATAAATCAAGAAAGGTTTAGGATTGAAAAAGTGCCGCGAGGGCGCTAGAATGTCCGCGCCATGGACAAGACAAAAGTATTTGAATCAATAGAGAAAAACCTTGAATTGTCGTTCGCGCGCTCCGGCGGCGCGGGCGGACAAAACGTGAACAAGGTGAACACAAAGGTTCGCGCCGCCGTGTCCTTTGAAAGCATTGAAGGGCTTAGCCCAAACGAGCGGGAGCAGGCCAAGTTAAAGTTGAAGAACAGCATAAATATAGAAGGAAAGGTTTTTACGGAGGCGGAGGACGAGCGCTTTCAGGAAAGAAACCGGGCGATTGCCGTGGAAAGGCTCAAGGCCAAAATCGTTCAGGCGGCCGCCCTTCCCAAAAAACGAAAGAAAACCAAGCCAACCGCCGCGTCAAAGGAAAAGCGCCTTTTGACAAAAAAGCTGCGGTCAAAAATAAAGGCTTTGCGAAGAGAACGGTTTTAAAACAAAAACAAAAACAAAAACGCTCTCGCGGGAATCCGAACGGTCGCGAACGAGGTACTTTTAGGGCAAAGAGATTAGCTTAACGTGTCCTAAGTTCGCGCCGTCCGGCCTTCCCGCTACGCGTTTTTTTTTATTTCAAACCATTATTGCAAGGCTTTAATCGCAGCTTCTATGTCTTGTAACGTGAACTCGGGGCGGACGGCTTGGCTTGCAAGGAGCGCGGCCTTGTTGAGGACGCTTTCGATTTTGGCGCAGGAAAAGCCTTCAAAAAACTGGGCGAGTTTTTGGTCGGAGCAGGAGGCCGCGCGTTTTTTGGCCATGGTGTATTTTTGGACAAGCTGGACTCGCGCGCTCTCGTCCGGGTAAGGAACCTTGAAGCGCGCGTCAAAGCGGCCCGGGCGAATCAAGGCCGGGTCCAGCGCCTGGACAGAGTTTGTGGCCGCGACGACCAAAACGCCTTTTGTAGGCTCAAAGCCGTCAAGCTCGTTCAACAAAGCCGTTACGATTCGCGTGTTTTCGGTCTCGATCGCGCTGCCGGAATAATTTCGCCTTGTTCCGATTCCGTCAAACTCGTCGATGAAGACAATGCAGGGTGCGCGGCGGCGGGCCTTTGCGAACAAAAGCTTTACCTTTAAGGGGCCGATTGCCATGAACATCGACTCAAAGTCGGTGGCCTTGGCCGGAATGAAGTTTACGCTGGCCTCGCCCGCAAGCGCCTTGGCAAAAAGCGTCTTTCCGTTTCCGGGATCGCCTTCAAGCAATATGCCCTTTGGAAGGCGGACGCCCTTCTTTTCCCATCGCTCAGGATTTTTCATAATCTGCATCACCTGCGCCATGTCGCGCTTAAGGTCTTCCATTCCGACGACGTCTGAAAATTTTACGCCGGTCTTTTTGACGACCTTAAAAGTGTTGGGCGAGATGAATTTCCTGAAGACGCCAATGATTACGGCAAAAAATATGGCGTAGAACAAAATGTCCAGCGCGAGCGAGACAAGCGCGGCGGCGGACTTTTCTGTTTGGACGGCGACTCCGTTCCGCAATAAAAATTCCTTTAGCGTCGGCGAGTCGGGGTTTTGCGTCCTAAATTCCTTTTCTTCGGTTTTAAAATAAATTTCGTCTTCGGAAATTTTTGCGGACAAAACTTTTTTGTTTTGAACCAAATCATAAAAATGGGAGTACGGAAGTTCCTTGGGCTTTTGGACGAGAAAGGAGTCGTAGAAAAAATATCCGCCCGCCAAAATAACGGCAAGCGGAATTATGAATTTGGCTTTTAACTTCATAGTCTGGAAAAGATTGCCGCGCCAAGCGCGGCAATGACACAACTAGAAGGCCACGACGACTTCACCGTTGGGGAAAGTCTTTGCGATCCAGTCCTTTACCTTTTGGCTCTGCAAGGCCTGGACAAGCGCCTGGACGCGGGGATCCTTTTCGTTGCCCTTCTTTACCGCGATGATGTTCACGTAAGGAGAGTCCTTTCCTTCAACGAAAAGTCCGTCTTTGGCGGCGGAAAGGCCGGCGGGAATCGCGTAGTTTCCGTTGATTGTGGCGGCGTCAACGTCGGCCAAAACGCGCGGAAGGCTTGCGGCGTCCGTTTCGACAAACTCAAACTTCTTGGGGTTTGAGGTGACGTCAAGCGGAGTGGCTGTGATTCCGGCCTTTTTGTCAAGGCTGATGAGTCCGGCCGACTGGAGCAAAAGAAGCGCGCGGCCGCCGTTTGTGGGGTCGTTGGGAATGGCGATCTTGGCCTTGGCGGGAATGTCGGCCAAAGTCTTGTACTTCTTTGAATACAAGGCGAAAGGCTCGATGTGGACTCCGCCGGCGTTCACAAGGTGGTAGCCCTTGTCCTTGTTCGTAGACTCCATGTACGGAATGTGCTGGTCAAAGTTGGCGTCAAGCTCGCCAGACTCAAGCGCGTCGTTCAAGATGACGTAGTCAGTCATCTCGCGGATGTCAAGCTTGTAGCCCTTGGCCTCAACGTCGGCCTTAACCAATTCAAGAAGCTGCACGTGGGGAACCGGTGTCGCGCCGATTACGAGCGGGCCGTCTTTCTTGTTCTTTTTGGCGAAAACCGAAGCGGCGGCCAAAAGAACCAATGCTGTCAAAAGAATCTTTTTCATTTTATTACCTCCATTTCCTAGCGGAAAACTATGTTTTATTTATACCGATTTGAGCTTTTATTGTCAAGCGCTTTTAGAAAAAAACAAATAATTTTTTTTAACGTTACGCCGCTCGCGTTAATGCTGGCAAGACCTAAATTGTCATTCCTAGCGGGACGCCAGCATTTTGTTGGAAATGCGGGTTCCGACAAACTGAATGACTTCCACCAAGAGCAAAATCACGACCACAGACCAAAACATGACGTCGGTGCGGAAGCGCTGGTAGCCGTAGCGAATCGCAAGGTCGCCCAAGCCGCCGCCGCCAATCGCGCCTGCCATGGCGGAATAGCCGATCAAGTTTATTATTGTGAGCGTGATGCCCGCGACGATTGAGGGCATGGCTTCGGGAATCAAGACCTTAAAGATTATCTGCCGGTTGGAGCTTCCCATCGCGCGGGCGGCCTTGACAACCTCGGGGTCAACCTCGTTAAGCGCGCTTTCGATGACGCGGGCCACAAAGGGCGCGGCGGCGATGCTTAAGGGAACGATTGTCGCGACGGTTCCTATGCTGGTTCCCAAAATCAAGCGGGACAAGGGAAAGAGCAAAATCATCAATATGATGAAAGGAAAGGAGCGCAAGACGTTGACGACGCGGCTTATGACCGCGTTGAGCTTTTTTCTGGGCGTGATTCCAGTGGGATTTGTCATGCAAAGAAGAATTCCCAAAGGAAAGCCAAGCGCGGCTGAAAAGAAGGCGCTGAACAAAACCATTTCCAAGGTTTGAATTGTGGCCTTAAAAACCAATGTAAAAATCTGCATTTGCCGCTACTCCTCCACTACAACGCCGCTATCCTTTAGGAAAGCGACGGCCTTTTGCAAGTCGGCTCCGCTGATGTCGGCGCGCAAAACGCCGACCTTTTTGTCCTGGACGGATTGAATTCCGCCGCCGCGAATATTGACTTCCACGTCGAATTTTTTCATAAGCTCGCAAACAATCGGCCGGTCGGTCATGCTTCCTTCAAAGCGAAGGACATAGCCGCCCTTTTCCTGCGACCATTGGACGAAATTCGCGGCGCGAATGTTGGCCATGAATTCCTTTGTAATGGCGGTTTTGGGCCGGCTGAAAATGTCGGCGACGCTGCCCTCTTCCACCACACGGCCTTCATCCAAAACGCTGACAAGCGAGCAGGCGTCGCGCGCGACTTCCATTTGATGGGTTATCATCACTACGGTGAGGTTCATCTTTTTTTGTATGTCGCGAATCAATTCCAAAATCGCGCGCGTCGTCTGCGGGTCAAGCGCGCTCGTGGCTTCGTCGCAAAAAAGGATTCCCGGATAGTTTGCGAGCGCGCGGGCGATGGCGATTCGCTGCTTTTGGCCGCCCGAAAGGGAGGAGATTTTAGCGTCGCCGCGGCCTTCCAAGCCTACAAGGGCCAGCAATTCCTCCACGCGCGCCTTTATCTTGTCCTTTGGGGTCTTGCAAATTTCCAAGGGATAGGCGATGTTTTGGCCCGCGGTGCGCGAGCTGAACAAGTTGAAGTTTTGGAAAATCATTCCGGCGCGGCGTCGCTGTTCTATGAGCGCGTATTTCTGCAAGTGGTCCACGCGCTTGTCGTCATAGTAAATTTCGCCCGAGTCCGGCTTTTCCAAAAGGCTTATCAGGCGCACAAGCGTTGACTTTCCGGCGCCGCTCTTTCCGATGATGCCGTAAATTGTGTTTGACGGTATTTCAAGGCTGATTCCGTTGACCGCGTTGACATGAGTTCCGTCAGCCAAGGTGTATTCTTTTTTTAGGTCTTTTAATATGATGGACATTAAAGTCTCCTTGTGGCTTATTGCCCAGCGCTCGTGAGAGCGCAAGTAAATATTTTCCACTTTGCAAAACGGCGGGCTTGCCCGACCGTATGCGGCAATCATTCGTTTTTTGCCGCTCCTTCATTTTCATTTGCCGCTTGTTCCGCCAAGTAAGCCTCGTAGCCCTTTTGGAAAATTTCTTCCAGAGTGAATTTGGCGTTCACCGTCGCAGGCTCGCGGCCGTAAACTTCTTTGTAACACTCGCACTGTTCCTTAAAGGCTTCGTCGCGAAGATACGCGATGTTCTCCTTGCGCCCAAGTTCCGCCTTGGGAAAAATCGGCTTTAGGACATGAATCTCGGCGCGCTTTCGCTTGAAGAAAAGCTTTTCAAGGCCGCGCGGCGCTCGCCAAGTGATGAAAAGAGGAACGACAGGCACGTTGTTGATGACGGCGCTGTGGAAGGCTCCGTCCATAAAGGGACGCGGCTGCTCGTAGTAAGGCCACATGGACTTTTCCGGAAAGAACAAGACCGAGCCGCGTTTTTGATGGAGGACCTCGTTGACCGCGGCCGTGAATTTTTTCATCGCCCCAAAATTCGCGCTCAAGGGGTATATTCCGCCGGCTCGCATGACGCTTCCCAAAAAGCCGGTCATGTTGTTGAACTCGGCGACGACGATGTAAAGCCTGTGGCCCCAGCAAGCCCAGCGAGCCATCTCGTTGTCAAGGTTGTGGACATGGTTGCAAACAAAGACGCAGTTCTTTACGCCGCGCAAATTCTTTCTGCCGTGATAGCCGTCGCCAATCAAAAACCAGCAGCCCGGCTTGGCAAGGGCGAAAAACGACGAGCGAATCAAGAGCGTTCCAAGCTTGTTCAAAAATCCCTTGCGCTTGTACTGAAAATTTTCGTCGACGCGCTGCATCAAGCGCCAGTCCGGCTCTTGGATTTCGCAATTGTAGTTGCCCTTCTCTTCGGCAATCTTGATGTTCTTTTGCTGCTCCTCGTAGGGAAGCTGTTCTACGCCCGCGTATTTCATTTTGACTCCAAAAAACTAAGACTCCATGCGCTCGACCTGAATCCAGCTTTGCTTGGCTTTCTTTTTTGTCAAAAGCAAGTAGTACGCCTCTATGTAAAATTGGGCGTATTGGGTGATGTAAAATGGATTGACAAAAAGAGCGAACACTTTTTCAAAAACCGATATGGCGCCATACATGGCGCGGTCCTCGTAAAAGGCGATGGCAGTATAAAAGAAGAGAACGCCGTACAAGACCAAAAGAATTTTCACGGCGCAATGCAACGAATACAAGTCTACTGTTTGGAAGGCAAAGAATTTATAGGCCGCGTCGCCCATAAAGGCCAGCGCCAAGATCGCTGTTCCCGCAAAATAAATGTAAAGGGGAACGAAAGAAAAAAGGTAGTCAAAGCAGCCCCAGAAATTGCCCGACTCAAGTTCCGCCTGCTTGGAATTTTGCGCCACGGACTCCTTGCTGCCGCAAAAAAAGTCGCGGACATACTTCCAGAATTTTTGGGAAACAAGCTTTCCGTATTTTACGCCGACTTGGGCGTAGCCCATAAGCCAGCGGCGGCGGCGGGCGTTGCAGCTTTTTAGCGAGATTCCTTCTTCCGTGTAGGTCACGGCGTATTCATAATAGCAGCTGGTCCAATTGTTTAATAGCGCGGTCACGGTAAGCTCAAAGTCTTCGGTCATCGAACGATAGGGCCAGCCGCCCATCGCCTGAACCAAGTCGCGGCGAACCATAAGGCCCGTTCCGCAAATTGTGTTGGACATGTTGCGCTCGGTTCTAAAGCAGTTGCCCATTTTGTCAAGGAAAGTATACGTGAGCGCGTTGCAGTTGACGGCCCAAGAACGGTATTTTTTTCCGTAAAGGTAATTCTTGACGCAGCGCTTGCCCAAAACTATTTGCTTGTCAAAAGCAAAGGCGTTGTTCATTTCCATCAGAAAGTTGGCGTCAACGATGTTGTCCGCGTCAACGATAACAAAGCCCTCGTATTTTCGCTTGCCTTCCTGCAGCAAGTCCTGGAGGATTCCGTCCAAAGCCTCGCCCTTGCAAGTTTGGTTTTCAATAACTTTTGAAAAACAGTTCTTGTAGCTTTTGCAAAGCTCTATGTTGGGGTCGTTTTTGTCGCCCACAACGACGTGAATGTCGTAAAAGTCCTTGTCGTAGGTTTGGGCCGCAAGGCTGTCAAGCAAAACCCGCAGGCCTTTTTCGTTTTTGGCCGGAACAATCACGGCGAGGGATTTTTTTTCTTGATTAAAGGCTCGCCTTGGCTTTTTTAAGCCGGCGATGTAATAGCGAATTCTCGGCAAATACAAAACAAGGGAAAACGCGCAAATAAAAACAAAGAGGTTGAATAAAAATTCCGCTTGAAAAGAATTAAGCATTTTTATAGAATAGTCAAAATTCCGCAAAAAGTCAAGGGAAGCGATTTTTTGCTTTGGAACGATTAAGAGGAACGAAAATGACTGGAAACAAAATTCATTTGACGAAGAAATTCATTTGCGCGGCGGCGGCGCTCGTCTTGTGCGCGGCCATGTTCGCGGAGTCGGAGGAAGAGTACAAGCGCCGAATCCTTTCGACCGCAGACCTTTCAGGCCAAAGCGAATCAGAGCTTATGGCGGCCGACGACGGAGTTGACAAGGGCGCGGCGCAGGCGAACAAGCAAAAGCGCCTGCCCTCCACGTTCCCCAGGGACGTTCCCTACACGCAAGCCGGAATCGATTTCGCCGAGGCCCACTACGGCCATAAAATTTTCAACGACGAAAAGCGGCGCAAATTCTACGACGCAAGCGTGGAGGCCGCCAACGCCCTGACAAGCGATTACGCCAAGCATATTTCGCTTGCCAGAGCGCACTACTACTACGGCCTTAGCGTAATGGAAACTTTTGACCTCACGACGCTGGACAAAATCGACTTGGGCGACGCCAACGCCAATGTTAGCGCCAACGACGTGGCCGGCCTATACTTTGACAAGGCCATCGCGGAATGCGACGCGGCGCTAAAAATAAGGCGCGGAAGCGACGCTTATTCCACCATGGCTCAGGCGATTTCGATGAACTGCACGGCGAAAAACGTCGCCTATGTTTTGGCGAACGGACTCAAAGTGCGGGCCTACGCCAAAAAGGCTGTGGAGCAAGACTATTCAAACGGCTTGGGACAATTCATGGTGATAGCGCAAGACGCTTACGCGCCTTGGCCTTTTTGCAAGCTCAAGTCAAGCCGCAAGGCCTTGATAAGGGTCTTGAACGATCCTTACATCAGGATAGAGCGCTTTGACGCGCAAATGATTTACGCCGCCATCGGCTACACTTTCTACAAGCAAAAAAAATGGGACAAGGCCATCGAATGGTACAAGAAGATTTTGGAAATATACCCGATGAACTTTACCGCCAGGCAAATGATAAAAAAGAACGAGGACCGCAAGGCCGGAAAAAAGTAAGACGACGGCGGAACGGCCCCAAGCCCTAGGATTTTCGCGGGCGCGGGCATTTTAGGTAAGTCCAGCGCGCGACAAAGCAGCGGCCGACAAAGCGCGACAAAAAGGCCGTGGCCTTCCACTTGAGCGCCCAAAGCGCGGTCTTTTTGCCGGCGCGCGCCGCCTTTAGGCAATGAGCCACTGTCTTTTGGACGCTCTTTCCTCCCAAAACTTCCTTCCGCGCGCCGTTTGAGGCGACGGCGGCAAATTCGGTGCTGACCGAGCCGGGGCACAAGGCGCAAACCTTTATTCCCCTGTCGGCCACTTCGGCGGCAAGGGACACGGAAAAGCTTAGGACATAGGCTTTAGCGGCGGCGTAAACGCTGAAATTTCCAAGCGGCATGAAGGCGGCGAGGCTTGCGGTGTTGATTAAAAGCGAGCCTTTGTTCATATAAGAAAGGGCAAGCCAAGCGATTCCCGTAAGCGAGACGCAGTTCAATTCCACCATGTCAAGCTCGCATTCCAGCGGCGTGTCAACGAAGGGGCCGTAAGTTCCAAAGCCCGCGTTGTTGACCAAGACGCTTATTTCAAAGCCTTGGCCGCCGTCCTTGCCATTTTGGTCAATGATTTTTTCCGCGTCCAAGAGGGCCTTGAAAGCCGAAACGCCCGCGCGGCCGGACAAATCGATTTGAAAGGAACGGGCCAAGGGAAGAGACGGATTTTCTTTTCGCGCGGCGTTTTGCGCGGCCTCCACTTCCTTAAGGCGGTCAAGGCGGCGGGCCAAAAGCCAAAGCTCGTCGGCGCATGGCTCCGCTCCCAACTGGCGGGCAAATTCCGCTCCCATTCCGCTTGACGCTCCGGTTACAATCGCGATTCGCTTCATTTAATTTCCTCCCAACAACGCGGACGCCGCCGCTAAAACAAAGAGTCAAGCCGCTCGTTGAACAGCGCGGTTTGAGCCTTTAAGTCGCGCAAAAAACTGTTGTCGTTGAGCGAGCCAAGGACCGCCGTCATCTCTTCCTCGTCTCCATAGGTCATTTGGCGGAAGGGATCGTCGTAATCCTTTTTGCGCGAATAATAGGAATCGGAAAGCATGTCGTTTGAAACGACGGTGACGTCGGCGATTATGTCCTTGAAAATATCTTTTGTGAAGTCTTGAATTTTTCGCGAGTACAATTGTTCCAGCAAATAAATGGAATAGCGGGCCTTCCAGTCGCCGTAGGACTCTTGGCAAGCGTCGTAAAAAGCGTGGACGGCCTGCCAAGAGTTTATTTTTTTTGCCTTGATTTTGGCGCAAAGTTCGTCGACTTTTTTGGAAGGAATGATTTGGCCGCCGGCGTTGGTCCACTTTGTGTAAAGGTCGATCGCCGTTATTTTTTGGACGGCGGAAGCGCTCAACCTTTTTATTTTATGGGCGGAACAGTATTCCATCAAGGAGCGGGCGGCGAAGTACTTTACGATTTTGCGATATTCCTTGTAGGCTTTGACCGGCTTTAGAATCACCGCGCCGTATTTTTTTTGGCAAAGCTCGTCATGCAAGACAAAGTCGGCGTTGGGATTTTGGTGCAAGAAGTCTTTTGCCGCCTGCAATTTTTGGGCTTCGCTTTTGGCGGCCAAAACGCTTTCGTAGCCTGAGTCCTGCAAATATTTTTTTGAAAGCTCGATTATGCGCGACAAGGCCGGCAAGATTTGCTGCATCGTGTCTGAAGCCAAAGGATCGGTCTCGATATGCTGGACGCGGACGACGCGCTTGTCGCGCTTTTTGAACTTGTAGTTGTTGCGGGCGATGGCGAACATGTTGAACATGAACCAGTAGGCCGGCATTATTTGAATCGGCTCGTCCTCCCCCGCCGCCGCGATTAGCGAAAATGGATACGATATGTTGAGCTCATGCTGGTAGGAGCCCTTGCTGGCCAAAACAAAAGAGGCGAACTTGGAATTGTGCTTGAAGTCGGAGCACAAGCCGGGCCAAAAGCCTCGGCCAGCGATAATCTCGCCGTCGGGGCTGCGGGAATTGTGGTTTGAGCCGATAGTGGCGCCCGCCGCGATGTTGGACTGGCCCATGACTGTGGTGGCAATCAAGAACGAAGAGTTGTGGTGCTGCTCGTGGAAAGGGAATATCAAGTTGTTCAAGAGTTCGCAGCACGACACCGTGGAGTTGTCGCCTAAAATTGAGTTCAAGAGGCGGGCGCCGTACTTTAGCTGGCAATTGCGGCCCAGGACAAAGCGGACGGCGACGGCTTGGTAAAAAACGCGGCAGCCGTAGCCCATGATTCCGTTGACCATCTCCACGCCCTCGCCTATTTGGCTTTCTTCCTGCGCGGACGACAAAACGGTTATGTTCTTTAGCTTAAAGGCGCCCTTTATGTAGGCGCATTCGCCGATTTTGGCGTCCTTTAAAAGCGTGGTGTTTTTTATGACGCTTTCGTTTCCGACAGTTCCGTAAGTGTCGTTCTTCTTTGAATCGCCGCTTTCAGTAAGTTCCACAAAACGCTTTAACAAGGCCTTGTCGCCGCGCTTTCTTGACCACAAGTACGCGTCGGCAGGAATCATCGACTCAAAGGGAAGAACTTTGCGGCCGTCGTTTTCGTTGGCCACGCCAATCCAGACGCGGACGTCCTCGCTTTCGCCCTGCTTTAAGATTCCGTTTCCAAATTTGGAATGTTTGGTGCAGGACATTTCCTGAACGTTAAAAAGTATCACGCCGTTTCCAAGGCGGTAGTTTTCCAAGTAGGCCACATTGTGAATCGCGTCGTCGCTTCCGGTGACCACGTCGCGCAGCTTGGAATTGTAGATTCCGCACTCAAGCTCCAAGTCGTGGTATTTGACTTTCGCCGCGCGCAAGGGGCCCAAAACAACAAAGCCCGAAAAGGCCGAGCCGTAAAGCAAGTTTGGATCAAAGGCTTTTGCAGAGACAAGAACGTTGCTCCAATCGGAGACGTCGGAATGGTTCCTGTTTTTTTTTAACGTTTCTATTTCGGCGCTTGTAAGGGCGCGAGTGTCTTTTAGGCAGTCCTTGGGAAAGGCCGGAGATGCCGCTTTGTTCATGGGCGTAATCGTTACCATAGTTTTTCCATACTACCACACTTTTCTATTGAAATCAATTAAAAGTTGATTTATTATGG
>ONET01000084.1 GCA_900316905.1 uncultured Treponema sp.
GCCGGGGGATTATTTTGTGGAATGTGTCGCCGCGGCGGGGGAAAAGGCGCAAGGCTCTTTTTTTGTCGCCTACGACCAATCGCTTTTGGATTCATTTGCGAAAGACCTTCCGCAAAAAATCCCCGCCGTCAAGGAGCGGCTCGCGGTTTATTCCGAATCAAACGAATTGCTGTATTTTGACGAAAGAAAAGAAAGTTGGTTTGACGACGAGGCGGTTTTTAAGGGCGTTAAAAATTCATCATATTATAGAAAAACGCGCATGACTGGAAACTTGCTTTGCTTTGAGCCAAAAATATTTAAGGATGGAGAAAAGCCTGATGAACTTGAATGACGACGAGCAAGAGCCTTCGCCCGATTCTGTAAGCGACGGCGAGAGCGGCAATTCTTTTTATCGCACGATAAAGACCTACGTCATGCGGGCCGGCCGAATGACGGCGGCTCAAGAAAAGGCCTACAACGAGCTTTCGCACAAGTATTGCGTTCCATACGAAGAAAAGCCCTTGAACTTTGTCGAGATTTTTGGAAACACCAATCCAATCGTAGTGGAAATAGGTTTTGGAATGGGCGCGGCGACGATTCAAATCGCAAAGGAAAACCCCAACATAAACTATTTGGGAATTGAAGTCCACAAGCCCGGCGTGGGCCGCGTTTTGTTTGAGATTCGCGCGAACGACTTGAAGAACCTTTATGTCGTTGAACATGACGCGCTGGACGTTCTTGAAAAAATGATTGGCGACAATTCGGTGGACGGCTTTCATGTTTTCTTTCCCGACCCTTGGCCAAAGAAAAAGCATCACAAGAGGCGCCTTATGAGAAGGCCCAACACCAATCTTTTGCAAAGAAAATTGCGCTCGGGCGGCTACCTTTACATGTGCACTGATTGGGCGGAATATTCGGACGAGGCGCTTGAGGAATTGCGCGGCACCGACGGCCTAAAGAACAAATATGAAGCTTTCGCGCCCCACCAAGAATGGCGGCCAATGACAAAGTTTGAGCGAAAGGGAATCGAAGCCGGCCGCGAAATTCGCGAGTTGTTCTTTGTTAAGGATTAGCGATGTGGCGGCGACATCCGCGCCGTATTATCGTTGGAGGTTTTTATGGCCGACTTGTTCGAAAGCGCCCGCATAGACGAGCTTGCTTCTCTTATAAAAAAATACCAGGACTCCTACTACAACGGCGAGGCCGAAATCGAGGACGCCGAATTTGACAAGCTTTGGGACGAGCTAAAGGCCCTTGATCCAAACAATCCAATCCTAAAAAAAGTCGGCGCCGATTCTGGAAACTTTGAAAAAGCCGCCCACGTGATGCCTATGGGAAGCCAGGAAAAGGCCGCCGACCCGGAGCAGTTTTTGGCTTGGGCGGCAAAGCACGTTTACCCAGAATACTTGGTTGAATACAAGCTGGACGGCGCCTCGCTTGAGCTTCAGTACCAAAAGGGCCGCCTTGTCCGCGCGGTGACCCGAGGCGACGGCTCTGTCGGCGACGACATAACGGCAAACGCAAAAAAAATGAAGGGCGTTTTAAGCGTCTTGGAAAAGTCGCCCGACTTTACCGGAGGAGTTCGCGGAGAGGTCATCATGACCCACAGCGTCCACAAAAAATATTTTTCCGACAAGGCCAATTGCCGCAACGCCGCCAACGGCCTTATGAAGCGCAAGGACGGTGAAAAATCGGAATATCTTTGCCTTATAACTTACGACGCGCTTGCGACTGACGGCGGCGCGAATCCCTTTGCCGACGAAGAGGAAAAAATCGCTTGGCTTGTCCAAAACGGCTTTGAATGCGTTCCTCTTAAGATTTGCAAAAGCCCGGAGGAGGTCATAGACTACCGCGCCGCCGTCATGGAAATAAGGCCCGGCCTTGAATACGACATCGACGGCCTTGTAATAAAGGAGCGCGCGATAAACCTTGACGACGCAAGCCGCGCGCGCCCCGACAGGCAGATTGCCTTTAAGTTTTCGTTGGAAGAAGCCGTCAGCGTAGTGCGCGAGGTGGAATGGAGCGAAAACGGCGCGACTTACACGCCTGTCGCGATTTTTGACGCGGTCCAGCTTGCCGGAACGACAGTCCAGCGCGCGAGCCTTGCAAACCCCGACACGCTAAGAAAGCTTGGCGTCCAAATCGGAAGCCATGTCGTTGTCGTAAAGCGCGGTGAAATCATTCCAAAAATCGTGGGACTAGTCGCGCATGAGGACGACGCCAAAAACTGCAAGCCGATCGTCTTTCCAAAAAAATGCTCGGTTTGCGGCGCCTCTCTTTTGGACACGCCAAGCCGCCTTTACTGTCCCAACAAGGCTTGCCCCAAGCGCGTCTTGCACCAAATCTTTAAGTGGATAGAATGTTCCGACATACGCGACTTGGGCGACGCTTTGGTAAACGCGCTTTTTAACGACAAAAAGCTGCGCTCGATTTCAGACATTTACTCTTTGGACGAAGCGGCGCTCACGCCTTACTTTTTAAACCAAGAAAGCATTGAAAAGGAAAAGGACTCTCTTGGAGCCAAGAACGTCGTCGCGTCGATAAAGGCGCATTCCACGTTAAGCCTTGCGCAATTTATTGCCGGCTTTGACATTGAGGGTATCGGCGAGCAAATGGTGGAGAAGGTGATAGAAGGCGGCTTTGACAGTTTGGAAAAGCTTTTGTCCGCCACGCCGGAGGAATTTGAAAGAGTTTACGGCTTTGCCCAAATCACCGCCGCCGCCTTCGCGCAAGGCTTGGCCGAGAACGCCGCCGAAATGCGCTCTTTGGCCAAAAGCGGCGCGATAACGATAAAGGAAAAAAAATCCGGCGCTTTGGCGGGCCTTTCCTTTTGCTTTACCGGCGAGCTAAAGACTATGAAGCGCGCCGACGCGGAAGCTTTGGTAAAAGAGAAGGGCGGAAGCGCGAAAAGTTCCGTCACAAAGGATTTGTCATACCTTGTCACAAACGATAAAAATAGCGGCTCGGGCAAAAACGCCAAAGCCGCCAAGTTTGGAATCCAGATTATTGACGAAGATGAGTTCTTACGGCTCGTTAAATGACCAATCGTTTTCGATAAAATAGTCGGGGTTTACGATAACCGAGTTTAGCCTGACTTCCCAATGCAAGTGGGGTCCTGTGGCGAATCCTGTCGCGCCGCTTGGCCCCAGCAAGTCTCCCTGCTGGACTGTCTGGCCTTCTTTTACTTTTAAGCCGCTCATGTGATAGTACATCGTGTAAAGGCCCGGAAGGTGCTCGATTATGACAGTCCAGCCGGTCGCGATGCGGTTTTCGGCAAGCATTACTTTGCCAGATGACGGCGCGACGATTTCCGTTCCTGTAGGAATTCCGTAGTCGATTCCGGCGTGGGTCGTCGTGCTTTCCTTTCCGCCCGGGTACTTGTAGATTATGCGCTCGGCAAAGGCCGTTGTGCGGCGGTTGGACTTTACGGGAGCGATGAAGCGCTTTAGGTTGTAGACATCGTCCTTGTTTATTGAGTTGATTATGTCGTTGAGCTTTTTTGACTGAGCGACTTTTTCAGGGCTTGTGTCTTTTGATATTTTGTTCATCGTTTGGTTCAGCGCAATCACGCCGCTTTCAAATTCTTTTTCCTTAACAAAAAGGGGCAGGGCAAAGGACTTTTCGCCCTCGTCGCCGGCAGTGTAAAGAACTGAGATTTTCCATTCGCCGCTTTTCGCCCAGCTAGAAATCGGAAGGCCTGTCATGTATTCAAGCGAGCCCTTTTTTGAAATCGCGTAAAAGTCGCTTGAGCCGATAACCTTGTCCTCGACTTTTAGTTCTGCCCGGGCGGCGGGCGAAAAGGACTTTTTCTTTGCCTTTACGTTTTCAAAGCGCATCCTTATAAAAACGGGGTCGCCCGGCGCCACGCTGTCGTTGTAGTCAAGCGATATGCTGTATTGGCTTCCGTCAAAGCGGGCGTTTTTGGCAAAAGCCGAGGCCGCCGTAAGGGCGAGCGCAAGGAAAGCCAACGATATTTTTGCAATTTTCATTTTAAACTCCGTCATATAAAATATCGGCGGATTTTGTTTTAAAGTAAAGAGATTGGAGCTTGTAAAACAGTAATGGCAGGAAGAATAAACGCGCGAAGGAGCGGGGCGGCGGACGGCGACACTCTGTTTGCGGCGCCGCACAAGCGGCGAAGTTAAATAGTTTCAATCGCAAACAGCGTGTAGCGACGATATCTAGCGGCGACGGCTGATGCAGCCGTGACTGGGAGCGTTTTGTTTTTAATCACTAACATATAGAATATTTTTTGTAAATGCGCTATAATAGTTAGGATATATTCAATAAAAGGAGCTTTGTTTTGTATAAGCCGGTAGATCCCAAAGCGGAATTTCCCAAGCAGGAAGAAGAAATCTTAAAATATTGGAGCGACAACGACATCTTTAAAAAGTCCATCTCCCAGCGCGAGGGCGCGGAAGAGTTCATTTTTTACGACGGACCGCCCTTTGCCACAGGCCTTCCTCACTTTGGCCACTTCATTCCTTCAACAATAAAAGACATCATTCCCCGATACCAGACTATGCGCGGAAAGCGCGTAGACCGCCGTTTTGGCTGGGACTGCCACGGCCTTCCGGTGGAAAACTTGATTGAAAAGGAGCTTGGAATAAACTCCAAGCATGAAATCGAAGAATACGGCGTGGCAAACTTCAACGAAAAGTGCCGCGCGAGCGTCTTAAAATACACGGGCGAATGGCGAAAGACAATCACCCGCATGGGCCGCTGGGTTGACTTTGACCGCGACTACAAGACGATGAACCCCGACTACATGGAGTCGATTTGGTGGGTTGCCAAAAGCCTTTGGGACAAGGGCTTGATTTACGAGGGAAAGTACATCCTCCCTTACTGCCCGCGCTGTTCCACGGTTCTATCAAGCCACGAATTGGCGCAGGGCTACAAGGAAGTCCAAGACCCCGCGATTACGATTCGCTTTAAGATTACGGCCGCGCCCAAGGGAATTGACGACCCAAGCATGGCCGACGGAAAGACATACTTTTTGGCCTGGACCACGACTCCGTGGACGCTGCCTTCAAACCAAGGCTTGGCGATGGGCCCGGACATCGACTACGTTAAAATCTTGGACAAGGATTCTGGCGACCATTACATCTTGGCCGAAAGCCGCCTTGGCGCCTACTACAAGGATGCCGCCGAATACGAGGTTGTCTACAAGAAAAAGGGAAAGGACTTTGTCGGCGCCAAGTACGAGCCGCTCTTTCCTTACTTTGAAAAGCTCGCCAAAAACGAAGACGGCTCTGACGGCGCCTTCCGCCTCTTTAACGCCGACTACGTTTCAACCGA
The DNA here is from genome assembly GCA_900316905.1 of uncultured Treponema sp. Lineage (GTDB taxonomy): Bacteria > Spirochaetota > Spirochaetia > Treponematales > Treponemataceae > Treponema_D. The sequence continues at coordinate 5,278 of ONET01000084.1, forward strand.
AGACGGAACCGGCATCGTCCACTTGGCCCCAAGCTTTGGCGAAGACGACAGCCAAGTATTTAAAAAGGAAAACGCAGGAAAAGAGGCGAATGCGCAGATTCCTTTTGTGGAGCCGATTGACGCCGAATGTAAATTCACAAAGGAAGTTCCTGACTACCAAGGCCGCTTTGTAAAGGAAGCGGACAAGGACATCATGGACCGCCTCAAAAAAGAAGGAAAGCTTGTAAAGCGCGACCAAATAAAGCACCAGTATCCGCACTGTTGGCGATGCGGCTCTCCGCTCATTTACCGAGGAATCGGAAGCTGGTTCGTAAAAGTCGCCGGAAAGAACGACCAGCTTTTAAAGGCCAACAGCCAAATCAAATGGCAGCCGGGCCACATAAAGGAAGGCCGCTTCGGCAAGTGGCTTGAAGGAGCGCGCGACTGGGCCGTTAGCCGAAACCGCTACTGGGGAAACCCGATTCCGATTTGGAAGTGCTCCGACTGCTCAAAGACTGTATGCGTAGGAAGCCGATCAGAGCTCAAGGAATTGAGCGGAATTTATCCCGACGACTTGCACAAGCAGTTTGTGGACAAAATTGAAATCCCATGTTCTTGCGGCGGCAAGATGAAGCGCATCCCGGAAGTCTTTGACTGCTGGTTTGAGTCGGGCAGCATGCCTTACGCGCAGCTTCATTATCCCTTTGAGAACAAGGAATTTTTTGAAAAGCATTTCCCAGCCGACTTTATCAGCGAAGGCCTTGACCAAACGCGCGGCTGGTTCTACACGCTCACGGTTTTGGCCGCCGAGCTTTTTGACAAGCCGGCCTTCAAAAACTGCATCGTAAACGGCTTGGTTCTTGCCTCCGACGGCCGCAAGATGTCCAAGTCGCTCAAAAACTACACCGACCCTGTCGAAGCGATCAACATGTTCGGAGCGGACGCCTTGCGCTTGTTCCTGATGCACTCGGCGGTGGTGAAGGCCGACGACCTTCGCTATTCCGACGACGGCGTCAAGGAAGTCCTTAAGTCAATCTTGATTCCGCTTTGGAACAGCTACTCGTTCTTTGTGACATACGCCAACATCGACAAGATTCAGCCCAACGGAAAGTTGTTTGAAAAATCCTTGCCTCAAAATCCGCTTGACCGCTGGATTTTGAGCGTGACCCAGTCTTTGGTAAAGAACGTGAGCGAGGCGCTTGACGACTACGACCTTAGCGGAGCGATTGACCCGATCGTGGCCTTCATCGACCAGCTTAACAACTGGTACATCCGCCGAAGCCGCCGCCGCTTTTGGAAGAGCGAAAACGATTCCGACAAGGCGGAAGCCTACGAGGCCTTGTACTTGGCGCTTAAGACTTTCGCGCAAGTGAGCGCTCCCTTTGTTCCCTTTATAGCGGAACAAATTTGGCAAAACCTAAAAGTCTCTGGCGACGCCGAAAGCGTTCACCTTAGCGACTGGCCGGCCTACAATGAGGCTTGGCATGACCAAGCGCTTGAGTTCAAGATGGCCACCGTTCAAAAGGCCGTGTCAATGGGCCACAGCTTGCGAAACCAGTTCAACATAAAGAACCGTCAGCCCTTGGCCGCCGTCGCCCTTGTGACGCGCAACGCCGAGGAAAAGAAAGTCTTGGCCGAGATGGAAGACGCGATTCGCGAAGAGCTTAACGTAAAGAAAGTCGTTTTCCACGACCGCGAAGACGAACTTGTAGAATACAAGGCCAAGGCCAACTTTAAGGTTCTTGGAAAAGAGCTTGGCGGCTTGATGAAGCTTGCCGCGACAAAAATCGCCGCTCTTGGCCAGGAAGAAATCCAGTCAATCTTGGACGGCTCAAAGCTTTCTCTTGACGTTGAGGGAAAGAGCGTCGACTTGACCGAGGAAAAAATCATCGTCGAGCGAATCGAAAAGGAAGGCCTTAAGGTTGTCAACGACGGAACGCTTACCGTTGGCCTTGAGACCAACATCACCGACGAGCTTAAGAAGGAAGGCTGGGCGCGCGACTTGGTTCGCGGAATCCAGAACCTCCGCAAGGAATCAGGCCTTAGCGTTACCGACCGAATCAAGCTTGTGGTCTTTGGCGACGACGAGCTTAAGGACGCGTGGACAATGTTCGCGGACTTTGTGGCCGGCGAAACCTTGGCCGCGAGCGCCGAATGGACCGCGGTTGACGGCGGCGTTGTGATTGACGCCGACGACAAAAAATGGAGCGTAAAAATTGAAAAGAACTGATTTTCGTTTCGCGAACAAAGGCGTCCTTGCCTTTGGCGCCGCTTGCTTGGCCGCTTTTTTGTTATTGGCCTCGTGCGCCTCTGTTGGAGGGCCTTCCGTCAAGGTCAACGCCTTTGACACCTTGGACTCGGACGCCTTGGTTTACCTTGGCGTTCCTGTTCAAGTTCACAGCGAGCTTACAAACAGCCTTGTAAAAACTATGGTCGGCTCCGACCTTTCCGACAAGTACGTCAAGAACGTGACCGACAGCATAGAGCGCCTTTACATTGGCATTGGAAGCCCTTCTGACAGGCAGCGCCTGCAAATCGCTTGCGACGGAACGGTTTCTACCGCGTCAAAGTTGGCTCTTGCCACAAGCGAATACTTTAGCAAGAAAATGCAAAGCGTCAGTTCCACCGGCATTTATCCTGTTTTCACCGAAAAAAGGTCAGGCGTCCAGCTTTGCGCGCCCGGAAGCGACATCGTGTTGATTTCGCCGGACGTCACAAGCCAGCTCAAGAGGTATGACGTTGAGGCAAACTCCCAGATTGTGTCAAGCTTTGTTTCCGTTGACAACATGAACGAAGTTGATTGGAAGGACAGCGAGGCCTATAAATTTGTCGGAGACGCTAAGACAAACAACATACGCCTTTACATGAACAGACCGCTTTCTTTCATCACAAACCTTTTGGGAACAAGCCTTTCGTCCTCGATCTTTCAGTTGAACTATATAGAAGGCGAGTTTGAAAAGCTTCCGACAGGAAAATATTCCGTTGACCTTAACATGGAATTTTCAAAGGACAACTTGATTTCCAAGGCCGCGGCCTTCCTAAAAGTCGCGCTTTTGATGACCGACTCAAAGGTAGTCCAAAACGACGAGCGCCATCTTTCCGTCCAAGGAATTCAGGTGTCGCTTTCTCAAATGCAAA
>ONET01000125.1 GCA_900316905.1 uncultured Treponema sp.
TACACATTGATTCCTTTGGATTTCTATCTTAAGAACGGCCGCGTCAAGATGACCTTGGGCGTGTGCAAGGGAAAGAAAGCCTTTGACAAGCGGGAAAGCATAAAGGCCCGCGACGCCGACAGGCTTATGGCCAGGGAGTTTAAGAAGAAGCTGAATGAATAGGAACAAGTTTTTTAAAAAAGTTCTTTTTCTCGCGGCTTTCTTATGCGCAGGGGCCTTGTCGTTCGCCCAAGATGACGGCGGCAAATTCAACCTTTACTACTACGGCGTGTTGACCAACGTGAACGACCAAAACATGCTCAACATAACGCAGGACTTGTTCTTTGCCCAGCTGCGGGGAATTCAAAACCTGCAAACCTTTGACAAGCGCGACGACGAAATAAAGGACTCTTATTCCGACATCCAGACTGACTCCAATTGCGGCTCTTTTTTTGAGCTGGCCCAGGAAAAGTCGCCGTCGGAAGGCCCACTTTTGTTCGCGGCCAGAATATACAGGCCTCGCAGCGACGAAAAATGGTCTTGCGTTTTTGCGGTTAAGAATTTGCAGAACGGACAAATTTTTTCAACTGAAAAGGAATACGATTCTTATTACAAAATTTTGACGGACGCGAAGCTTTTGATTCAGCGCGTGGTCTTTGACGCTTCTGGCTCGGGCGGGGCTTTGGGCCAATCTGCCAAGGCCGGGCCGGGAGCCGCCAGGCAGGACGGCGCCGAAGTGGGGGCGGAAAGTCTTGCCGGAACTTGGAGCGGCGAAAAGAGCGCCAGCAAAATCATTCTTTTGCGAAGCGGCCGAGGCTTCATTGTCTTCAACAACGGAGCCACGATGAATGTGGCGGTTTTCGCCCAAGACGGCGGCTCTTCCGTAAGGATTGTCCAGCGGGACAAATTCAACGCTTCGTTCTATCCTGACATAGACAGGCAAACGATATTGAACTACGCGGAAAGCGCGACTCCGATAGAATGGAACATGACGCTGGCTTCAAGCGGAAGCCTTGTCGGAAAGAAAAGGACTTTGGTTCAATCCGGCGGCTCGGTCGAGCCGGCCAGCGTTGACGTGACTTGGACTAAAAAGTAGGGCGGCCTTATTCTTCTTCGCCGCTTGGCTCTTTCTCTTTTTCTTGGCCTTCTTTTTTGCCGATGTCAAAGCAGTAGCCGTATCTAAAGACAGTCTTTATGTATTGGGGATTTTGCGGGTCTTTTTCGATTTTTTTTCTTAAGCGCTGAATGTAGACCGCCACGGCCGTTATGTCGCCAAAGGGAACTTTCCACACGGCGCTGTAAATTTTTTCCGGCGAAAGGTTTTCTCCGGCGTGCCGCGCCAAAAAGTTAAGGACGTCAAATTCTCGCGCGCTCAGGCGGACTTTCGCGGTTCCGCGCTTTAAGACGCAGGAATGTTCCAAAATAGTGTATTCGCCAAACTGTATCGTCTCTTCAACGGCGGCTTCCGTGTTGGCCACGCGGCGCAAGGCGGCGGAAAGGCGGGCTTGCAAAACTCTGGGGCTGAAAGGCTTTGTGACAAAGTCGTCAGCGCCGTCTTCCAAGGCGGCGATTATGTCTTCGTCCTTGTTGTTTCCGCTCACCACGATGACGGGAATTAAGCTTCCTGTCTCTTCGCGAAATTTTTTCAGGAATTCCATGCCGCTCATTCCGGGCAGGTTGAGGTCAAGCAAAACGGCGTGTGGAGCGTTGCCGTCAATGGCTTTCAGGGCTTCTTCGGCGGTTCCGAACGCCATCGGTTCCATGCCGCCGTCTTGAACGTATCGTTTGACAAGAAGCGCCATTTGAGGTTCGTCTTCAATGATAAGTATTTTTGCCTTTTCCATTTTTAAAAACCTTATTTCACATTACGCGCGCCTTAATTATAAACGATTTTTTATATTTGCGCAATAGCGCGGCGGCTCTTGAAAAAGCTCCAAGAATAGTTTACAATTCGCGCAAATGAACGGTTCGCCATTATTTTCAATTATAACGATAAATTACAACAACAAGGACGGCCTTAAAAAGACCGTCGACAGTGTTGCCTCGCAGACTTTCAGGTCTTTTGAGCACATAATCATTGACGGCGGTTCCACGGACGGAAGCGTTGACGTGATTAAGGAGGCCTTGCAAAACAAGGATTACGCCGCGCAAGTCTCCCACTGGCAGTCCGAAAAAGACGGCGGAATTTATCCCGCGATGAACAAGGGCGTTGAATATGCCAACGGCAAATACTGCCTTATGCTAAATTCCGGCGACTGGCTTTCAGGGCCAAAAGCGCTTGAAAAGGCCGCCGCTTTTGGATTTGACGAGGACTTTGTTTATTGCGACGCCTTTTTTGCCGCCAAGGGCCGCAAGCGCCGCATTCGATATCCCAATCACGTCAGCGGATATTTTTTCTTCTTGCGTGGCTTTTGCCACCAAGCGACGTTCATAAAGACAAGCCTTCAAAAAAAGAACCCCTATTCGTCCGTTTACGACGCGGAGACCGGCTTGTCAAGCGCCAACTCAGAGCTTCAAGACAAGGAATACGCCGCGCTCTTGGACAAGTACTATCCCAAGCGCGTCCAAGAGGACATGCTTTACTGCCTAAAAAAGCGGCATTGCTTCTTGCTCTTTTTGCGCAAGGTAAAGAAATTCCTCAAGCGTTTCTTTAAGTTTTTGTAAAGGCCGCCGCCTTCCTTCGACAAACTTTCGATAAAGTCCTTGAATTGTCCGCTCGCTTTGTTTATAATCGCCTTATGAAAAGAATCGTGACTTTTGGCGAAATAATGTTGCGCCTGGCGCCGCGCGGCTACGAGCGCTTTTTGCAAAGCCCGTCATTTGAGGCGACCTTTGGAGGCGCGGAGGCGAACGTCGCCGTTTCTTTGGCCAATTTTGGAATGTCTTCTTCTTTTGTGACAAAAATTCCTGAAAACCCAATAGGACGGGCGGCGCTGGACGAGCTTAAAAAGTTCGGCGTCGGCGTGGATTTTGCGGCCTTTGGCGGCGAGCGTCTGGGAATTTACTATATGGAAAAGGGCGCGGGACCTCGTCCCAGCCTTTGCGTCTACGACCGAAAAAATTCCGCGATTTCCCAAGCCGCGCCCGGCGACTTTGACTGGCCCGCGATTTTTAGGGGAGCGGCCGCCTTTCACTTTACCGGAATCACGCCCGCGCTTTCAAAAAATTGCGCCGCCCTTTGCCTGGAGGCGGTCAAGGCCGCGAAAAAGGCCGGCGTCTTGGTTTTTTGCGACCTAAACTTCCGGCAAAAATTGTGGACAAAGGCCCAGGCAAAAAAGACGATGACCGAGCTTTGCCGCTACGTTGACGTTTGCGTTTTGAACGAATCGGACGCGGCCGACGTTTTTGGAATCAAGGCCGCTCGCTCAAATATCAAGGAAGGAAAGCTGTGCGCGCAAGGCTACCAAGAAGTCGCCGCCGCCTTGTTCAAAAACTTTCCCTTTAAGGCCGTCGCCATAAGCCAGCGCGAGTCATATTCGGCCAGCTTCAACGGTTGGTCGGGCCTTTACTTTGAGCGTCCGGCGCAAGGCAAAAAGGCCGCGGCGGGCAAAAAAGGCTTGGCCGGCCAAAAGAGCGCCGGCGGACTTGCCGCGCCCAAAATGTTCGCGTCAAAAAAATACGAGCTTCCGATTGTGGACAGGGTGGGCGGCGGCGACGCCTTTGCGGCCGGAATAATTTACGGCGCTCTGAACAAGCTGGGCGGCCAAAGGACAATCGACTTTGCCGCCGCCTCCGGCGCCTTGCAGCAAACGATAGAGGGCGACTTCAACCGCGTCTCCGTCGCCGAAGTCGAGCGCCTGGCTGGCGGCGACTCAAGCGGCCGCGTGTTAAGGTAAAGAATACCTTCTCGCGGCGGATGAAGCTAGTTATGAATTGATTAAATTCGGTAAAAAAAACGCGAGGGAGCGGGGCGACTGGAGGCAACACTCTGATTGCGCCTGCCGCAAAAGCGGCAGCGTGCAATAGTTACAAGGCGCAATCAGCGTGTAGCGACGATATCGAGCGGTGCCTCCCAGTCGCATCTGCGACCGGGAGTTTTTTTGTTGACGAGTTATTTTAATTTTTTGCTCTAAGTTCGCGCGCCGCCTCGACAAGATTCTTCAAACTTGGAATCGTTTCCGCCTCGCCGCGGGTCTTAAGACCGCAGTCGGGGTTGACCCAAAGCTTTTCCTTGGGAACTTTGGCGAGCATTTTTTCAAGCGCGGCCAAAATCTCTTCCTTGCTTGGAACGCGCGCCGAGTGGATGTCGTAAACGCCGGGGCCTACCTCCGTGCGGAAGTTTGCGGCCTTGAGCGCGTCCAAAATCTTAAGGTCGGCGCGGCTGGCTTCAAAGGTGATTACGTCGGCGTCCATGTTGTCGATGTCCTTTATGATGTCGTTGAACTCGCTGTAGCACATGTGCGTGTGGATTTGCGTGTCGGCCTGAACGCCTGAGTGAACCAAGCGGAAGTCGGGGATCGCCCAAT
>ONET01000028.1 GCA_900316905.1 uncultured Treponema sp.
GGCCAAGACCGCCGAGGAGTTGACTCCTCGAAACGAAGAGAAAATTAAGATTGAAATTCGCAACGAGATAAACGACACGATTTTGAACAGAGGAAAAATCAAAAAAGTTTCGTTTGACAAGCTGAACGTTGTGGCTCAATAAAAAAAGAGGCGGGCATTTTAGATGACAGATGTTCTTTCACAGGACGAAATTGACCAACTGCTCAACGCGATAAACACGGGCCAGTCCGAAACCGACGACTACAAGGCGGTTTCGGACACCCGTAAAATCAAAATTTACGACTTCAAGCGTCCCGACAAATTCTCAAAAGAACAGATTCGCACCGTGCAAATCATGCACGAAACTTTCGCCCGTCTTACAACGACAAGCCTTTCGGCCCAGCTGCGCTCCTTGGTTCACGTTCACGTGGCCACTGTAGACCAGTTGACTTACGAGGAATTCATCCGCTCGATTCCGACTCCGACAACCTTGGCGGTAATCAACATGGATCCGCTCAAAGGAAACGCGGTCTTGGAAATCGACCCGGCGATCACCTTCAGCATGATTGACCGCTTGTTCGGCGGAACCGGAGCCGTCACCGGCAACAAGAGCCGCGACCTTACCGACATCGAGTCAAGCGTAATGGAAGGAATCATCGTGCGCATTTTGGCCAACATGCGCGAAGCGTGGACGCAGGTAATCGACTTGCGCCCCCGCTTGGGCCAGATAGAGACCAACCCCCAGTTCGCGCAGATTGTTCCTCCGACAGAAATGGTCGTTTTGGTCACGCTTGAGACAAAGGTCGGCGAGGAAGAGGGAATGATCAACTTCTGCATCCCTTACTTGACAATCGAGCCGATCATCTCAAAACTGTCTTCTCAGTTCTGGTTCAGTTCGGTGCGAAGAAGCAGCACGACCCAGTATTTGGGAACGTTGAAAGAAAAAATTTCCACGGTCGACATGGACGTGGTTGCCGAAATCGGCTCAATAAATTTGCCCATCCGCGACGTTCTTAGCTTGAGGTGCGGCGACGTTGTCAAGCTTTCAAACACAAAGGTGGGCGACCAGCTTACGTTGAACATTGGCGACAAGAAAAAATATTATTGCCAGCCCGGCGTTGTGGGCAAAAAAATGGCGGTTCAGGTTACAGGCAAACTCGCGGACGAGGGCGTCGAAGAATTTGAAGAGCTTTCCGTAGAAGGAGATGAGACAGTATGAGTGATGGCGTAATTTCCCAAGATGAAATCGACGCGCTGCTTTCGGGCGTTCCGATGGACGGACTAAACGCGTCGGGGCAAGTTTCCGCCGCGCCGTCGGTTACCATAGACGCGGCGACTCTTACAAAATTCGCGGGCGACCTTAAGGATCCGCTTGTCGAAAACCTTAAGCAAATGACTGGCGTTGAAGTTTCCGCCGGCAGCCCGACTGCCGAAGGCGCTTCCCGCGACCAATTCTTGGCCAAACTGCCTGAGATGGTCATCGCCACGACGGCGGATTTTTCTAACACTTTGAAGGGCGACCACCTTTACGTAATCTCCACCGAGTGCGCGCAAAAGCTTGTCAGCCTTGTCAACAAGGAAGAGAACGCCGCGCTTGACGACATGGCGATGAGCGTGATCAACGAAACGCTTTCAACGCACACCAACGACGAAATCACCGCGCTTGACAAGACCGGAAAGTTGGGCGGCTTGGCCTGCAATCCGGCCGAATCAATAAACGTTCCAAAGGCGATGGTCCGCATTCCGCAGAACACATTCGCGCTTTTTACATACCCGCTTACAATCGACGGCCAAGCCTACACCTTGTGGGAAGCCATCGGCGGCGAGGCGGCCAACTCAATCGCTTCCGCTTTGGGAGGAGGCGCTCCTGCCGCTCCCGCCGGCGGAGCCTTGAACGCCGCTGACATGGCCGCTCTTGGCGGAATGGCCGGCGGCGGAGCCGCCGCTCCTATGGGCGGCATGGCGATGGGCGGAGCCCCGATGGGTGGAATGCCTATGGGCGGCATGGCGATGGGCGGCGCTCCTATGGGCGGCATGGGAATGCCTATGGGAGGAGGAATGCAAATGGGCGGCATGGCTCCTATGGGAGGCATGATGGGAACGCCTCCAAACGTTCAGTCTTTGCAGTATCCAAATTTGATGGGCGGCGGCGCTCCGGCGGACCAAGGCAACATCGGTCTTTTGATGGATGTTTACATGGAGATGACCGTAGAGCTTGGCCGCACCAAAAAGCCTATAAAGGAAATCTTGGGCTTTGGCGAAGGCACCATCATAGAGCTGGACAAGCTGGCCGGCGAACCGGTTGACATTTTGGTCAACCACAAGCCGATCGCCAAGGGAGAGGTCGTGGTCATCGACGAAAACTTCGGCGTTCGTATCACGGAAATTCTTTCTCCGCAGGAGCGAGTGTCGGAGCTTAGGTAAAGTTTGAATAATTACGGACGGTTTTGCGGAAATGGGGAAATCCGCTTTCCGTTCATTTGCAATTCATAATTCTTAATTACGAATTATGAATTAAAAAGTGGTGGGGGAAATCTTGAAAGTCTCAAAAAAAGTTTTTGCGTTTTTATGCGCCCTTTCTCTTTTGACGGGCCTTGCCTTCGCGCAAGCCTTGCCCGACGAGTCCACTTTGCCGATTGACGACGCCGCGACTGCGCTTCCTGCTGCCGACGCCGTGGCGCAAGGCGGAGCCTCCACCGTTTGGGTTTTCTTCAGAATGATTTTTGTCTTGATAGCCGTTGTCGTTTGCATTTATTTTGTCATGAATTTCATGCGCAAGAAAATGGGCGGCGGCTCGATTGACGGCGACGACATGTTTTTGCGCAAGGTGGCGCAAGTGTCGCTCGCTCCCGGAAAGAGCGTTCAAATCGTGACGCTTTTGGAGCGCGCCTACTTGATCGGCGTGACCGACAATTCCATCGACTTGATAGGCGAAATCACCGACAAGGAATTGGTCGACGCGATGAACCTTAACGCCGACAAAAGCCAAAAAAACGCGCGCGCCAGAAATTTCAGCGACGTGCTCGCGATGTTCTTGAATCCGAAAAACCCCGGCGCGACGGAAGGCGAGCGAAACGCTTCCTCGACTTTGTCGGATTTCTTTAAAAAGCAAAAAGAGAAATTTGGAAATGAAAAGTAAGGGAAAGGTTTTTAAAAAGTTTTTTTTCCGTTTTTCTCTTTTTGCTTTCATCGCGTTCTGCTGCGCCATGCCGCTTTCTTCGCAGGCCGCCGGCCGCGCCGTTGACGACCCCAATTTTCCGCAAGGCTCCACGCGCGGAACGATGCAGATGCAAGGAAACGTGAATCCAGTTCAAATACCGAACGTGGACATAAACATAAGACGGCCGCAAAACGGCGAGGAAGTGGCCTTCAGCGTGCAGCTTTTGATAATGCTTACGCTATTGACGCTGGCTCCAAGCCTCTTGATTTTGCTCACTTGCTTTTTGCGCTTTTCAATCGTGCTGGACTTCATCAAGAGAGCGCTTTCTTTGCAGCAAGTTCCGCCCACAAGCGTGTTGAACGGAATCGCCTTTTTCATGACCCTTTTTGTGATGTGGCCAACGTTCACCAATATGTATGAAAACTCCTTCAAGCCGATGCGGGACGGCCAAATAGGCGTCGAGGCCGCCTTTGACGCCGCGCAAAAGCCCGTAAGAATTTTCATGTACCGGCAGATGGCGGACGACACGAGCGGCATAAAAATGTTCATGAACATGCGCGGCCTGGAAAAGCCCGACACGCTTGACGACGTTCCCACTTATGTCTTGGTTCCCGCTTACATTTTGCACGAGCTTACGGCGGCCTTTAAAATCGGCATTTACTTGTACATTCCGTTCATAATAATAGACATGGTTGTCGCAAGCATTTTGATGAGCATGGGAATGATGATGCTGCCCCCTGTGCAGATTTCCATGCCCTTCAAGCTTATGCTCTTTGTTTTGGTTGACGGCTGGGGCCTGTTGACGCAGCAACTCTTTTATTCGGTGTTGAGGTAGCGCATGGACATTGGGCAAATTTCCAACATGATGCGGGCCGGAATCATGCAGGTCTTTATTTTGATAGCGCCTGTTTTGGGAGCGGCTTTGATAGTGGGACTTTTTGTGGCGATCTTTCAGGCCACGACTTCCATACAAGAGCAGACTCTGACTTTTTTGCCAAAGATGCTGACGATTTTGGCTGTCTTGGCGCTCTTGGGCGGCTGGATGTTCGCCGAGCTTAGGGATTACACCGTCACGCTTTTTAGGCAAATCGCAAGGTTGTAGGGGAGGCTGGAACTTTTGTTGGACAGGCTTTTGGCGCAGGCTCCGTTTTTCTTGCTTGCTGCGGTTAGATGCTTCGCTCTTCTGATGACGCTTCCTCTCTTTAGCATGAGGAACGTTCCAAGCGCCGCCCGCGTGGCTCTTGCCATTTTTTTGACGTACAACATTTTGGGGCAAGTGGACTATTCGGCTTACTCCGCTTTTCTTTCGCCGGAACAAACCTTCACCGCGCAGTTTTTGGCGCTCTTGGTCGGCGAGGCGCTCATCGGCGTCATAATCGGCTTTTATGTTTCGATAATATTTTCAGCCTTCAGCGCGGCCGGCCAGTTCTTTGCCTTCCAAATGGGCTTTTCCGCCAGCGAAGTCTACGACGCGCTGAGCCAGGTAGAAAACCCCCTTATGGGCCAGTACCTCAACTTGATCGCGATGCTTGTCTTCATGCAGACAGGCTTCTTTCAAAAGCTTTTTTTGGGCGGCCTGGCGTCAAGCTTCAAGACGATCAGCGCTTATTCGATTGTAAGCGACATGGCCGGCGGCGCGGTTCTTCCAAGATTTTTCTTGCGCAGCCTCAGCGAACTTTTTGCCAACGCGCTTGTGATTTCGCTTCCGGTTATCGGAACGCTCATGTTGATTACGATTTCGGTCGGAATGTTGTCAAAAGCCGCGCCGCAAATGAACCTTTTGAGCGAAGGCTTCCCCATAATGCTTTTGACTTCTTTCTTTATTTTGACTGCGCTGATGCCCAGCATAATCAACGCGTTTTCGCGCTGCTTTGACGGCGGATTCGCGCGGCTTGAACAGTTGCTTTTGGCGCTTGGAGGCAAGAAGATATGAGCTTTGAAGACATCGACTTGCAATGGTTCGCCGCCGAAGACGAAGGACGCACGGAAGAACCTTCGGAAATAAAGATTGACCGCGCCAGGAAGGAAGGCCGCGTCGCCAAAAGCCAAGAAATGAACGGCGCGTTGGTTTTCTTTTTTTCCGTCTTAGCCTTGACGCTTTTGGCAAAATGGCTCCTGCGCAATTTTGAGGAAATACTTGTTTTCTTTTTCACGCGCTGCGCTGAAGGAAACGCTATAAGCGGAACAAGCGCCGTCGTCTTCTTCAATTATTTTTTAAAGATGGTTCTTCCCATCGCCTTGGTGGCCGCATTTGCCGGAGTGGCGGGAAATTTTTTCCAAAACAAGGGCTGGCTGTTCAGCCTTAAGCCAATCACTCCAAATTTCACCAAAATTCTTCCGCACTTTGGAGAATGGCTAAAAAAGACTGTTTTTTCCAAACAAGGCGCCTTTAACATTTTCAAGTCCATAGCCAAGGTTGCCGTCATAATCGCGGCGGCCTACATTATCATCAGGTCCAACATCGGAAGCCTTTTGTTCATCGTCCACCAAAACGGAAACATTTTGGGCGCCTTTGGAAAAATAGCTTCAATCGCGTTCCAGATATTGCTGTTCGCCGCGATTTTCTTCATAGTGATCGCCATTCCCGATTATTTTGTCCAGCGCAAGGAATTCATGGAATCCCTCAAGATGACCAAGCAGGAAGCCAAGCAGGAATACAAGGAAATGGAAGGCGACCCGGAGGTCAAGGGCCGCATAAAGCAAATGCAGCGGCGCCTGCTCGCGTCCAACGTTCCGCGCGCCGTGGCCGAAAGCGACGTTGTCATCACCAACCCTACGCACTTTGCCGTGGCGTTGAAATTTGACTCAAGCGAATCTAGCGCTCCTGTCGTGAACGCAAAGGGAGCTGACGAAAGGGCGCAAAGAATAAAGCAAATCGCGCGCGAGAACGACGTTCCGATAGTTGAAGACCGGCCTTTGGCCCGCTCCCTCTATGCAGAAGTTGAGTTAGGTGATATAATACCAACGGATTATTATAGGGCTATATCGATTGTATACAGCCATTTGAATAAGTTTAAAAATAAAAAAGGCGGCGTCGCGTAACGGCGCGTTTTTGTAAGGCGCTGGGTGGGGACCTATGGCGGAAACGAAACGAAATGAATTTTTCTCTATGGCGTTTGGAAACGCGGTTGGCGTTGGCGCTGTGCTCGCCCTCTTGATTTTTATCATTCCTTTGCCGTCCGTCCTTTTGGACGTTTTGATGGCGATAAACTTGTCCGTTTCAATTTTGATTTTGCTGACCGTCACCTCAACGCCCAAGCCGGCGCGGCTCACGACATTTCCGCAAATCATTTTGCTCTTCACTTTTTTTGGACTTGGAATCAACCTTGCCTCCACAAAGCTCATCCTTACAAAGGGCGCCGCTTTTGACGGAAGGATGGTAAGGGCCTTTTCTTCATTCGTTGTCGGAAGCTCCAAGGGAAACGACGGCCTTGTGGTCGGAATGGTCATGTTCATCATTTTGATTGTCATCCAAACGATTGTTATTACAAAAGGCGCCACCCGCGTAAGCGAAGTTTCCGCCCGCTTTGCCTTGGACTCCATGAGCAGCAAGAGCTTTGCTGTTGACCAGGAGCTCAATTCCGGCGCCATTACCGAAGAAGAGGCCAGAATAAAAAGGAATGAGTTAAGGAAAGAAAGCGACTTTTACAGCAACATGGACGGTTCCTCAAAATTTGTAAGCGGAAACGTCACCGCGGGAATTTTCATAACTGTCGTCAACTTGTTGGCCGGCTTGATTACCGGAATGGTCTTGCGCGGCGAGCCTTTTGCAAACGCCATCGGAACCTATTCGCGCCTTACGATCGGCGACGGCCTCTTGAGCCAAATTCCTTCGCTCCTTCTTTCTTTCTCCACCGGCCTTTTGGTGACCAAGATTGCAAGCGAAGAGCAGCTTACGGACGAATTGAAGACCCAGTTCTCCCAGGACGGAAGGACTTATGTCGTCGCCGGAATTTTCATGGCGATTATGGGATTCTTGCCGGGAATGCCTTGGTATGTCTTGATTCCGCTTGGCGGCCTTTCTGTTTGGCTTGGCGTAAGATCGCAGCGCCTAAAGGCCGTCCAAGAGCTGGCCAAAAAGCAGGCCGAGTCGGCGGCCGCCGGAAAAACGCAGACCAGCCAAGGGCCGGCCGACGTTTCTCCTGTCGTGCGCCTGGATCCGCTTTCGCTCGAAATCGGCTACGCCTTGATTCCGCTTGTTGACAACGACAAGGGCGCCAAGCTTTTGGAGCGCGTCACAAGAATCCGGCGCGAGGCGGCGCTTGACTTGGGCCTTGTCGTTCCCAGCATAAGAATCGTAGACAACATGACGCTTGACCCCAATGAATACACGTTCAAAATTCGCGGAATCGAAGCGGGCCGCTCAAAGCTCAAGATGGGCTTTTACATGGCCATCAACACCGGCGACATTCGCGACGAAGTCAAAGGCGAGGCCACTAAGGACCCGGCTTTTGGAATGGACGCGATTTGGATTCCCGAAGACAAGCGCGCGGACGCGGAACGTTCCGGCTATGCCGTTGTCGATCCGCCAACCGTAATCGCGACGCACTTGACGGAAATCATAAGGCGCAACGCCGCCGAGATTTTGGGACGAACCGAAGTCAAGCAAATCATTGACAAAGTTTCCGAGACCGACAAGGTTGTCGTTGACGAAGTTTTGGACACCGCCAAGTTCACTTACGGACAAATCGAAAAGGTTTTGCAGAACCTTTTGCGCGAGCAGGTTTCAATCCGCAACATCGTCTTGATTTTGGAAACGCTCGCAAACTATTCTCCGTCGGTGGGCTCTTGGATTTTGACCGAAAAAGTGCGCGAGGCCTTGGGAAAGCAAATATGCTTGCAGTACGCCGACGAAAACAAAAAGCTTCGCGTCATGAATTTGTCTCAGGAATACGCCGAGCTTTTGTTGGAAAAGCAAGTCATTCCGGCGGACGGCTCGCGGCCAGTCGCGTCGTTTGACCAGGTTGACGGCCGCAGGTGGATTTCTGACGTGAGCGCGGCTTTTGCGGCGATGCAGGAACGGGGCTACACTCCGATAATCTTGTGCCCGTCCGAAGTCCGAACCTTGGTAAAGTCTTCCACCGAACGCGAGCTTCCTGGCGTTGTCGTCATTTCAATCGGCGAGGTTGTCGCCGCCGGAAACAGCGTTTCCATCGAAGTTCTTGGAGAGATAAAACATAATGTTGAGGGGGTTGCGTGATGAGTCCAGATCGCCAAAGCGCTGACGTTCAGACTTTGACAGCTGACACGCTGGAAGATTGCCGCATCGTTCTTGGGAAAAGATACGGTTCCAATTACGACATAATTGACCGGCAAAACATTGAGCAAAAATACGGCTTGTTCGGGCTTCTTAGAAAGCCGGCTGTCAAGGTTTGGTTTGTGTCAAAAAGCCGGCCGGCGCCCGTCGTTTTTTCCGCTGGCGACGAAGAAAGCCAGCGCGCGATAAAAGACGAAATCCTTCGCCGCGCGGGCAAGAACATCACCGACATTCAAATAGCCGAAATAAGCAACAAGGTCAATGAAATCGCGCAGTCGCTTCAAAACCTTCCCAGGCCCGCGACAGAAGAAAGAATTGAGTCGATAGATCGAATTTGCGAGCTGCTTGAGGACAACGAGTTTACAAAAGAATTCATCTCTGGCATAACGGCCCGCTTGAAGAAAGAATTTTCCCTTGAAGACCTTAATGATTTTGCAAAGGTCGAGCGCCAAGTGATTGACTGGATAGGCGAGTCGATTCAAGTCGCCGGCCCCAAGGCTCACAGGCCGCCGCGCGTGGTCGTAATCGTAGGTCCCACCGGCGTTGGAAAGACCACGACAATCGGAAAACTTGCCGCGCAAAACGTCATGCGCAGAAAAAAGACTCCCAACGCGGAGCCTCTTTCAATCTCGCTGATAACGATTGACAAGACAAGAATCGGCGCCGAAGACCAACTCAAAATTTTGGGCGAAGTTTTGGAGCTTCAAGTGCGCAAGGCGGAAAACGCCGAAGACCTAAAGACGATTTTTGATTCGATAAAGAACGACAACGACGTGATTTACATCGACACGTCTGGCTACAGCCCCAACGATTCCGAAAACATCGCCAAGCTAAAGAGCACGCTCAACGTTGACGGTTTGCGGCCCGACATATACCTTGCGGTTTCGGCCGACAAAAAGGCGCGCGACTTGCGGAACATCATGCAAAACTACGAGCCTTTCGGCTATTCTTCGGTCATCGTCACAAAATGCGACGAGACGACTTGCTTTGGAAACATTATCAGCGTGCTTAGCGAAAAGCGAAAGGCCATTTCGTATTTTACGGACGGGCAGGTTATTTCGCGCAACATTCAAAAGGCTAATGTTGTGGATTTTCTAATCAGGCTTTCAGGCTTTACAGTCGACAGAATTCACATCGAGGATAAATTTGGAGAAAAATAATTATGGAAGACCAAATCAGCGAACTTAGGGAAATTATGAAAGGCTCGGCGGAACAAAAGCCGCGCGACGGCCACAAGACAAGAATCATAGCGATTACAAGCGGAAAGGGCGGCGTAGGAAAGTCCAACCTTGCAGTAAACATGGCCATAGCCTATTCACAGCTTGGAAAGAAAGTCATTTTGATAGACGGCGACTTGGGAATGGCCAACGTCAATGTTTTGCTCAACGTCGTTCCAAAATACAATTTGCTTCAAGTCATCAACAAGCAAAAGACCATGCAGGAAATAATCCTTGACTCCGAATACGGAATCAAGTTCATCGCGGGCGCCAACGGCTTTTCAAAAATCGCCAACCTTAGCAAGGACGAGCTTGACTACTTTGCCACGCAATTTTCTTCGCTTGCCAACGCCGACATAATCATCATAGACACCGGCGCGGGAATTTCCAACAACGTGCTTTCGTTTGTGGCCGCCAGCGACGAAGTGTATGTCGTCACCACGCCCGAGCCCACGGCCATAACCGACGCCTACGGAATGATAAAAATCATCACGACGGAAATCGAGGACCGCGAGATCAACATTCAGCTTTTGGTAAACCGCGTCCATTCCGCCGACGAAGGAAAGAGGATCGCCGACCGCATCATCAGCATTGTGGGCCAGTTCCTCAACTACAAGGTCAACTACGTCGGCTTTGTCTACGAGGACACGGCCGTCCAAAATTCTGTAATAAGGCAAAAGCCCTTCATCGTCGTGGCTCCGCAATCCAAGCCTGCCATGTGCGTGAAGCATATCGTAGGCAGAATCGAAAAGACAGAGGCTCCTGACAACGAAGGCGTCTCAAATTTCCTAAAGAAATTTTTAGGGTTTAAAAAGTAACATTTTTGTAGCATTTTTTTAAAAACTGTGCTATAATATATTGAATTTTTGAAAGGGGAAAACGAATTGATAAAAATCAAGCCAATTATTGCCAGCGCTTGCGCGGCTTTCGTTTTTTCCTTTTTCACCTTTTAAAGGCCGTGATATTCGCCGTCGTTTTTGGCGGCTTGGCTGTCGGCGTGCAAGTCCTTTACGGAATGTTTTTGTCGGAAGGCTCCGCGCCGGCCGACACGGCGGAACGCCAGCCGATTGGCGGCAAGGATGATTTGGTCGTAAGCGAGGAGGACCTTCCTGAAGACAAAGAGGCTCCCGTGTTTTTTGTTGACGGCCGGCGTGTCGTGACTGACGATGACGTCAATTCAAAGCCAGCGCAGGCCGCCAAAACTGATTCCGGCGACGGCGGCATAAGCGCCGCGCGGCAAAACCAGGCCTTGGCCGCCGCGGAAAAAGTCCGCGAGGCAAAGGCCGCCGAGAACATAGAGAAAAAAGCCCAGGACATTTCCTTGGCAAAAGAGCGGGCGGCGGCCGCAAATGAAAGCGCCTCGCCGTCAGGAGCCGCGCCCTCGTTCGCTCCGATAAATTTGGCCGCGAAAAGCGCCTCTCCGCTTGTGGAGGAGGCCGTGCCCAACGTCGTTCCTGAAACGGCGGCGGAAAAAAAGTCCGAGGCGCCAAGCGGAGATTCGGAATTGGACGAGCTTCCGGACATAAGCGGCTTGGGGATGGGCGGAGGATCGGATCGCGCGGCCGCCGCTCAAGACGAGAATGTGATTGAAGACAGCGAGTTCGCGCAGGACGGCTCGGTAAAAGTCCACCGGCAGACGGAGCTGGCGGACGGAAAGATTGCGGATGTAAAGGACGCTCCCGTAATGGCGGAAGCGATTAGAACGATATTGAAAAAGGAAGAATAAAAACATAGGGTGTGGAGTATGGGAACAACTCTTGCTGAAGAAAAGACAGAAGACGAACTCTGGAAAGAATACAGGAAGACAAGGTCTCCTGAGTTGAGGGACAAGATTATTCGCCAATACATGCCGCTTGTCAAATATGTCGCCGGCAAAGTTGGCGTCGGAATGCCCTCCAGCGTGGAATTTGACGACCTTGTGGGCTTTGGACAATTCGGCCTTTTGGACGCGATAGAAAAATTTGACCCTGATAAAAACGTAAAATTCAAGACATACGCCGTTACAAGAATTCGCGGCGCCATTTTTGACGAGCTTCGCCAGCTTGACTGGGTTCCCAGAAGCGTGCGCCAAAAATCGCGCGAAATTGAAGACACTATCGGCGACCTTGAGGCCCGGCTTGGACGCACGGCCAGCGACGCGGAAATCGCCGGAAAGCTTGGCGTGAGCGAAGAGGAATACCAGCAGACTGTCATGAAGCTTTCGGGCACCAGCGTCCTTTCGCTCAACGACGTTTGGTACAGCGGAAACGACAACGACCATATGTCCATCGGAGACAGCATCGAGTCTCCCTCAAGCCTCAATCCTGACGTAATTGTTGAGCGCGAGGAAATCCGCAAAATCATAATTCAAGCCATAAACGAGCTTCCCGAAAAAGAAAAGATGGTCATCGTCCTTTACTATCACGAGGACTTGACCTTTAAGGAAATCGGCCAGGTTTTGGAAGTCAGCGAATCGCGCATAAGCCAGCTGCACACAAAAGCCAATTTGCGCCTAAGGGCCAAGCTTACCAATTTGCGAAAAGGAATCATGTAAATATGATAGGTCTTGACGTCATCCAAAAAGACATGCAGTCTCTGCTGGAGGCGGACAAGTCGCTCAACGCGATTGAGGTCAACGCCGATTCGCTTGACGAGGCCTTGGCCGACGCGGCGACCCAACTTGACGCCCGCGTGGCGAACCTTGAGTATGAAATTTTGGAGAAGGGAAGCGACGGCTTTTTAGGTCTGGCCAAAAAGCCCTGGAAACTTCGCATTTATCAAAACGCGGCTTCTCTTGCCAAAAAGAAAAAGGCCGCCGCTCAAGATGACTTTGCCACCGACGAGCTTGACGAAGAGATTAAGGTTGTCGATCGCGACGGCCTTTACTACATCCGTCACTTTGGCGACGACATCATGCTCAAAGTTCTTCTTCCCATCGGAAAGGGCCGGCATGTCGACGCCAAGGACATTCTTAACGACGCCCGCCGTTCCGACACTGTCAGCATAGAAGAAGGAAAGGTTAAGGAATTCGCCAAAAAGGGAACTGACGGCAAGTACGAGACAATCGGCATTTACAAGCACATCAAGGCCGGCGACGCGATGCTCATCATCGACGTTTCAAAAGACGAGATGGAAGCCACGTTGACCGCCACTGCGCCCGCCATGAGCGGAAGCGAAATCACCGCCGACCAAATCAGGCGCGCCTTGGAAACCCAGGGCGTCGTCGCCGGCATAGAGGACGACAAAATCGCCGAGTGGGTTGACAATCCCGTTTACGGCTCTCCTTGCGAAGTGGCCCACGCGATCATGCCGCAAGACGGCCGCGACGCCTACATGGCCTTTAACTTTGAGACGGACCCCACAAAGCTTAAGATTAAGGAAGCCGGCGACGGAAAGGTCAACTTTAAGGAACTCAATAAAATTCAAAATGTCGTCAAGGGCCAACCCCTTGCGACAAAAATGCAGCCCGAACGCGGCAAGGCCGGAAAGACTTTGTACGGCCGCTACTTGGAAGCCAAAAACGGAAAGGACATCAAAATTCCTCTTGGAAAGAACGTCGAGCTTGACAAGGACGGCGTGACCGTAATTGCGAGCGAGGCCGGCCGCGTCCACTTTGATGACCAGCGAATCAACGTCGAGCCGGTGTTGGAATTGGAAAGCGTCGGAATCAAAACCGGCAACATCGACTTTTTGGGAAGCGTCATCGTCAAGGGGAACGTGGACGACGGCTACGAAATCAAGGCCACCGGCGACATCGAAATTTCCGGCACTGTCGGAAAAAGCTTCATCAAGAGCGAGCGGGGGAACATCATCGTTTCCGCCGGCATTTTTGGCCACGACGAGGGCGAAGTCCATTGCGGAAAATCCTTGTGGGCCAAATTCATTCAAAGCGCCAAAATCGAGGTGGAAGAATTCTGCATTGTCTCCGACAGCATAATGAACAGCGAAGTCACCGCGATGAAGCGCATTGTCCTTAACGGAAAGAAGGCGCAGATAACAGGCGGCCATCTTTTTGCCACGGAAGAAATCGCCGCGCGCAACATCGGCTCTCCGGGCGGCGGAACTGAGACTATTTTGGAAGTCGGCTTTGACCCCCGCGCCAAGCACCGCTTGGAATTCATTCAGGGCCAGCAAAACGACTTGGTCCGCGAGCTTGAGGACGTTGAGAACAACATTCTCACTTTGGAAAATTACAAAAAGGCTCGCAGAACCCTTCCCAAGGACAAGGAAGAGACGCTTGCCCAGCTTAAGAGCCGCAAGCAGGAAATCACAATTGAGTCAGAGAAAATTTCCGAGGAAATCGACCAAATACAGGAACATTTGCATGAGCTCAAGGTTGTCGGAAAAGTTAAGGCGGAAGGAAACGTTTTCTCAGGCGTGAAGATTTACATTCGAGACACCTTGCAGGAAGTGCGCGCCGACACAAAGAACGTCACCTATTTTATGGAAGGCGGCTTTATCCGAACAGGAAAGTACGAAGCCCCTGACTTGACCGGCTTGCAAATGCCGGAAGGATACTCAAGCTAATGGCTTTGCAGCCCATCGATTTGCAAACGATGTATTCGCAAATGGCTAATGTCGCCCAGCGCGTGGCAAGCGAAGGGCAGGGCGCCGCCTTGTCGCAATCGATTCAAACGCAAGGCCTTGTCAACCAAAATTTGCAGCAATCCCAGAGCGTCCAAAAGGCCGCCTCAAGCGAAGCGCAAACCGGAAAAATCAAGGCCGACGGAAAGAGCCAGGACGACAAGGCGCAAGACGGAAAGAAAAAAAAGGAAGGGCGCGATGAAGAAGCCGAGCCGAAAAAAGCTTACGAAATACAAGACCCGGCGCTTGGCGTCCACATAAACATAACGAGGTAGATTTTTGGAATTCGTTCTTCTTTCAGCCTTGACATTGATAAACCTTCTTTTGTGGCTTGTCTTTCTCGCGCGCTTTAAAAAACTTTTTAGCGTTGACGACATAATGGTAAAATTCCGCGACGGAATGAACAACCTGCTTAAGGACGCGGAGCGCGACACGGCGCTTAACATGAATGTCATTGACGAAAAGATCAGGGAGTCAAAGGCGATTGTGGCCGAAGCCGAGCGCAAGCTTGCAGTTTTGCGCCATGAGCTTGAGTCGGCCGAAAGAAGTTCCCTCTTGCAAGCCCAAATCAATATCCAAAGCTCCGCCGCCAAAAAAAGCAAGGCAAAGGCCTCCGCAAAGGCTCCGTCGCGTTCAACCGCTAAAAGCGTTTCCAAGCTTGGCGCCTCCAGGGCGGCGGCGGCCTACAAGCAAAACGAGCTTCCAGGCGCTGACGAGGCGTACGCGCTCACCGGCCTTTTTAGGGAAAACGCGCAAAACTCTCTCTTTGACGCGCCGCAAATAACGGTTACAAAAGACGGCGACGCATACGGAAAAGTTCCGATTGTGAATGTTCCCGAAGTGACGATAAGCGAAGAGCCTATAAGGGTAAAAAAGCCTTTTGCCCGCAGGGTTAGGGAGCTTGCGGAACTTGGGAAAACCGTTGAGGAAATCGCGTCTGAAACCGACCATTCCACAACGGAAGTGCAGCTTGTTCTTGACACATCCATATAAAAATAGGAGAAATATATGAGCGTAAAAAAACAAAAATTGGCCACGTTGACAAACGGCGACGAAGTCCACTTGTTCACGGTTTCAAACGGAAAGATGTCCTTTACGGTGACAGACTACGGCTGTACCCTTACAGGAATTTTCCTTCCGCAAAAAAACGGCCCAGTAAGCGACATTTTGCTTGGCTATTCTACTTTGCCCGAATACGTCCAGTCGGACGGATACTCCTTTGGCTCGATCGTGGGCCGCTTCGCCAACCGAATCGGCGGCGCTTCTTTTGCCGTTGACGGAAAAAAATACCAGCTTGACAAAAACGACAATAAAATCAACACCCTGCACGGAGGCTTTTTCCGCCTGGACCACCAAGTTTGGAAGGCCAAGGCCATCGAAGGAAAAAGCTCTTGCGGCGTGGAGTTCAAGCGCCGCAGCCCCGACGGAGAGCAGGGCTTTCCGGGAAACCTTGACGTTACGGTGACCTACACGCTTAGCAAGGACAACAAGCTTACGATGCAATACAAGGCCAAGACCGACAAGGCCACTCCGGTAAACTTCACCAACCACGCTTACTTCAACCTTGCCGGAAGCGGAACCATTCTTGACCACGAATTGCAGTCCGACTGCAAGGGCTACTTGGAAGTCGACAAAAACTTGATTCCCACCGGAAAAATCATCGACCTTGCCAATAGCCCCTTTGACTTCACCAAGTCCAAGACGATTGGCCGCGACATCGACAAAGTGGCCCCCGGCTACGACCACTGCTACGTGACTCCGGCCTACAAGGGAAAGGGCGTTTCTCCCGACCCCAAAAAGCTTTTCCGCTGCGCCGTTTTGACAGACCCCAAGAGCGGCCGCAAAATGACGATGGAGACAAACCAAGAGGGCGTTCAGGTCTACACGGCCAACTGGGTCGAAGGCATTCCCGGCAAGAACGGAATCCGAATGGTAAAGCACGGCGCGATTTGCCTTGAAAGCCAGCGCTTTCCCGACGCTCCCAACAAGCCGGACTTTCCGCCCTGCATCCTAAAGCCCAAAGAAACCTACAACGCCGTCACCGTCTATTCATTTGAATGGTGAGCCGTTAATAAAGCGATTCAAAAATTGCGGACAAGAAGGGGCGGGAGCCGTGCCGAGCGCGTAAGCGCGAGTGCAAAACCACAAGAGGCCTCATTCTAAAGGAATGAGACGTAGAAAAAAAGACTTGGAAGGACCCGTCAGCGGACGGCTTGGCCATAGGCCTCAAGCCGCAAGCGAGCCGTGCGGAGCGCGTTAGCGCGACTGCAATACCTTGAGAGGCCTCGTTTCCAACGGAAACGAGAATGACGGGAGGCTCCAAGGGCTTTTTTTCGTCGCTGGGACCCGCCTTTTGGGTCCGCTTTTTTTTTATTTTTTTCTTGTTTTTTGCAAAAACTCGTGATATAATTGAACATTATAAATTGTAATAAATTTAGTTTATGCATTATAAGGAGCATGAATGGACGTTCAATTGCAAGAGTTGATCGACAAGATCAAAAAGGACGGCGTTGCGTCGGCGGAAGAACAGGCCGCCAAGATTATCGCCGAAGCGGAAGCGAAAGCCGCTTCAATTGTGAATGACGCAAAGTCACAGGCAGAGAGTATTGAAAAAGAAGCAAAGGCCTCAAGCGAGCGCTTCCAGAAGGCCAGCGAGGACGCAGTAAAGCAGGCTTCCCGCAACCTTCTTATTTCATTCCGCGACGGAATCAACGCGCAGCTAAAAGCCATCGTTCAGGACGAGACGGCCAAGACCTACTCAAAGGACTTGCTGGCAAAGCTTATTCCCGAGACCGTAAAGGCGTGGGCGGCCAAGGCCGAGACCGGCGACCTCGCGGTTCTTCTTTCAAAGGCTGACTTGGACGCTTTGGAAAGCGGCCTCAAGGGCGCGCTCAAGGATGAAATTTCCAAGGGAATGGAGATCAAGGCCGACGCTTCTTTGGCTTCGGGCTTTAGGATTGGAGTCAAGGACGGAAGCGCCTACTACGACTATTCCGCCGAAAGCGTGGCCGACCTTTTCGCCGCCTACTTGAATCCAAAAATCGCCGCGCTCGTAGCGGCCGCCGCAAAAGAGGCCTAAAGAGTGGCAAAGCAGTACTACTTGGTGTCGCAGCTTCCTTCTGTCGAAAACCTTGACTCAAGGCAGCTTCCGATTACCGAACAATACTACAGGGATCTCTGCGGCCGCTTTCTTGACGCAAAGAGCGTAAAGATAATCCAAAATCTTTCGCTTGAGCCGCCAAAAAAAGAGGGCAAGACAGGCTCGGCCTTCCTTGACAAGTGGAACGAGCGCGAGCGCTGCCTGCGCTTCGCCTTGGCTCAAGTCCGCGCGCTCAAGATGAAAAAGGAGGCGGAAATGCTTCCCGCGGGCTGCACGGCCGACATAATCCAGGCGGCCAGAACCGCCGTCGGAATGGACAGCCCCCTTGCCGCCGAGGAGTTCCTTAACGAGTATCGGATGGAAACGCTCAATTCATTGGCGCCGCTCGACAGCTTTAGCGTTGACGCGGTCATAGCCTATGGACTAAAGCTGATGCTTGCCCAGCGCATGAAGAAGTTCGACGTGGAGACGGGCAAAGCTTCCTACCATAAAATTTACGATGAAATACTAGAGGAGTCAAAATGACCAATGGAAAAGTAATCGGCATTAACGGAAACATGGTCTCCGTTCAGTTTGACGGAAACGTCACGATGAACGAAGTGGGCTTCGTTAAGGTCGAGAACACAAAGCTTAAGGGCGAAATCATCCGCATTCGCGGAAACACGGCCCAAATGCAGATTTTTGAGATGACGGAAGGCATCAAGGTCGGCTGCGATGTTGAGTTCACCGGCGAAATGCTTGCCGTCCGCTTGGGACCGGGACTTTTGGGCCACGTTTACGACGGCCTTCAGAACCCGCTTCCCGAATTGGCCGAAAAGGCCGGCTACTTCTTGGAGCGCGGCTTTTACGTCGAGCCCCTTCCGACAAACGTTGAATGGGACTTCACGCCGATTTCAAAGCCGGGCGACACCCTTTACCGCGGCGACTACTTTGGCTCCGTTCCCGAAGGACCCTTTACCCACAAGATTTTGGTGCCCTTCGACATGTTGGGAACTTACAAGGTAAAGAGCATTGTTCCCGCCGGAAAATACAAGCTTGACGACACCCTCTGCGTCGTCACCGACGAAAAGGGAAACGAAAAGAATCTTACGATGGCCTTCTACTGGCCGGTAAAGCGTGCCGTAGACTGCTACGCCGAGCGCCTTGAGCCGACGGAAACGATGGTCACAAAGACCCGCTTGATAGACACTTTCTTCCCCGTAGCCAAGGGCGGAACTTATTGTATCCCTGGCCCCTTCGGAGCCGGAAAGACGGTCATCCAGCACACCACCAGCCGAAACGCCGACGTTGACATCGTAATCATCGCGGCTTGCGGCGAGCGCGCGGGCGAAGTCGTAGAGACAATCACCGAGTTCCCCGAGCTAAAGGACCCCCGCACGGGCCGCTCTTTGATGGAAAGAACAATCATCATTTGCAACACTTCTTCAATGCCGGTCGCCTCGCGCGAGGCTTCGGTTTACACTTCGGTCACCTTGGCCGAATACTACCGCCAGATGGGTCTCAACGTTTTGCTTTTGGCCGACTCGACATCCCGCTGGGCGCAGGCCTTGCGCGAAATGTCAGGCCGCTTGGAAGAGATTCCGGGCGAGGAAGCCTTCCCGGCTTACTTGGAAAGCTACATCGCGGCCTTCTACGAGCGCGCGGGCCAAGTTCGCCTTCGCGACGGAAGCAAGGGCTCTGTCACAATCGGCGGAACGGTGTCTCCTGCCGGCGGTAACTTTGAGGAACCTGTAACCCAGGCCACGCTAAAAGTTGTCGGAGCCTTCCACGGACTTACCCGCGAAAGGTCCGACGCGCGCAAATACCCTGCCATCGACCCGATAGCCTCTTGGTCAAAGTACAACCCCGTTATCCGCAAGGACTGGGTTGACTTTGCCCGCGCCGAGTTCAAGCGCGGCACAGAAGTCAATCAAATGATGAAGGTTGTAGGCGAAGAAGGAACGACGACGGAAGACTTCGTTGCCTACCTCAAGAGTGAATTCCTTGACGCGGTTTACTTCCAGCAAAACTCCTTCGACGAAATCGACGCGGCCTGTTCGGTCGAGCGCCAGACATACACCTTTAAAAAGGTTCTTATGGTCATGGCCAGTGACTTTGACCTTAAGGACAAGGACGAGGCGCGCGCCTTCTTCAACCAGCTCAGGAAGACATTCGGCGACTGGAACTACGTTGAATTCAAATCGGATAAATTCAATTCTCTTGAAAAAGAGATTGACTCAATTTATTCACAGAAAAAAGGCGCGCTCACAAAAGCGGGCGAGGCCCTTCTTAAGGACGGTGAATAATGAACAAAGTTTACAGCAAAATTGAATCAATCAACGGAAGCGTAATCACCGTAACGGCCACTGACGTAGCTTACGGCGAATTGGCTGAAATTGAGACAAGATTCGGAAAGTCATTGGCCGAGGTTTCGAACATCCAGGGCGACAACGTTTCGCTCCAGGTGTTCGCCGGCGGCCGCGGCGTTTCTACCGGCGACCACATCAAATTCCTTGGCCACCGAATGGAAGTCAGCTTTAGCGACAACCTCCTTGGCCGCATCTTCAACGGTTCGGCAGAGCCCCGCGACAACGGACCCGCGCTCGCCGAAAACCTGGTAACGATCGGCGGCCCTTCGGTAAACCCGACAAAGCGCATTATGGCGCGCCGCATGATCCGCACCGGAATCCCGATGATCGACATGTTCAACACGTTGGTCGTCTCTCAAAAGCTTCCGATTTTCTCAATCTCTGGCGAGCCCTACAACCAGCTTTTGGCGCGCATCGCCATGCAGGCCGAAGTTGACGTAATCGTCTTGGGCGGAATGGGACTTAAGTACGACGACTACTTGTACTTTAAGAACACGCTCGAAAACGGCGGCGCCCTAAGCCGCACGGTAATGTTCGTGCACACGGCCGCCGACCCGTCGGTAGAATGCAAGAAGATTCCCGACCTTTCGCTTGCCGTCGCGGAGCAGTTCGCCTTGCAGGGAAAGGACGTTCTTGTCCTTCTTACCGACATGACGAACTTCGCCGACTCAATGAAGGAAATCGCGATCACGCAGGAACAGGTTCCGTCCAACCGCGGATACCCGGGAGACCTTTACTCCCAGTTGGCCGCCCGCTACGAAAAGGCCGTCGACTTCGCCGACTCAGGCTCGGTCACGATCCTTGCGGTGACGACGATGCCCGGCGACGACGTAACCCACCCGGTTCCGGACAACACCGGATACATCACCGAGGGCCAGTACTACCTTAAGGGCGGACGCATCGAGCCGTTCGGCTCATTGTCGCGCCTTAAGCAGAACGTCAACGGCAAGACCCGCAACGACCACCGCGCCCTTATGGACGGCATGATCCGCCTTTACGCGCAGTACAAGGACACGCTCGAAAAGAAGAGCATGGGCTTCAACATGAGCGCCTGGGACGAAAAGCTCCTTAAATACGGCGAAATGTTTGAAAGCGAAATGATGGACCTTTCAAAGAACATCGCGCTTGAGGACGCCTTGGACTTGGGCTGGAAGATTCTTAAGTCCTGCTTTGACAAAGACGAAGTTGGAATTAAGACTGAGCTCATTGAGGAACACTGGCCAAATTAAAGGCCTTGCGGCCTTTGGTTTAACGATTTTTGCTATAATTTATAGGATTTTTAATGGCGAAGATTAAGCTGACAAAGAACGAGCTCAAGACCCAGAAAGACGCGCTTAAAATGTACAAGCGCTATCTTCCTACATTGACGCTCAAAAAGCAGCAGCTTCAAACGGAAATCCGCTCCATAGAGGAGCGCGCCAAAGAAGTGCGCGAACAACGCAAAAACCTTGAAAAGGAATTTGAAGTTTGGATCAGCGTGTTTGGCGAAAAAGACGCCTTCAAGCCCGGAATGGTTTCTGTAAAGAACATCAGGAAGGGAACCGGCAACATTGCCGGCGTCACGATTCCCGTTTACGAGGGAGCGGACTTTTCTCGCGGAGACTACGACCTTTACTCAACCCCCTTGTGGATTGACTTGGCCGCCGACCGCATGGAAAAGGCGCTTTCCTTGGACCTTGAGGCTGACACGCTTGAGGAACAAGTTCGCCTGCTTTCGCAAGAGCTGCGCGTCACCACGCAGCGCGTGAATCTTTTTGAAAAAGTGAAGATTCCCGAAACAAAGGCGAACATAAAGAAGATTACGGTATATCTTGGAGACGAACAGGTTGCGGCCGTTGTCCGCTCCAAGATTTCTAAGAAGAAACTGCAGCAAAAGGCAGGGGAGGAGACAGCATGATAGCGCCTATGAAAAAAGTTTCCCTTGTCATTTTGGACAGGGAAAAAGAAAGCGCGCTTAAGGCGCTCAGAAAGGCCGGCCTCGTTCACCTGGAGCCTGTTGAAGGAAAAGGCGAAAAGCTTGCCGCCCTAAAGGCGGACTACGCTGCCTTGCAGTCGGCCGCGGGCTACTTGGGCGAAATAAAATTGCCCAAAAAGACCATTTGCCCCGACCTTTCCAAGGACGAGGCGCTCGAAAAGGCCAAAAAGGCCATAGAGCTTACCGAGCGCAAAAAGAGCCTCTTTGAAAAAATCGCGGCCGCCGCGACGGAAATAGAGCGCCTAAGCGCTTGGGGAAGCGTGAACCCCGCCGACTTTGCCTATTTGTCAGAAAAAGGCTTGCATCTTAAGATGTATGAAGTTCCTAACGACAAGTGGCGCTTGATTGGCGAGGACGTCAAGGCCCTGCTTGTAAACTCTTCAAAGAGCGGAAAGCGCTTTTTGCTGATTCAGGAAAGCGCCGACAGCGAGCGGCCGGCGGGGCTTCCGCCAGAAGCTTACGAGGTCGTTATGCCCGAAAAGTCAACCGAAGAAATCGCGGCTGACATAAAGGCTTACGAAGCCGAGGCCGCCCAAATAGAAAAGGACTTGGCCGCCAACGCGGTTTACCTAAAGGCGATTTTGGCCGCGCAAAAGTCTTTGGAAAAGGACATTGAGTTTGAGAACGTCTATTCGGGAATGGAAAAGGAGGCCGAGGAAAAGAACACGACTCTTTCTTGGCTTACCGGCTATGTTCCCGTCGACTCGATGGACGCGCTCAAGGCTGAGGCCGCCAAAAACCATTGGGCCTTGGCCTCCGACGATCCTTCCGACGAGGACAATGTTCCGACAAAGCTTAAGAACAACAAGCTGGTCAGCTTGATTTATCCGTTGACCGACTTCTTGGACGTAACGCCCGGCTACCACGAGTACGACATTTCGTCTTGGTTCCTGCTTTTCTTCTGCGTCTTCTTCGCGATGATTTTCGCGGACACAGGATACGGCGCCATCATAGCGCTCGCGGGCCTTTTGCTTTTGGCGAAGGCCAAAAAAGGAAAGAGGAGCCTTCCGGTATTGGTCGCGCTCTTGGGACTTTGTACCGCGGCCTGGGGCGTTTTGACTTGCTCTTGGTTTGGAATTCCCGCGGAAAAACTGCCGCCGGTCTTGGTTCAAATTTCAAGCCGCCTCTTCTCGCAGCCCAAGCTAGTTTTGCTTGGAATGGCGCCGGAAGCGGCAAAGAGTTTGGCCGACAAAAACCAGCAGGTCTTCTGCTTTGTCCTTGCCTTGATACAATTGAGCGTGGCACACATAACTTGCACGGCCGCGCACAGGAAGAGCCTCAAATGCTTGGGCGACTTTGGAAGCCTCTTGCAATTGTGGGGAACTTTCTATGTGGTCTTGAGCATGGTTGTGGCCGACGGCGTGAACTACGTGTTCCCGCTTATGGACGACGGAAATCCAGTCAACGTCTTTGGCTGGATGGCGCCGCATTATTTCCCCACCGCATGTTTGGGCTTGTTGGGCTTTGGCTTTATGCTGAACTTCATCTTCTCAAACTACGAGGGAAGCGTGGGCAAGTCCATCTTGGAAAGCCTAAAGAACATAATCAGCGTTTTCCTTGGAATCGTCAACGTCTTCTCGGACATCGTTTCCTACATTCGCTTGTGGGCGGTCGCCTTGGCCGGAGCCGCGATCAGCGGAACGGTGAACGCGATGGCGGGCCCGATGTTCGGAAAGCTTGCGATGATGGTTTTCGGCGTGATTCTTTTGGTATTCGGCCACGGCTTGAACATGATTCTGAACTTGCTTTCGGTAATCGTTCACGGCGTTCGCTTGAACACTTTGGAATTTTCCCAGCACTTGGGAATGGCTTGGAGCGGAACCAAGTATCGGCCTTTCGCCGACGCGGAATCCGCTTCATAAAATCGGGAAGCCTGGCCTGACCAAAAATCGGGCGCGGGCTTAATTGAATGGACAAAGGGCGGATTTTGTTCCGCCTAAAAATAGAAAAATAAGGCCGCGAAAAGCGGCGAACCGCGATGGCGGTTTGACCACAAAAGTGGTAAGGAGAAAATTATGAACTGGGGTATGATTGGAGCCGGTGTTGTTATGGGTATCGCCGCTTTGGGAAGCGCGATTGGAATCGGAATTGCCGGACAGGGAGCCATCGGCTCTTGGAAGCGCTGCTACTTGAACAACAAGCCCGCTCCCTTCCTTTTGGTAGTATTCGCCGGCGCTCCGTTGACGCAGACAATCTACGGCTTCTTGTTGATGCAGACAATGTTGGCCTCGGCCGCCAACGCCGACATCGCCAAGCAGTGCTTCTTGCTTGGCATGGGATTTGCCTGCGGCTTGTCAATGTGCATGTCAGCCATCGCTCAGGGAAAGGCCGGCGCGGCCGGTAGCGACGCTCTTGGCGAAACAGGAAAAGGCTTCACCAACTACATCATGGTAGTAGGTCTTTGCGAAACCATCGCTTTGTTCAGCATGGTATTCGGAATGATCGTATGCTAAGAAAAGCCTACGGCTTTTCTTTGCGAGAATTAACTGGCGCAAGGCGCCAGTCAATTCTCGTAGCGCGTAGTTATGACTAAGACTGTTTATCTAGGCGGCTCAGGCCGCGTAAGGCGGATTGGGATTGGAGGCACGGAGCCTGTTTCCATACAAACGATGTGGAAAGAGGGCATTGACGACCTTGATTCCAATCCGTCAAAATTAGAGCGGATTTTGTCGGAGATCCAAGAGCTGCAGGGCCTTGGCTGCGACATAATCCGCTTTGCCGTTCCTGACATGGCCAGCGCCTCTGGCCTTTGCAAAATCGCCGCCAAAACGTCAGTTCCTCTTGTGGCCGACATCCATTTTGACTACAGGCTGGCCTTGGAATGCCTTAAGGGAGACGTTGCGGCCATTCGCATAAATCCCGGCAACATCGGAAGCCGCGAGCGCGTCGAGGCCGTAGTGAACGCCTGCAAAGAAAAGGGCGCGGCGATTCGCATTGGCGTGAACAGCGGAAGCCTTCCGCAAGACTTGCGAAGCCAAGTGGAGGCCGGGACTATGGGCCGCGCCGAGGCCTTGGCCGCCGCCGCCGCCCGCGAGTGCGAAGTTTTTGGCGAACTTGCCTTTGACCAAGTCGTTGTCAGCATGAAGGCTTCAAGCGTCCAAGAAACTGTGGACTGCAACGAAGAGTTCGCCAAAAAATTTGACATTCCCCTGCACATTGGAGTCACCGAGGCCGGCCCCCTTATTGGCGGCGTGGTAAAGTCAACGCTGGCCTTTAGCCGCTTGCTTGGCCAAGGCATCGGAAACACAATCCGCGTAAGCCTTTCTTCGACTCCCAAAAACGAAGTCATAGCCGGTCGCGAAATCCTTCGCGAATGTGGAAAAAGAAACGGCGGCGTCCAAATCGTTTCCTGCCCCCGATGCGGCAGGCAGGGCTTTGACGTTCATTCCTTTGTCGAACGCTGGCAGAGCCGCCTTTTGGCCAGCGACAAAAACGTCACCGTGGCCATAATGGGTTGCGCGGTCAACGGCCCCGGAGAGGGAAAACACGCCGACTTGGGCATTGCCGGAGCCGGCGGAAAGGCGATTTTATTCAAAAAAGGAAAAATAATCCGAACAATTGACGAAAAAGATGCCGATAATGCCTTTGAAGAGGAATTTAATTCGCTTTGAAAAGGAAAGTATTTTTTATCGCAATCATATTGTCGGCTCTTGGCGGAATCTTGTCCGCCCAACACCCCGTAAAGCCCAAGGTCAGCGAGCAAAGCTGGCGCGTTTTGGCCAGGGCGCAAGTTGCCTTTGACAAGGGCGATTACGGCGAGGCCGTCACTTTGTGCGAGGAAGCCAAAGAGTCTCGAGCCAAGGAATTGGAGTGGAACAGTTATGTCATGCGCGGCGTCCTTAATTCGCCGGAAGTGAAAAAAAAGGGGCCGTTCATTTCTGACTTGATTCCGGTCTTGAAAAGCCGCGAGGACTATGAAGCGCTTGAGATTGTCAATTATTGGCTTGGAAGGCGCGGCGCGGATTATTTTGACAACTCCCTTCCAAAGTTGTTCGACTACCTAAAGCGCCTTAACGAATACCCCGAATGCGACTTCTTGCTTGCCAAAATTTACAGGCTTGAAGGCGAATGCGGCATGGCGATGAGCTTTTTGCAGAACGCCCGCGCCCAAAGCGAATTGCTTGACGTGCCCGCGCAAAAGTTCGACATTTTATATGAAATGGCCGACTTGGCCAAAACCACAGGCGACCAAAAGGAATGGGAAGGCTCCCTGCTTTTGGTGGTGGCCGACGACGGCCTTTACAAGGACGACGCGTCAAAGCGCGCGATGGCCCGTTCCGCCGCGCTAAAGCGAAAGGACTTGGTCGATTACTTTTTCATGCTGCATCGACATTCGGCCGTAAATTCGATCAAGGCTTACTTTGATTTGGGGGAACTGTACAAAAGCCAAAAGCGGCCTCGCGACGCTTGGAACATGACGGCCAACGGCGTTGTGTGCGCCTTCACTTGGATCCTTGAAATCTTGCGCGACCGAAGCCCCGAATATTCTTTTGAAGGCTTGGCGGGCTTTTTTACGGAATGCGGCCGCTACGAAGACGTTATGGCTTGGGCCGGAAAGAACAGCGTTTGGAAGGGCTTTTACGACATGGCCTTGCGGGCCAAGGAAAACGGCTTTGAAAAATTCGGCTCGTCGCTTTTGCATATAATGGCGGAATCATGCCCAGACGATTATTGGGCGGCCGCCGCGAAGAACGCGCTTTAGTAGAACAAGCCGATTCCCAAGGTTACCTCAAACTTGCTGGAATTTTGGTCGCGCCAGCTTGTGTCAATCCATTTTTTTAAGAACAGGCGGCCCGCGTCGATTCCCGCGCTGGCTCGTATTTGCACGCTTTTCCATTTGTTGGGGAACAAAAGGACTTCAACGCCGGCGCAGTAAAAGCCGTCGCGCGGGTCAAAGACGCGGCCGGTGGCGCGGTTCGCCGCCAGCGCTACGTCAACAAATGGCGCGATTTGAACTTCCATGTTGAACGGCCGCAAAAATTTCATTCCCCAATTTTCAAAGCGAACCGACATAAGCTTTATTGGCAAGTCCAAATTCAAGATTATCGCGGCGGCGCTCTTTGCCGAATATCCGTTGGGCGTTTTCGCCGCGCCGGCAAAGTATTGGTCGTCGCCAATTCCGCGCAAGAATTCTCCGTAGCGGACAAATCTTTCGCGCTCGGCAAAAATCAAGAGGCGCGAATTTAGGCCGGCGCGCTTCCACGCGGCAAATGCGTTGACTTGCAGCTTAAAGCCGGGCTGAAAGATTTTGCTTTGAAAATTGTAGGCCGCGCTCTGAGAGACTTGGGCCGTCCAGCCGCGCCTAAAGTTTTCAATCCAGTTGACTTGACCCGCGCCAAGCCCGTGCGAAACAATCAAGCGCGGAGAAATCAAGTCCTCGTCGGCGGCGTTTATTCCGCCTGGAGTCCATTTGCAGTCAAATTCAAGCGCCGGCGTGTAGACTAGGTTTCCGTGGCTTTTAAATCGTTCCAAGATTATCGGAACGGAAAACTTGGCGTTTTCAAGCCAGTAAAGCTCGTCGCCAAAAACCTTGTAGTCGGCGTCGCGAACAAAGCCCTGGGTCAAGTCCAGGCGCAAGCTTAAGTCTTGGAATGGAAGCGAGAACGTAAGGCCGGTGTTCAAATTCCATTCAGGCTCGGCGCGCACAAAGGCGTATTTAAATGCGTGGTTGTTGTTCCAAGAGGCTTGGACCGGCCCCAGCGAAAAGGGCAGGGCGTAGCTTGCGCTTGCGCCGGCCACAAAGTCGTCGCTTTTTCCTTCCCGTTTTTCGTATTGCAGGAACGCGTCCGCCGAAAAGGGGCTCATAAGGCCCATGAAGTTGTCGTCCTTGAATTTTGCCTTTATCGTGTGGCCGTCGTTGGAACTGTACTTGTAGTAGGGCAAAAGCAAAAGGTGGCCTGTGTCCACTGTCTGAACGATCAGGTCGACGTTTCCGTTTTCGTCTTCGACGGCTTCTATCTCCACGCTTTCAAAAAGGCGCTTGTTCGCCAGCTCTTGCTTTTGCGACGCGATGAACTGGTCAAGGGCGGCGCGGCTTTCAAAGGCCATGCCCTCTTTTGCGGACAAGGCCTTTTTTAAGGCGCCTTCTTTTGTGCCGCCCTGAGCGTTGATTTGAATTTTCCTAATTACAAGATTTTCCTGAGCGCCAAGCGAGGCCGCGAGCAAAAGTGCCGCGCAAGACGCCAAAAGCTTTTTTTTCAATTTCATCGCGACGCGTAGTTTTTTTCGACCCACTTGAGGTAGCCGCCGTTTTGAATGTTTTCAATCCACTTTTTGTTGTTCAAGTTCCAGTCAACCGTAAGCTCAAGGCCTTGCTCAAAAGTCATCTCGCGCTTCCAGCCAAGCTCGCCCTTTATTTTTGAGCAGTCGATCGCGTATCGCTGGTCGTGGCCCGGGCGGTCCTTTACGTGGACAATCGTTTGGCGGACGGCGGCCGCGTCCTTTCCAAGCTTGGCGGACGCTATTTCAATCAGCTTGTCCAAAAGCTGGACGTTCTGCCATTCGTTTTCGCCGCCGATGTTGTATTTTTGGCCGTTGGCGCCGTTTTTCAAAATCAGCCAAACCGCCCTGTTGTGGTCTTCCACGTAAATCCAGTCGCGTATGTTCTTTCCTTCGCCGTAAACCGGAAGGTTCTTTCCCTGCGAAATGTTAAGAATCATAAGCGGAATCAGCTTTTCGGGGAACTGGTATGGCCCGTAGTTGTTGGTGCAGTTTGAAAGCGTTATCGGAAGGCCGAATGTGTGGTGGTAGGCAAAGACCAAGTGGTCGCTGGAGGCCTTTGAAGCCGAGTAGGGGCTGCGGGGGTCGTAGAGCGTCGTTTCGGTAAAGTAGCCTGTGGGGCCAAGCGAGCCGTAAACTTCGTCTGTCGATATGTGGTGGAACAAAACGTCGTCGCGCGCGTTGTCGAGCGAGCAGCCCCAGTAATTTTTGGCCACGTCCAAAAGAGTGTAGGTTCCCAAAACGTTTGTGCGCACAAAGGCCTCCGGGTCCAATACGGAACGGTCAACGTGGCTTTCGGCGGCAAAGTGGACGACAGTGTCTATGTCGTATTCCTTAAAAATGCGCTCGACGGCGGCGCGGTCGGAAATGTCGGCGCGCTCAAAGAAGTAGCGCTGGCCGGTCCCGGCCGCCTTTCCGTATTTTTCTTCCACGTCCAAAAGGTTTTCCAAGTTTCCGGCGTAAGTCAAAGCGTCAAGATTCACGACGCGGCCTGAAAAGTCGTCAAAATTAAACTGGCTTTTTCCCGACGCGCTCATGCCAAAAAGGCAGCGGATGAAATTTGAGCCGATGAAGCCCGCGCCGCCTGTGACCAAAATGTTCTTAAGTTTTCTCATGCTATATTCCTCCATAAGATTGCCGCGTCAAGCGCGGCAATGACACTGATATTGTCAAGCGCGGCAATGACACCGGCGCTGTCATTGTCGGGCTCGACCCGATTGCCAGCCCGCGAAAGCGGGCAAGTGTATAAATTTCCTATAGCAACATGGCGGCTTGCCGCCTTACAATCTTTTATGCCGCTCTTACAGCGGTATTTTAAATCGTTCGTCCTTGATGAAGCGTTCCAAACTGTCCTGCCATTTTGGAATCTTTATCTTCAGCGCCGCTTGAATTTTTTCTTTGCTCAAAACTGAATATGCGGGCCGCTCGACCTTGGCTCCATATTCCGCCGTGGAACATGGCAAGACCCTGCAGTCGTTTTGAATGAGCTTGCGCTTTTTTAGCAGGCGCTGGATTTCTAGAGCGAATCCGTGCCAAGAAGTTTCGCCCGCGTTCGTAAAGTGGTAGATGCCGTACGGAATTCCTTCTTTGCTAAAAATGTCGGTTCCGGCTTTTTGCACGCTTTTTATGGTTGCCAACATCGCTTCCGCCAAATCGGCGGTAAAAGTGGGGCTTCCGATTTGGTCGTTGACAACCTTGATTTCTTCCTTTGAGTCCATGAGCTTTGCCATCGTGTAGACAAAGTTGGGGCGGTCAAAGCCGTACAGCCAAGAGGTCCTGAAAATAAAGTACTGGGTCATGGCCTTTTGAATTTCGTCCTCGCCGTCGCTCTTGGTTTGGCCGTAAACTCCAAGCGGCCTCTTGGCGTCGCTTTCCTTGTAGGGCGAGTTGGCGCTTCCGTCAAAAACATAGTCGGTTGAAATGTGTATCAGCTTGGCGCCTATTTCGCGGGCCGCGCGCGCGATGTTTCTTGCCGCGTCAACGTTTAGCGCCCGGGCGGCTTCCTGGTCGCTTTGGGCTTTTTCAACGGCGGTGTAGGCGGAACAGTTGACAATCCATTGGATGCGGCTTGGGCTTCCGTTTTTGTGGGCGGCAAGATAGTTTTCCGTTTCCCAATTGTTGGCGAAAGCCTTTAAAGCCTTAAAGTCGCGCGCGTCAACTTGGCTTGAAGTTCCTACATGTTGAATTTTGTTCTTTTGCAAAAGCCGCGTGAATTCCGCGCCTAACATTCCTGTGGAGCCGATAACCCAAATCATAATCGAATATTATATAGAAAAAATGCGACTTGCGCAACTGCGATTTTGCCTGAAAAATACAAGAACTGCGCTATTGACAAAGTTTTTTATAACTGATAATATAACTTTTACATTTTCTAAAAAACTTTTTTGGGGGAAATACTTTGGCTAGAAATCAGACTTCAGCGGAAAAACGCCACGCTCAGAGCGAAAAGCGCCGCATGCGCAACAAGGCGATTAAATCAGAGTGCCGCACTTACGCAAAGCAATTTGTCGCGTTGGTTCTTAAAAAGGACAAAGAGGCGGCCGCCGCCAAGCTCAAGCAGCTTCAGAGCGCTTTGGACTCAGCCCGCCTTAAGGGAGTTGTGAGCCTTAATGCCGCTTCTCGCAAGAAGAGCCGCATGACTCGTCTTTACAACGTTACGTTCGTTCAGCAGGCTGCCGCAAACTAATTTTTTGAATTTTGGCGGAACCTATGCTTTCAAAAAAAATTACAAAGTATGATTTGATTGAAGCGGTTTACCAAAATTTAGACTATGAAAAAGGGCTGATTCAAAAAGTGATGGAAGCCTTGATGGAAGAATTAAAAAAATCCATCGCAAAAGGTTGCACTATTGAATTGAGGGGATTCGGAACTTTTGAGGCTCGCCTTAGAAAAGGCCGCGCCGTGGTCCGCAATCCCAAAACCGGCCAAAAGTCGTCGATGCCGGCGCACTATGTGGCCGCCTTTCGCTCCGGGCAGGAACTAAAAAAGGCCCTTTCCGAACTGCCTGTTCAAGAGAATTAGCATGGAACAAACGGCTGCAAATTACACAATCTTAGGCTCGGAAACTTCTTTTGACGGGGTGTTGGAATTTACCGACAACCTTAAAATCAACGGCAAATTCAACGGAACAATCAACTCAAACGGCAACCTTGACATTGACAAGGCGGCTGTTTGCACGGTTGACAAAATGTCGGCCAGTTCCATCGTGATATCAGGTTCCGTCACTGGAAACATTTCCGCCACGGAACGCGTGGAAATGTGCAACGGCAGCAAGGTCAAGGGAAACGTGGAGACCGCGCGCCTTAGAATAGCCGACAATGTGGAATTTGAAGGACAGGTGACCATGCTTGAAAGCGAGCCGGAAGTTGACTTGTTCAGCGTTGCCAGCGACGAATACAAGCAGTCCTTGCTCTTAAAGTCGGATTCCGATGCGGAATAGATTTTTTTATTTGACAAACGAAAAAAAATATTGTAGACTTTATGGAAAGATTTGTGGGAAATCTTTTCTTTTATAAACATTGAAAATCACCTGACATTTTTTACTTTTTTATAATTTTTTATTTTTAATTGGAGACCATTTTTTATGGACGAAGAAAAAGAGAACGCTCCGCAAGAGAACGCGGAAGAAAAGCCAAAGCGCCGCCGCGTTGTCAGAAAGGCCGCCGCCAAGACGGAAGAAAGCCAAGAGGCCTCTCCGGCGGCCGCGCCGCTTGAAGCCCCCGCGGAAAGCCCTGCCGCCGAAGGAGAAGCTCCGGCCGAAGAAAGGGCGGGCAGGGGACATTATGTCCGCGACGGCTACAAGAACCGCGACGGCAGGACCGGCGGCCGCTTTAATCCCGCCGCGCGCCGGCCAAATTTCCGCCCCAACCGCGAGAACATGGCTCCGGACAACACTCCGACCCCGGAAAACTCGCCTGACTACGACCAAAAACCCCGCCTTCAAATAAACGAGCTAACAAAAAAGTCAATGATAGAGCTTCGCGAAATGGCCAAGGAATTTGGCTTTAGCGAGGACGACTTGGCTCCGATGAAAAAGCAGGACTTGATTTTTGTGATTCTCAAGGCCCACACCGAGCACGGCGGAATCATCTTCGCGAGCGGCGCCTTGGAAATCCTTCCCGACGGCTACGGCTTTTTGCGAAGCCCGCAAAACTCATACCTTCCGGGTCCGGACGACATTTACATTTCGCCCAGCCAAATCAGGCTTTTCAACCTTAAGACGGGCGACACGGTTTACGGCCAGACAAGAAGCCCCAAAGAGGGCGAGCGCTTCTTTGCCTTGCTGCGCATAGAGAGCGTGAACTTTGACGAGCCGCGCGTGGCGCAAACCCGCGTTCCCTTTGAAAACCTCACGCCCCTTTATCCTAACGAAAAGTTCAAGCTTGAGACGGTTTCCACAGAGCTTTCAACCCGCATCGTGGATCTCTTTAGCCCGATCGGAAAGGGCCAGCGCCTTTTGATTGTCGCTCCGCCAAAAGCCGGAAAGACCACGCTTATGCAAAAGATAGCCAACGCGATAACCGCCAACAATCCCGAAGTTTACCTTATCGTCCTTTTGATTGACGAACGCCCCGAGGAAGTCACCGAGATGGAGCGCTCTATTAAGGCGGAAGTAATTTCTTCGACCTTTGACGAGCAGGCCCAGCGCCACGTCAACGTGGCCGAAATGGTTTTGGAAAAGGCCAAGCGTTTGGTGGAACACAAGCGCGACGTCGTTATTTTCTTGGATTCCATCACGCGTTTGGCGCGCGCCTACAACCAGACGGTTCCCACCAGCGGAAAGGTATTGTCGGGCGGCGTGGATTCCAACGCGCTTCACAAGCCCAAGAGATTCTTCGGCGCGGCCCGAAACATCGAGGAAGGCGGCTCTCTTACAATCATTTCAACGGCCTTGATAGAGACCGGAAGCCGCATGGACGAAGTCATCTTTGAAGAGTTCAAAGGAACCGGCAACAGCGAAATCGACTTGGATAGAAAGCTGGCCGAGCGCCGCCTTTTCCCGGCCATCAACATCAAGAAGTCGGGCACGCGCAAAGAGGAGCTTTTGCTTACCGAAGAGGAGCTTCAAAAGCTTTGGGTTTTGCGCAAGGTCATCAATCCTATGGAAGACGCGGAAATCACCGAGCTTATCCTTGACCGCATGAGAAAGAGCAAGGACAACGCCGCCTTCCTGGCCTCGATGAACACCGGCAGCGCGGCGAATTAAGCGAGGAAAAGTCCGCTGTTCGCGCGAGCTGATGAAACGCGCTCCAATTAGGCGCGAGCCGCCTTATGCGAGCGCCGTAATTGGAAAATCCGCTCGAAACAACTATTTTGGTTTTGCGTTCGATAACACGAGCGGCGCTAGTTGACAAAATGGCGGCTTTTTCGTTATAATTGTCGCACTTAAATTTAATTTGGCAAGTTTTGTGGCGGCGGCTTGAGCGGAAAATTCCGGCTCCGCGCCGCAGGGCAAGACTTTTCAAATATATATTGGAGGAACTGATGAAAAAAGACATTCATCCTGAGTACACGCTCACAAAAATCACTTGCGTTTGCGGAAACGTAATCGAAACTCGTTCAACTGTAAAGGACATTCACGTTGAAATTTGCTCGGCCTGCCACCCCTTCTACACAGGAAAGCAGAAGCTCGTTGACACAGCCGGACGCATCGACCGCTTTAACAAGCGCTACGGAATCAAGGCCGCCAACTAAGGCTATTGTTCCGCGTTTTGAAGGAGCCACATTCTGTGGCTCTTTTTTGTTTTAAAGTCCATGTCCGTCGTTTGTTCGGTGATTTCTTGCGCGCGGGCGGCCGGTAAAAGGGCGGCGTCAAATTTTAGGCTTTTGGCGTTTGTCGAAAAGTAAAGCTCGCCGTCCTTGTTCAAAAGCTTTAGGCATTTTTGGCAAAGAGTGGGCCAGTCGCGCTTTGTGTCCAAGGCGTTCTTTGCTGACTTGGAGTTGCTGAACGTGGGCGGGTCCAAAATTATTATGTCGTAGAGCTCGCGGCGGGCGGTTGCCTGGTCCAAAAAGGCCATGACGTCGCCCTTGGTCCAGGTGAAATTTTCCGGCTCAAAGCCGTTCGCGCTAAAGTTTTTCTTTGACCAGTCAAGGTAAGTGTTTGAAAGGTCCACGCTGTTTACGGCCTTGGCTCCGCCCGCCGCCGCCGCGACCGAAAAGCTTGAAGTGTAGCAAAACAAGTTTAAGACCCGCTTTCCGCCGGAATTGGCCTTTATCATCGCGCGCGCCGGCCGCATGTCCAAAAAGAGTCCTGTGTCCAAATAGCTTTCCAAGTCGACGAAAAATATCGAGCCGTTTTCAAAGACGCGGCCG
Organism: uncultured Treponema sp.; assembly: GCA_900316905.1. Lineage (GTDB taxonomy): Bacteria > Spirochaetota > Spirochaetia > Treponematales > Treponemataceae > Treponema_D. The sequence goes on from ONET01000028.1 coordinate 34,131, forward strand.
GCTTTTTTGTCGTGAAAAGCCTTTTTGTTTTGCGGCGACTTTTCCTGGGCGTACTGGGAGCCGCCTTTTTCGCGGGCCCTTGTCTTTGCGGCTATGCGGCCCTTGTCGATTCCAAGACATTCGGCCAAGGCGCTTGTCATCGCGGAAAGCCAGGCTTGTTCCTCGTCTTCGGGCTTTTCGTAGGGCCGCTCATACAAAAAGACTTTAAGCCAAGTTCTTTGAAGCCTGCGACAGGCGGCTCCCGGCTGGTTTTGGCTTTCGGCGGCGGCTTGCGCTTGCAAAAAAGAAGCGGCTTGGGCTGGCGTCACAACGTCGTCGGGAAGGAATTCGTAAAGGTCTACGGCAAGAGGAATTTCGGGGATGTCGCGGTCGTAGAGCCTAAAGCAGGTGACGAGATTTTTTCGCGCCCACTTTCGCAATTGCTTGTGGTTCTTTGCCGTCCGGTTTTTTAAGAGTTCCGCCTGTTCCTGTGTCTTTTGAGCCGTGTCCATAGGCTGAATTTACCGAAAAGCGCGGCTTTTTTCAAGGAGGGGCGGGCCGCGCTTTTTTTTTAATTTTTTTAATTTTTTTAATTTTTTTAATTTTTTTAATTTTTTTAATTTTTTTAATTTTTTTAATTTTTTTAATTTTTTCTTGATTATTTTCTATAAGAGCGGTAAAATATATTGGGTTTTTATGGGAAAATTTTTTTTGAGAAAACTTTTTTTCTCCGCCGCCGCCGCGCTCGCCTTTTTGCTTGCGTCCTGCGATTTTGGCTTTGACGAAAATTCATTCCAAAACAAGGCCGGCGCCTACTTTAAGGAAATGACCAGCACCGCCTCAATCGAGGCGTATAAAATCTCTCCGGCCGGCGCTCCGATCGACAAATACGGAAACATCTGCCTTTCCTACGAAGACTCCTACGAAGTTGAATTCACTTTGCGAAACCCCCAGCACTACCAGTTTTTGTACGGCCGCAACATGCTCTTTTCGCTTGCGGACAGCGGGCTTCCCGGAAGCGACTTGGTTTCAATCAGTGATTTGCTTTCCGACACTTTCTCGCAGACAACGG